>CAZKEV010000053.1:0-11966 GCA_964551875.1 uncultured Methanomicrobiales archaeon | reverse complement strand
GCCATCATCATCTGCTTGTAGAGCTGGGGGCTCTGGTTGAGGAAGGCCTCCTTCTCAAAGTAGGCGACCGGGAAGAGGTCGGTACCCCCCTCGGTCGCCGCCGCCACGAGCTTCGGGGTGGCGATGTTCACGAAACCCCGGGAGGAGAGGAACTCCCAGGCCGCCCCCGTGACGGCAGATCGGATGAGGAAGACCGCGGCGACCCGCGGCCTCCGGAGGTCAAGGAACCGGGAGTCCAGCCGGGTGTCGAGCTCGGCCGGCACCTTCTCCACCACATCGAGGGGGAGGGGGGACCCGGCCGGGGAGAGGATCTCGAACCGCTCGGGGACGATCTCACGGCCCCCGGGCGCTTTCGCGATGGCCTTGACCGTGCCCTCGATCCGTACCACCGACTCCCGGGAGAGGCGGGAGAGGGCTTCGAGGACCGGTGCCGGCGCCTTCTTCCGGTTCACCGTGACCTGCACGATGCCGGTCCGGTCACGGATAAGACAGAAGGTGAGGCCACCGAGGTCCCGCACCTCGTGGACCCATCCCGCGATCTCCGCGCGCTCGCTCTCGGGTGTGATGGTGGATATCGGGCTCGCCATACAAAGGATACCTCCTATATATCCCCTGCAGGGGTAAAAGGTCTTGGGATTACGATCGGGCACCCGTGAGGGTGGCCGGTCGTGGAGAAGATCGACATCAGTCGATCTTCGACTGAAGACATGTACTCGTGAGGGTGCACGGCTGCCCGGGCCGGAATGAATAATCAATAAAATATACTTTAACACAAAATTACTTGTGGATCATGAAGCCCACCGCGGGTTCTACCGCCGATGAGGTCCTGGCCGTGGCACTCCAGAAGCTCGCCCTCCGCCCCGGCGGGATCTTTGCCGACATCGGCTGCGGCTCGGGCAAGGTGAGCATCGCCGCGGCACCCTTTGTCCGGGAGGTCTATGCCATCGACCGCCGCCCCGAGTCCATCGCCTACGCCCGGGAGCAGGCCGGTGCCGCAGGGGTGGTGAACATCCGCTTCCTGGAGGGGGAGGCCCCCGGTATCCTCGATGGCCGGCCCGCACCTGAGCGGGCCTTCATCGGGGGCTCGAGGAATATCTCCGCGGTCATCGCGGCCCTCGCCGCAACAGGTACGGGGAGGATGGTGGTCTCCTGCGTCCGTATCGAGACCCTCGGGGAAGCGGTCTCCACGATGCGAAGGCTGGGCATCTTCCGGGAGTCCCTCCTCATCCAGGTGGCCCGGTCCCGCGACCTCGCCGGGGGGACCATGTTCGTCCCCGCAAACCCGGTCTACCTCGTCGTCGGGGGTGAAGATCCATGCTCGTAGGCCTGGGCCTCGGGCCGGGCGATCCCGAGCTCCTCACCCTCCGGGCAGTCCGGCTTCTCAGGGAGGCAGACACCGTCTTTGTTCCCGGGGGTATCGCGCAGAACCTCGTGGCGCCTTACCGGGAAGCGGAGGTGCTCCCCTTCCCGATGACCGATGACGAGGCGGCGGTCAAGCAGGCCGTCGAGGAGTCGGCGGAGAGGATCGCACAGGTGGCCGGGGAAGGGCTCGCGGTCTTTGCCCTCCTCGGGGATCCGAATGTCTATTCCACCTATTCCCGGCTCGCTGCCGTGATCCGGGAGAGGTACCCCGGGATCCCGTGCACAACGGTCCCCGGGATCTCCGCCATCACCGCCTTCGCCTCGGTTGCCGGTATCACCCTCACTGGCGGATTTTCGGTCTCGGACGGGAGCGGGGAGATGGGCAGGATCCTCCTCAAGGTGCGGCACCCCCGTGAGGAGGCCGAACGCCTCGCAAAGGAGGGCTTCCGCGAGTTCGTCCTCGTGGAGCGGATGTTCCTGGATGGGGAGCAGGTCTATCGGGATCAGCTCCCTGAGTCGAGCACCTACCTCTCTATCCTCTTTGCGGGGCGGTGAAATGGATCCGGTCTTCTTTGTCGGGGCGGGCCCGGGGGATCCCGGCCTCATCACGGTAAAGGGGTGGTCGCTCGTCGAGAGCGCCGACCTTCTCCTGTACACGGGTTCCCTGGTGAACCGGGATCTCGTGGAACGGTCGCGGGCGGCCGAGAAGCTGGACAGCCACGGGATGACGCATGCGGAGATCATCTCCCGGCTCGAGAAGGCGGCAAAGGGGGGAAAGAAGGTGGTCCGGCTCCACAGCGGGGATCCCTCCCTTTACGGGGCAATGATCGAGCAGATCCTGGCCCTCGAGGACCGCGGGGTCCCCTCCGTGGTAGTGCCGGGCGTCTCCTCCCTCTTCGCCGCAGCCGCGGCGCTCAGGACCCAGCTCACCCTCAAGGGGGTCTCGGAGTCCCTGGTCATCACCCGCCCAGCCGGCGAGACCCTCGAAGAGGACCGGATCCCGGACCTCTCGCTCCTCGGGGCAACCTTGGCCATCTTCCTGGGAGGAGATAGGATCTCCGATGTGGTAGGTAAGCTCCGCTGCCCGCCGGAGACCCCCGCTGCCGTGGTGTACCATGCGTCGTGGGGTGACGAGAAGGTGGTGAAGGGGACGGTTGCAGATATCGGGAAGAAGGCAGAGGAGGCCGGCATCCAGAAGACCGCCCTCATCATCATCGGGAAGGTGGTGGAGCCCCGGACCTCGGGGTTCAGGAGGTCGCACCTCTACCCATGAACGGCACCTGCGTCATCGCCCTCCCCCGGTTCATGAAGAAGGCGGAGAGGATCGGCCGCCACCTGGGGGCCGAGGTGATCCCCTACGGACCGGAGGCCTTCAAATCTGCCTTTTCGACATACCGGGGAATTGTGGCGGTCATGTCGGCAGGGATCGTTGTCCGGTCCATCGCTCCGCTCCTCAAGGACAAATGGCAGGACCCTGCGGTGGTCGTGGTGAGCCCGGACCTCGCCTGGGCCATCCCGATCGCAGGAGGGCACCACGGGGCAAACCGGATCGCCCGGTCCCTCGGAGAGATAGGGATACGGCCGATCATCACCACCGCGACCGAGACCCTTGGAAAGATGTCCGTCGAAGCCATCGCCGAGGAGAAGGGCAGCGGGATCCTCAACCCCCCTTCCACCCGGGCGGTGAATGCCGCGATCCTGGACGGGGAGGTCCCGGTCTTCCCCGTCGTGGGGCCGGGCATCGTCATCGCCGGCCCGAAGGTCTCGGTCCTCCTCCGGCGCGGGGAGTACGCCGTGGGACTGGGATGCCGCAGGGGGCTTTCAGCGGATCTGATCCTCCCCGCCATCAGGGAAGGACTCTCCGCCGGGGGGATCTCCCCGGGTGACGTCTTTGCCTACGCGACCACGATCCGGAAGATGAACGAGAAGGGGCTCATCGGAGCTGTTGAGGCCCTGGGGGGAAACCTGGTCTTCCTGGACGATGCCGCAATTGGTGCCCAGCCGGCGCCGACCCCCTCCCGTGCGGGTCTTCTGGGCCTTAAAGGAGTCGCCGAGCCCTGCGCCCTCGCCCTGTCAAGGATGGGGGTTCTTGTGGCAGGAAAGAAGAATTATGGAGGGGTGACCCTTGCCATCGCACGCTGACCGGAGTTGTGCCCCTCCCCCGAAGGGGGGAAGACTCTCCATCGTCGGGATCGGGCCAGGGGGGCAGGACCAGATGACCGGGAGGGCGCGGGATGTCATCGCCGGCGCAGACTGCATCATCGGGAACGGCGTCTACCTCGACCAGATCGCCCCCCTCCTCCCCGGGAAGGAGATCATCCGCTCCTCCATGGGGAAGGAGGTGGAGAGGGCCCGGCAGGCCGTGGAGCTCGCGTGCTCCCGGGCGGTGGCGGTGGTGAGCGGGGGGGATCCGGGAGTCTATGGCATGGCCTCGATCGTGCTTGAGGTCCTGGAGCACTCGGGCATCGAGATCCCGGTCGAGGTGGTGCCCGGGGTGACGGCTGCAACGGCGGCAGCCTCCCGGCTCGGCGCACCGCTCTCCGGTGATTTCATGGTGATCAGCCTCTCAGACCTCCTCACCCCCTGGGAGGAGATCGAGCGGCGCCTCGGCCTGGCCTTCCGGATGGGGGTACCCCTGGTCCTGTACAACCCCCGGAGCCGGGGACGCAGGGACCACCTGGCGGTTGCACTCGCCCTCGCGATGGAGCACCTGCCCCCGGGGACGCCGGTCGGGTTCGTGAAGGATGCCTACCGCGAGGGTGAGAAGGTAACCGTCACCACCCTTGGGGAGGCTATAGACAGGATCGAGGAGGCGGACATGCATGCGACGATCATTATCGGAGGGCGAGAGACGAGGATCTGGAGGAAGGGAGAAGATGCGAAAGGGATCATCACGCCCCGGGGCTATGAGAGAAAATACTTTTATTGACCCCGGCGCGAGGACCGAGGCCGCAAGAGAGATATCGAGGAGGAGCAGGGCCATCGCCCGGGCAGCCATCGGGGACCGGACCCCCGAGGATTGTATCCGGCAGCGGTGCGCCATCGCCGTCGGTGATCTCGCCATGGCAAACCTCCTCCGGTTCAGGAACAACCCGGTCAGGGCAGGCCTCGATGCACTTCGGGGCAGCGCCACGATCATCACCGATATCCGGATGGTCCAGGCCGGGATCCTGAAGTCCGGGCACCAAAGCCCCATCCTCTGTGCCCTGGATGCCGGTACACCCGTTGCCCGAGAGGGGACGACCCGGACCGCGGCAGGGGTCTGCGCGCTCGAAGGGCGTGTGGATGGCGCCATCATCGTTGTGGGAAATGCCCCCTCGGCCCTCTTTGCCGTCTGCGAGCTCATCGACCAGGGGAGTGAACCGGCCCTCGTCATCGGGACTCCGGTCGGGTTCGTCCAGGCCGCCGAGTCCAAGGAGCTCCTCCGCACTCTTCCGATCCCCTCGATCTCCACCGAGGGAACGCGGGGGGGGAGCCCGGTCGCGGTGGCTGCGGCGAACGAGATCATCACCGTCTATATCGCCGAGAGCGGACAATGAAGGACCCTGTGACCGGTTTCGAGTACCCCGAGGCCTGGGTGAGGGCGTGCAGGGCGCCCGCCCTGCTCGGCGACGTGGAACGCGGCCTCGCCCTCCTCACGGCGGATGGAACCGTGCTCCGGCGGGGCTTCACCACCGGTACAACGGCAGCGGCGGCGTGCAAAGCGGCGATCCTCTCCCTCTTTGGAGATGGGGATGGGGTCTCCGTCACCCTCCCGTGCGGGATCTCCGTGGACCTCCCTGCACGTGGCCGGGATGGCGTGGGGGAGTGCGTGAAGGACGCGGGCGACCACCCCTCTGATGTAACCGGCGGCCTCGAGTTCATCGCGAGAGCTCTGGAATCTCCCGCCGACCTCACCCTCCACTTCGGCGAGGGGATCGGCCGGTACGCAAGGGATACCCCGAGGTATTCGCAGGGGTCACCTGCAGTGAGCAAGCCGGCCCTCTCCTGCATCTTTGAGGTGTCCCTGGAAGCTATGGAGGAGACCGGTTGCCACGGTGCAGCGGTCATGCTCCGGATCCCCCGTGGGGCCGAGATCGCGCCCCGGACCCTCAACCCGAGGCTCGGGATCGAGGGGGGGATCTCCATCCTGGGGACCACGGGGTTCGTGGAGCCCTGGGACGAGCACCTGGTTGAATCAGTCCTTGAACGGGTGCGGGCAGCAGCCTGTCCCGTCCTTACCACGGGCAGGACCGGCCTCCGCTACTCCCGGCTCCTCTTCCCCGACCATGAAGTGATCCTGGTGGGGGGAAGGATCCGCGAGGCGCTTGAGGCGGCACGGGGGGAGGCGATCCTCTGCGGTCTCCCCGGCCTCATCCTCCGGGAGATCAACCCCGGTATCCTGGAAGGGACGGGTTGCGCCACCGTGGAGGAGCTCCTTGCGGGGGCCGGGTGGGAGGAGGTTGTGGAGGCCTCCCTCGCAGCCTTCCACCACGGGATGCCCGGGGTCCGTGTCGTCCTCGTCGACAGGAGCGGTCATGTCCTCGGGGGCACGCCATGAAGATCGTCGGGGTCGGGTGCGGGCCCGGCATGCTCACCGAGGAGGCCATCCTCGCCCTGAAGGGAGCGCGGCGGGTCTATGGGTCACGCCGTGCCATCGAGATCGCCCGGAGCGCCCTCCCCCGTTCCTGCGAGATCCACGAGATCCGGGACTACTCGTCTTTGGACCTTCCGGACGATGCCGTCCTCCTCTCGACCGGTGACCCGATGCTCGCAGGGCTCGGTGACAGGGGCGGGGAGGTGATCCCTGGTATCTCTTCCCTCCAGGTCGCCTTTGCCCGGCTCCGCCTGCCCCTGGTGAGGGTGGCGGTGGTGGACGGGCATGGGCGGGACGCCGTGGAGGCCATTGCCGAGACCGTGGGGGAGGTCCATCGGGGGAAGATCGTCTTCATCCTCCCTGATCCCTCCTTCCCGGTAAAGGATCTCTCATCAGCCCTGAAGAAGGCGGGGATCCCCTGCTCGATCGCCCTCTGCGAGGATCTGGGCTACCCGGCCGAGCGGATCACCCTCGGGACACCGGACGGTCCACCTGTTGTCCGATCCAGGCTCTTCTCCCTGCTCATCGGGAGGTTCTAGTATAACAAGTTTTATAGTTGTTAAAACAAGTTAGGTTGTTTATGGTGATCTAATGCATATCATGGAAGGGTTCCTCCCGGTATTCTGGTGCGTGGTCTGGTGGCTCGTCGCCCTCCCCTGCCTGGCTCTTGGAGTATACCAGCTCAAAAAGGTCCTCTCTGCAGACCGCGAAGCCCTCCCCCTCCTCGGTGTGACCGGTGGATTCGTCTTCATACTCTCGTCCCTGAAGCTCCCCTCGGTCACGGGCAGCTGCTCCCACCCGACGGGAACAGGGCTCTCGGCAATTGCCTTCGGGCCATGGATAACTGCAGTTATCGGCGCAATCGTGCTGCTCTTCCAGGCCCTTTTCCTTGCTCATGGCGGCCTGTCAACGATGGGCGCCAATACGGTATCCATGGGAATCGTGGGCCCCCTGGTCGGGTGGGGGATCTATCGCGCGCTCCGTGATACCCCGGTGAACCTGTATGTCACGGTATTCCTTGCGGCTGCCTTTGCCGATCTCTTCACGTATTTCACCACATCCCTGGAGCTTGCACTCGCCTACCCTGCCCAGGTTGGCGGCGTGGGCAGTTCCTTTGTCGTGTTCATGGGTATCTTCGCGATCACGCAGGTCCCCCTTGCCATCCTGGAGTCGATCATTCTCGTGCTGGTCTTCAAGTACATCGTCCAGCTCAGGCCCGGGATCTTGGTCCGCCTGAAGGTCTTCCCTGAGGGGAAGATCATGGCTGCAGGGAGGGATGCGTGAATGCTGCGCAGGTACCGGTTCGAGATCCTTGCAGTCATTGCGATCCTTGCCTTCTGTACTCTCTTCCTGAGAGTGGGGAATGCCGAATTTGCCGGCTCTGATACGGTCGGATCATCGCAGATCGCAAAAATAACCGGTATTCCCGAGGAACAGTTCCACCCCCTGGTATGGCAGTGGGTGCCCCCCAGCGGCGAGATCGAATCAGCCCTCTTCGCCCTCCAGGCGGCTGTAGGGGGAATCTTCGTCGGATGGTTCTTCGGGTACTGGAAGGGGCTCCAGAAGCAGGAGAGGGAACGGACCTGAGGCGCTTCTTGTATGTATGAAGAGATCCTGGAGGATATCGCCCAGAAGAACGGCCTGCGGGAGGTGAACCCTTACCTGAAGCTCGCGGGGGCCCTCGGGGCCATATTCCTGTGTCTCTCGTCCGAGAGTTTCATCGCACCCCTCGCCATCGCGCTCCTCCTCTCGACGGGGATCCTCCTCCTCGCCCGGGTCGACCTGCGGACCTATGGCGAGCTCTTCCTTGCGCCCTTCTCCTTCGCACTCATGGGTGCTCTCGTCATCATCCTCCTCTCCGGTGGAGGTGAACTCCTGTGGAGCTGGAGCCCCCTCCCATGGCTCTCATTCTCCATCACCCGGGGGAGTATCAATGAAGGTATCCTTGTCCTCTCGCGGGTGGCAGGGGGGATGTCGGCCCTGATCTTCATCGCCCTCACCACCCCGATGACCGATCTCTTCCTGGTCATGCGCCAGTGCCGGATCCCTGAGCCGGTGCTGGATCTCGCGATGATGATCTACCGCACTATCTTCGTGATCATGGACCAGTTCGTCCAGGCCTACCAGGCGCAGAGGATGCGCCTCGGGTACACGTCCTTCCGGGAGTCGGTGCGATCCCTCTCGATGCTGTGCGGGGCCGTGTTTATCGGGAGCTGGGATGCCGGCGAGGATCTCATCCGGGCCATGGATGCCCGCTGCTATGCAGGAAAGTTCGCGGTGGCGGGGGAGATCCGGCCCGTCGGGATGAAGTCCCTCCTCACCGTGGCCTCATTCCTCCTTGTATCGTCCGCAATCGTACTCTCGACCGGGAATATCACCATCATCTAGGAGAGACTGCATGACCCATATCATCCTTGAAGCCCGGGATGTCAGGTACCGGTACCCGCATGGCATGGAGGCGATCCGGGGGATCAGCTTCCACGTGCGGCGGGGTGAGAAGGTCGCCCTCGTCGGGCCCAACGGCGCCGGCAAGTCCACCCTCCTCCTCATGTTCAACGGGATGCTCCGGCCCGATTCAGGTCTTCTCCTCTTCGACAACCAGCCGATCCGGTATGACGGCGGGTCCCTGCGGGAGCTGCGGAGAAGGGTCGGCTTCGTCTTCCAGAACCCGGACCGGCAGATCATCGCCCCGACAGTCTACCAGGATGTCGCCTTCGGCCCGACGAACCTCGGCCTCCCCGAAGAGAAGGTCCAGGTGGCTGTGGAGGCCGCCCTCCGGAACGTCGGCCTCACGGGGTTCGAGCGGCGCCCTCCCCACCAGCTCTCGAGCGGTGAGAAGAAGAGGGTGGCCATCGCCGGCGTCCTCGCGATGGACCCGGATCTCCTAGTCCTCGATGAGCCGACGAGCAACCTGGACCCGGCCGGGTCCGAGGATATCATGGAGCTCCTCGAGGAGCTGAAGGAGAACGGGAAGACCGTCTTCATCTCCACCCATGATGTCGAGCTGGCGTACCCCTGGGCCGACCGGGTGATCCTCCTCCGCGGGGGCGAGATCCTCCAGGAGGACTCACCCGAGGTGGCCTTCGCGGATGCGAACCTGGTCCGGAAGGCAAGGCTCTCGGTCCCTGTTCTCTTGGATCTCCACCAGGAGCTGGAGCGGCGCGGGCTGTTGCTGCCCGGGAAGAGACCGAGGACCGTGCTTGATATGATCAACATCATCGAGCGGGCGACCTGGAAGGGAGCCCCCGGCCCATTTTACGGCACGATCCATGTCTGCAACGTGGATGGGACCGGGAGAGAGGCCCTGTCCCGCTGGCTCTCGGGCCACGGGGGGATCTCCCTCGGCGCCATGGGCACTCGGGCCAAGCAGCGTGCCGCCGAGGAGGGGCTCACCCTCGACTTCTCGTACGGCGTCATCGACAAGTGCATCCTCAAGGCCTTGAACGGTAGATCATCGCTCATCCTGACCGTGGGCGGGATGGTGCAGCAGGTGGAGCGCCGGGTCTCCGATTTCAAGGAGGAATCCGGAGCAGAGATCCCTTTGAGAGAGGTGGAGAGGACATGAACCGCGCCATCCCGAGGATCGTCATCGGCGGCACCTGGAGCGGGTGCGGGAAGACCACCGTTGCCCGGGGGCTCATGGCCGCCTTCGCCGCCCGGGGCCTCAGGGTCCAGCCCTTCAAGGTGGGGCCGGACTTCATCGACCCCTCCCACCACACCGCCATCTGCGGCCGGATCTCGAGGAACCTCGACCCCTTCATGATGGGCAACGAAGAGGTCTCCGCGGTCTTCGCCCGGGCGTCCGAAGGCGCCGATCTCGCCATCATCGAGGGGGTGATGGGCCTCTTCGATGGGGTGGACGGCGGCGCGGTCGCAAGCACCGCCCACGTTGCAGAACTCCTATCCGCCCCCATCATCCTCGTGGTGGAGCCCCGGGGGATGTCGGGGTCGGTGCACGCGGTGATCAGGGGGTACACAACGCATCGCCCGGAGACCCTGCCGGCGGGATTCATCTTCAACCGCGTGGGGAGCCAGAGGCACCGGTCTCTCATCGAGGCAGGCCTCACGGGGAAGGCACTCGGGTGGATCCCGAAGAGCGAGGACCTCTCTCTTGAGAGCCGCCACCTCGGCCTTGTCATGGCCTCCGAGGTACGGCCGCATTCTGACCAGGCGGAGCTATTCGAGGAATGGTGTGATCTTGACACGGTCCTTGAGCTGGCCCGCGGTGCTCCCGGGATTCCCGGACCGGGTGCAACCCCCCCGGTGAAGCCTGCCCGGGTCAGGATCGGTGTTGCCCGGGACGCTGCCTTCTGCTTCACCTACCAGGAGAACCTGAACCGCCTCACCCGTGCAGGAGCCCGACTCGTCTTCGCGAGCCCCCTCGCTGATCCCCTCCCCGATGTGGAAGGCCTCTGCCTCCCGGGCGGCTACCCTGAGCTCCACGGCGAAGCCCTCTCTGCCTCCCCCTTCCTCCGTCAGCTCCGCGATGCATGCCGCGACGGGATGCCGGTCTACGGGGAGTGCGGGGGCCTCCTCGCCCTCTGCGAGTCCCTCTCGGCAGGAGGGGACTTCCCCATGGCCGGGGTGCTCCCGGCCCGGGCAGGCCTCACCCCGCGGGTCCAGGCCCTGGGCTACGTCGAAGCCCGCGCAACAGGCCGTGCCGCTGCCCTCACCCCGGGCCTCGCCCTCCGGGGACACGAGTTCCACTACTCGAGGCTGGAATGCGGCAGGGATGCCCGGTTCTCCCTGGAACTCACCCGGGGTACGGGCATCAGCGGCGGCCTCGACGGCCTCACCGAAGGGAACACCGTTGGTACCTATACCCACATCTACTTCACCGACGCCCTTGCGGAATCCTTCATCAGGGCTGCAGAGGAGTACCAGAAGACCTAGGGTCCTCCCCCCTTTCCGGGGAGATCGGAGAACCCTTTCTCCTTCAGGGCATTGATCAGGGGCTTGACACCCTTTCCCCCCATCCTCCCGAGAGCAAGGAGGGCTTCGTCCCTCACCCGCGGGTCCTGATCCTGGAGGAGGGGGATGAGGCTCTCGATCGCGCCCGGGTCCCGGATCCTCCCGAGAGCCCTCGCCGCCTCTCTCCGGCCCTCACTCGCGTCCCCCTGGAGGGCTCTTGAGAGCGGGCCGACGGCAGCCGGTCCCATCTTCTCGAGGACGGATGCAGCCTCCCTCCGGACGTTCTCGTCGGTGTCCCCGATGACCCGGACAAGCGGTTCCAGGGACCGCTCTGACCTGAGGCTCCCGAGGGCCCGTACGGCCTCCCTCCGGACCCTCCAGTTCTCATCGTCGAGGGCGGCGATGAGGTGATCCTCTGCAGCGGGGTTCGCAAGGAGCCCGAGGGCGCGTGCCGCCTCGGTGCGCACGCGCCAGTACTCGTCCCCGAGAGCGGCGACCACGGCGTCCATGACCCCCGGGTCGCCGATCTTCGAGAGGGCGAGGAGGGCCTCGGTCCGGACCCTCCAGCTCTCATCCCGGAGGGCCTCGACGAGGGACTTCACCGCCCTCGGGTCCCGTATCTCACCGAGGGACCAGGCAGCCGCGAAGCGCACGTCGCTGTCCGGGTCCACGAGGCTCGCGACGAGCGGGTTCACCGCCCTCGGATCCTTCAGCCGCACGAGGGCCTCCACCGCCTCGTACCTCACCCCGTCATCCGGATCCCGGAGGGCCTTCACCAGGTGCTCGAGGAGAGCGGGATCCGCGGCCTCCCCGAGGGCCTTCACCGCACCCTTCCGCACCGCGGCATCTTTCTGGTAATCAAGGGCCCTGACAAGGCCCCCCCTGTCCTTCTTCTCCCTGAGCCTCGCGATGTTCGGCTTGAAGACGTCGAGCAGATCCATCGTTCCCTCTCACTCCCTGGTTCAGAATATGGCGGTCGCTCTTATAGGCATGCCGATGGGGAGATGGTGCCCCATCCCCCCGGGAATCCCCCTGCCTTCACTTCTTCGGGATATTCCGGTTGGCGAAGGGGTCGCGCTCCTTCATCTTCGCCTTCAGCTCCTGGATCTTCTTTAAG
>CAZKEV010000052.1:0-12335 GCA_964551875.1 uncultured Methanomicrobiales archaeon | reverse complement strand
CCGACCCGCTCGGCCCCGTTCTTCTTGGCAATGCGAATCACTGCTGCAATTGGTAAATCAACCATTCAATTTCACCCATCAAACTACTGTATCAGTCAATATTTAAACTTTTCTTTCCATTTTCTCAAAAATTCAGGTTTTCTTATCTCGATGGAGCCACCATTTCCCGTATATCGACA
Source organism: uncultured Methanomicrobiales archaeon (assembly GCA_964551875.1). Lineage (GTDB taxonomy): Archaea > Halobacteriota > Methanomicrobia > Methanomicrobiales > JACTUA01 > JACTUA01. Next base: position 12,156 of record CAZKEV010000052.1, on the reverse strand, counting down.
GATGGAGACAAAATCCGGACTATATCCATAATCATTTTATGGCTTGAGCGATTTTTTTGCCTAATTCCTTACATACTTCTCCCCTGCAGGGCGAGGTCGGCCTTCGGGATGAAGACGCTCCCGTCGAAGGGAAGGTTGCGGTACCCCCTCAAAGGATTGTTCGGGTGGAGCAGGGACTAGGCGAATTTCGGCCTCTAATTGAGATAAAGGACGAATATGTTAGAGAAAAAGTAATTCAAAAGTAAATAACCCGTCTAAAAGTAAAAAGGCCAAAAAGAGGCAGACGAGAAAGGATATCCTCATCATCTCATAAGCCAATTGCCCCATTGAAATACAGCAGAGGTGAAGGAGTGAACTTGCAGGAGCCGGCCCCATTCGAGGATGAGGACCGGTGGATCCTCAGGATGGCCCGGTTGCACGAGGAAGTCTTCAGCTGTCGTGCCATCTGGGAGAAGTTCAACATAGCAGGGCTCGTGCACGGTCTTCTTGTGGTCGTGGAGAAGGCCACAGGGAAGACCGTAATGCTGGCATCAGCCATGTCACCACTCGGAGAAGAGTGGTTCTGGCGAGCATGACCCCTCTCTTTCTCAGGACTCTCAAACCCCAATATCTCTGATATCATGTGTGATATCGCACCTAGGCGCAGGAGGAGGCGGTAGTCGTGCCCGACCCCGAGCAGGAAGAAGCCCTCAATAGTTACCTGGCCTTTCTCGACGACGGCGATCGGCTCATCGATGAGAACCTCCCGGGAGGGAATGATGCAGAAGACCTCCTGGACCACGGCAGTGACCTCCTCCCCTTCGGCGGCAGGCGCAAGCGCAGGAGGCAATACTGATGAACCGCACGGGGAAGAGACCATTATCATGGCGGAAACCGGCAGATTCGCGCAAGTGCCCGTATTGTGGTTCAGTCTTTAGTGCTGGTGCGGGGTTTCTCTCACACATAAGGAGCTGTGGAGAGCAGCACCGCCCGGTGATAGGCTCGGGAGAGAGGCCGCAATAGAGGCATTTTAATCCCTTTTTTCAGGGGATCCAAGGTTTATCTGTCATATCACCTATGAAACAGGGGCAGAGGGTGCCATTTTAAGGGTGTTTATGGGTTCTGGGCGGGTGATGTGGTGAATGATGTTTGTATAAGGGGCTGTATTTAGGGTATTATTCAGATTAGAGACTATACTGAACGATTTTGGAGATTGAAATGGGTACTGTAGGTTTCTAAAATGATGACTTGGGATTACGACGAGCATCCTCGACATATCCGACGTGCGGATTATTATGGAGATATTTATATAGAATAACGATTTTTTAACAAACTTTTTCCGTCGTGCACCGCCGCACCGTCCAAATATCGTCGGAAGGAACCAAGATCTTTTCAGTCCTATCCTAATTCAACGCTTTTTATGTGTTATAGCCTTCTTTGAGGGCAAATTATCATCATGGCAGGATGCCCTGCATTTGTGCTTATCGACAGTATCGCGTTTCTCTGCCCATTGAATCAGAGGAAGAACCGCCTCGCAGAGTTGTTTTCCGTCATCGGTCAGGGAATACTCGACCCGTGGCGGAATCTCCGAAAATGATTCACGGTGAATCAGGTTCTCATTCTGGAGATCTTTTAAGACATCGGCAAGTGTCTTGGGACTGATCCCGTCAAGCCTGTGCATAATGTCATTGAAACGGATTTTCTCCTGGTGGCCGATGATGCTGATGATCAGGATGGCCCATTTTTTGGCAATGGTATTGATAATCCCTTCAAGGGGGCACAGGCAGATGTGCTTGCTATTGTTTTCCATAGTCAATTCAAAACTATAAACTTGACACTATTAATACTATTTAATCGATAGTAATTTTAACAAAAAAGAATGGTCAGGAGGAAAGACAGATGTGCCACGTTTCAGCGGGAAAGCAGGTGTCGGGGATGGACACCCTTTGCGAATGTGTATGCGGCTGCCCGGTTATGCTTTCTATTGAGGATGAGATCAGGTTACTCGAAGACCACAAAAAAATCCTGCAGGACCGGATTGAAACAATCAACAAGAAAATCGCCGGTCTGAAGACCGTCAGCGAACCATGAACGCCATAGAGGCCGGGCACCTGGTCAAAAGCTTTGGTGCGGTAACCGCAGTGAACGATGTCAGCCTTACGGTGAGGGAGGGGGAGATCTTCGGCTTTCTCGGCCCCAACGGGGCCGGAAAGACTACCATGATCCGGCTGCTTACCGGTGTTCTCACGCCAGACGCAGGAACTGTCCATATCAACGGTATTGATATCCACCGCCACCCGCTCGATGCCAAGATGCAGATGGGTGTCATTCCGGAGAGCAGCACGGTCTATGGCGACCTCTCCACAGAGCAGAACCTGCACCTGAGTGGAAAAATGTATGGCATGCCTCGGGTACTCCGGGATGCGAGGATTGATGAGATCCTGTCGCGACTAGGACTGAACGAACGAAGACGCAACCCTGTCCGGACACTCTCGAAAGGGATGAAACAGCGGGTGAGTATCGCATGCGCCATCATCCACCGGCCTCGTGTCTTGTTCCTCGATGAACCGACCAGCGGACTTGACGTGCAGAGCCGCAGGCTCGTGATCGAGACGATCCGTCACATGAACGAACAGGGCAGTACGATCTTTCTCACCACGCACAACATCGAAGAGGCAAACATGCTCTGTCAGACAGTCTGCGTTATCAACAAGGGGAAGATAGTTGCGCAGGATAGTCCCGAACGCCTCAAAAAAATGTTTGATACCACGCAATCGGTTGAAGTCTCCTTTGACCGGACCGTAACGCGGGACCTGTTCGCGGCGGAAGGAATTTTGCGTGCAGAACCGTGCGGCGATAAGTGGCGGCTGTATACGGATAACCCGGACCGGATCTTGAAATACATTGTCGGGCGTGCCGAGCGCGAGTCCATTGGCATTACTTCCCTCACGACATCCGGCCCGAGCCTGGAAGAAGCATTTGTGCAGCTGACGGAGTGTGCATGATGGAGGTTCCGCTATTCCTTCGTGGGATCCTCGTCATTACCGGGAAAAACATAAGGCTGTATTATACCAAACCGCCCGTGCTGATGTTCGGGCTCTTATTCCCGCTCTTCATGTTCTTCGCGTTCTTTGTCGGTCGTCATCTCGATCTTACCACGTTCTTCCCGGCATTTCTCGCGATGATGCTCTTTTTCACCTCATCATCGGTTGGTCCGCTGATCACACCGTGGGAGAAACGGGAAAAGACGCATGAACGGCTCCTCTCGTATCCGGTGACACAGGACAGTATCATCCTGGGCGACGTTGCGGCGGGCGTGATCTTCGGGATAGGTATCTCACTCCTGGTATGGACAGCGAGTACTTTTTTCATTCCGGTTGCGGTCATGAACGTGGGGTTGTTTGTCCTTGCGTTCATCCTTGGCACGCTCGCCTGTGCCGCTTTGGGCGCCCTGCTTGCATCCCCGGCATCCGACAGCCCGCCCAACGTGATGATCTTCTCTAACCTGATACGGTTCCCTCTCATCTTCATCTCCGGGATATTCGTCCCGCTTCAGCAGATGGAGGGCTGGGGTCTCGCTCTCGCATACTGTTCACCGCTCACGTATCTTGTCGATCTGTTCAACGCGGCTATGTCCGGGACATCAGTATTTTCTCCGCTCGCTGACTGTGGTGTGCTCATCGTTGTCTCTGCCGGGTTTATTCTCGCTGCACGGTTCATCCAGAAACGGAATCTGATGAAGGGGTTATGAATGGGAGGTCTCTCCTTTTATCATGAACCTTTTTATATAAGCCCCAGCCGAGATTTGAACTCGGGACCTGCTGATTACAAGTCAGCCGCTCTGCCAGCTAAGCCACTGGGGCATATCTTATTGTACGGCCCCGTTCCTGAAAAAGGTGGCGAAGGAAAGGGTTCCCTCCCTAGATGGAAACCTTCTTCCACTCGACCCTGCCGTTGTACTCGATCTCGAGGATCCGGTGGTACGGGATGACCACGGTCTCTTCGCCGGTTCCCATCTCGAAGTAGGTGTTGACGAGCCTGGTAATCCGGCCCCCTTCGACGACCGAGCGGCTCATGGGGGCACCCCGGTTCATGTAGACGATCCGCACAAGGCCGAAGTCGAACTTCGGGTCGTACTTGTAGCGGCGGAGAAGGGCGACACTCTCTCTCATGAATAGCCCCGTGGCCGCTTCGGGGGATAAATATATCGACCATCGCGGGCTGGCAGCACCTCCGGAAGAAACACCGTGAGGCCCCTCCTTTATCACAAGGTCATTATGGTTGGAGCACGGACTTAGCATGGATGCCCCAGCTCACGGTGGACATCGGGGGCAGGCCGGGCCTCGACTGCCGGGGCTACTGCGACTACTGCTACTTCAGGCATGCAAAGGACGTCCCCCCGTTCGGGTGCAGGCACTGCCCGCCCTTCAGGAAGGGCTGCGACTACTGTTCGAGGTCGGTGAAGGAGCGGTACTCGGGCTTTCGGGACCTTCCGGCCATCGCCGACGATGTCCTTGCCCAGCTCCAGATGATGGAAGGGGATCTCACGAGGATCACCATCAGCGGCGGGGGAGACCCGAGCTGCTACCCCAGGTTCCGGGATCTCGTGGACCTCCTCGCCGGCATGGAGGCGCCGCTCCATATCGGCTACACGAGCGGGAAGGGCTTCGATGATCCCACCCTCTCGCGGTTCCTTCTCGACCGGGGCCTTGCCGAGGTCTCCTTCACCATCTTCGCCTCGTCCCCGGATCTCCGGCGGAAGCACATGCATGACCCGACCCCCGAGGTCTCCCTCTCCATACTGGAGGACCTCTGCGGCGGATGCGATGTGTACGGGGCCGCGGTGGTGATCCCCGGTGTGAACGACGGCGAGGTCCTCTTCGAAACCTGCAGCTGGCTCGAGGAACGAGGGGCGAAGGGGCTCATCCTCATGCGGTTTGCGAACACCCCTGAATCGGGGCTCATCCTGGGGAACGCCCCCATCCTCGCCGGCCAGCGGATGCAGACCGTGGAGGAGTTCCGGGACATGGTCACCACCCTGTCCCGGGAGTTCAGGATGAAGATCACCGGGACCCCCCTCTGGGACCCGGAGATCGGCTCGCCCTTTGCCATCCTCTCCGAGGACGGGCTCCTCGACCATCTCCCCCGGGTGACGGGGCGGGCAACCGTCATCAGCGGCCGGGTGGCGGCCCCCTTCATCCAGGAGATCCTGGACCGCCGGGGATACCGCTGCCGGGTCGTGCCCGCTGATAGGGAGATCGCCTGCCTCATCACCATCGATGACCTGGAGCGCCTTGATCCCGGCGATCTCGAGGACGTGGTGATCTTCCCCGGCCGGGCCTTTGTTCACGACGAGGAGGCACGGAAGGTTCTCTCGGCCGACGGATGCGACCGGGTCGTGGTGAGGGGGCCCGAGACCCTCACCGCGGACGGAGAGACCTCCATGGGGATGACGAGGAACCAGGTCCTGGAGATGGAGCTGGAAGGCCTCGGGAACCTGATCCGGCTCATCAACCAGTACGGGACCGAATAATCCACCGGGAAGCACTCTTCCTCCTGGCTGGCCGGTGATAAGCAAACGCTATATTCCCCGGAGGGGTATCATCCTTCCGGAGTGCCCCATGGACAGGATCTTCAGGTATTACCCCCAGGATTTCGGCGAGATCCCGGTGAAGGTCGTCCACATGGACCTCACCTTCGATATCTCCGATGACCATACCCGTGTCACCTCCCTTTTTACGGCGAAGACCCTCGATTCCTCCCTCCAGGTCCTTGCACTGAACGCGAAGGATCTCGAGATCATCTCCATCTCTTCCGAGGGGCGCAGGGTCACCGCCGACTACCGCAGGGCAGAGGCGAAGATCCTCCTCACCTTCCAGCCCCGCATCCCGCCAGGGACCGGGTTCACCATCCGGACCGAGACCATCTGCCACCCGACGCGAAACATCCTGGAGGGGCTCTACTACGATGAGACCCCCCCCGGTGCCCCGCCCACCCAGATCACCCAGTGCCAGCAGTGGGGGTTCCAGCGCCTCGTCCCCTGTATCGACGACATGACCGCGAAGTGCACCTACATGACCACGATCATCGCGAGCTCCCGGTACACGCACCTCATCTCGAACGGGGACGTCGTGGAGGAGAGGCACCTGGCGGGGGACGGCCGGGACAGGATCCGGTATGCAAACATGGTCACCCCCATGGCGCCCTACCTCTTCTTCCTCGGGGTCGGGACTTATGCCGCCTTCGAGAGGCAGTGCGAGTATCCCGACGGGAAGACCTTCCTCCTCGTGCTCCTCGTGCCCCCGGGCTCCGACCCGGCCCTCGCCCGGGAGGCCCTCGGGATCCTCCACGACGCGGTCATCTGGGTCTACCTCTTCACCGGCCCCGAACAGTTCAGGGACATTGAGACGAGGATGGAGATACTGCGGCTCATCGAGGAGCGTGAGAACCTCAAGGATGGGGGCGGTGATCCCGTGCGCCTGAAAAATGTGCGGGAGAAGCTCTCGGCGCTCGTGTCCCGCATCAAACCGGGCTACCAGTATACCGGGACGGTCTACCGCGAGATCGGGATGCAGAACTCCGATTTCGGGGGGATGGAGAACGTGGGGAATACCACCATCACCACGAACCGGATCATGCCGTTCCCCCAGATGACAGACCCGGCCTACGACTACCTCTTCCGGGTGAAGGTCCACGAGTACTACCACAACCTCAACGGCTCCGAGGTGACCGGGAGATCGCCCTTCGAGCTCTGGCTGAACGAGGCGGTCACGGTCTTCATCGAGAACCAGAACCATGCCTTCCTCTTCGGGCCTGACTATAACCGCCTCCAGACCGTCCTCACCCTCCTCTCCCCCGAGGGCGGGACCCTGGCCCTGGACGCGGGGGCCATGGCGATGCCCATCGAGCCCGACGGGTTCAACGACCCGAACGACCTGATTACGGCGGTCACTTACGTGAAGGCTCCCGAGTTCGTGCGCATGGTAGAGACCCTCGTGGGCAGGGAGGCCTTTTGCCAGGCCCTCAATGCCTACCACACGCGATTCCGGCATGCCAACGCCTCCCGCGCCGACTGGATCGCCAGCATGGAGGAGCCGGGCGGCCAGGACTTCACAGGGTTCGCGGAGGCCTGGCTGAAGGAGACCGGTTATCCCGTGGTTACCGCAAAGACCGCGTATGACGAGGCCAGCCGCACCTTCTCCCTCGACCTCCAGACCACCCGCTCAAAGACCGGGAAGATCTGGGAGTTCCCCTTCTCCTATGCCCTCGTAGGCAAGGGGAATAAAATCCTCGCCGAAGGGATCCGGCGAATCGGAAGTGACAGGGAGGTGATCACCATCCCCGGGGTGGACCGCCCGGCCTACGCTTCCCTGAACCGGGGCTACTCCTTCTACGGGAAGGTGAAGTTCGATCCCGGTGGGGAGATCCTCAATCTCCAGGCAAGGACCGATCCGGATGCGGTGAACCGGTACCTCGCCTTCTTCACCCTCGCAGACAGGGAGAAGATCAGGCTCATCACCGAACCGGCTCAAACCCCTTCCGAGAGCTTCACCTCCCTGTTCATGGACCTCCTTGCAGACCGGGACCTTCTGGACCGGATGGGCGGGCTGGTTCTCACCATCTTCGAATCCGTCGAGGACGAGGCTCTGGCGAACCGGTACCTGGCACTCTACGAAGCACGGCAGCGGCTTCTCACCGCTCTTGCAGAGCGTCACCGGGATGCCCTCCTCTCCCTCTACAGCACCCTCACAGCTGATTCGGTCCCGGCCACGATTCCTGACCGGATCCGGGCCATCAAGGCCCGGCAGGTGAAGAACACCTGCCTGGAGATCCTCGCTACCCTGGATAGTCCGGGGGTCCATCACCTCCTTCTCCGGCAGTTCCATGACTCCCGGTTCGCCAGCGACCGGCTCAACGCTTTCCGGCTCCTCCTCGCATCCTCATCCCATGAGCGTCTGGCCATCTTCGAGAGCTTCATGGAAGAATCTTCAAAGAACCTCGTGGCCTGGGAAGCATTCCTCTCCACGCTGGCAGGGTCGAATGCCCCCGATCTCGTGGACCTGGTGCAGCGCACCGAAAAGGCGCCTGCGTTCCGGATCGAGCAGGCCAACGACCAGCGGGCCCTCTACGTCCGCTTTGCCATGAACCGGAAGGTCTCGCTCCAGACCCCCGAAGGGCGGACCTTCCTCCGGAAGATCCTGGAGGGGCTCGGCAGGGTGAACGAGACCTCCACGGTGAGGGCCCTCCATGCCTTTGCCCACCTGGACCGCATGGAGGAGGAGTACCACCTGCCCCTCGCCGGGCTCCTTGCCGACCTCCTCGGCGTCTTCGACCTGGCAGGAAACCCGGTGGTGTACAACACCATCCGGCGCCTCCTCCTTGGTGCCCCCCGGGCGGTGGCAGCCTACGAAGCGAAGTTCGGCGCAGTGAAATCTCTCCACCACAATGAGGGAGGGGACAAGCCGCAGGGGAGATCTGACGACTCCTGATGGGGCAATGAGGGATCCCTGCCCATCTCACATCCCCATCTCTTCCCTGGTAACCCTATATAGGCTTCCGGATCTATCATGATCATGCATCTCCCGAAGAGCAGGGTGATCATCGCCGGAATTCTCATCCTCACCTTTGCCATCGCCATCATCGCCTATCCCTTCATGCCCGACCTGATGGCCTCCCACTGGGGCTTCTCGGGCGAGGCGAACGGGTATATGCCGAAGATCTGGGCGCTCTTCCTTGTCCCAGTCATCTCTGTGGGCCTTGCACTCCTCTTCCTCCTCATTCCCCGGATCGATCCCCTCAGGAAGAATATCGAGAAGTTCATGGATGCCTATGAGCAGTTCATCATTGTCATCCTTATCTTTCTCCTCTACATCTCTCTCCTCGCGATACTCTGGAACCTCAGGTATCGGTTCGATATCACCCAGCTCCTCTCACCCGCCTTTGGCGTCCTCTTCTATGCATGCGGGATTCTCATCAGCAAAGCGAAGAGGAACTGGTTCATCGGGATCCGCACCCCCTGGACCTTGTCGAGCGACCGGGTCTGGGATAAAACTCATGCGATCGGCGGGAAGCTTTTCAGGCTTGCAGGTGTTCTCGCCCTCGGGGGGGTCATCTTCCCCGGGATGGCGTGGTTCCTCATGCTCGCCCCGGTGCTTCTCATCACCGGGTATCTCGTGGTGTACTCCTACCTGGAATTCAAGAGGGAGGGGGAGGGAATTGTTCCGAGCCCCCAATCCTAGAGGATCCTCATGGTGGTATCCTGGACAACATCCAGCTCCTGTCCGGGTGGATCCTCCCGGGACCGCAACACCTTTAGGGCATACCCGCAAATCTCAAGGGTTACAGATCCGGCATGCCTTTCCTGAACCTCTCTGATTTTTCCGGCCTCTCCAAGGAGGAAGCGGAGGAACGGCTCCGGCGGGAAGGCTACAATGAGATCCCGTCCAGGGATCAGAAGAACGTCCTTGCTATCGTCGGCGAGGTGATCCGGGAACCGATGTTCCTCCTCCTCGTCGGGGCCGGCCTCATCTATTTCATCCTCGGTGATGTGGAGGAGGGGGTGATCCTCCTCTCCTTCGTCTTTGTCATCATCGGCATCACGGTGTACCAGGAGCAGAAGACGGAACGAGCCCTTGAGGCGCTCCGGAACCTCTCCAGCCCCAGGGCCCTTGTCATCAGGAACGGTTCGCCCCTCAGGATCGCAGGGCGGGAGGTGGTCAGAAAGGATATCATGGTCGTGAGCGAGGGAGACCGGATTGCTGCCGACGCCCTGCTCCTCTCCGATAACAACCTCCTCGTCGATGAATCCCTCCTCACCGGTGAATCGGTGCCGGTGAGGAAGAGCCCGGCGGGGGGTACACCCCCGGAGAGGCGCCCTGGCGGGGACGACCAGCCCTGGCTCTACTCGGGAACCCTCGTGGTGCAGGGGCAGGGGATCGCCGAGGTCGTGGCCACCGGGATGCGTACCGAGATGGGGAAGATCGGGAGGGCCCTCCAGACGGTTCGCCGGGAAGAGACCCGCCTCCACCTGGAGACGTCCGGGATCGTGAAGGGGATCGCCCTCGCGGGCCTCCTTCTCTGCGCCACGGTGGTGGTGGTCTACGGCATCACCCGCGGCGACTGGCTTCACGGGTTCCTCGCAGGAATCACCCTCGCCATGGCGATCCTCCCCGAAGAGTTCCCCGTGGTCCTCACCATCTTCCTCGCCCTGGGGGCCTGGCGGCTCTCGAAGCAGCAGGTGCTCACCCGGCACGTCCCGGCCATCGAGACCCTGGGGGCTGCCACGGTCCTCTGCGTGGACAAGACGGGCACCCTCACCGAGAACCGGATGAGCGTCGCGCGCCTGGGGGTGGCGGGGGAGTCCTTCCCGTGCAGCCCCCGGGGGCGGGATTTCCTCCCGGAGCCGTTCCACGAGCTCCTGGAGTTTGCCATCCTCTCCTGCAAGAAGGATCCCTTCGACCCGATGGAGCAGGCCCTCCTCCGGAAGGGCGGCGACGACCTCACCGGCACCGAGCACCTCCACGGGGACTGGGACCTCCTCATGGAGTACCCCCTCTCCCGGGAACTCCTCGCGATGTCCAACGTCTGGCGCTCGCGGGCCGGGACAGAGTACATCATCGCCGCCAAGGGCGCCCCCGAGGCCATCGCCGACCTCTGCCACCTGGCTGAGGAGGGCCAGGGGAGACTTTCGGCCGAGATCGAGAAGCTGGCTTCTGACGGGCTCCGGGTCATCGGGGTGGCGAAGGCCTACTTCACCGAGAAGGACCTTCCCGACGGCCAGCACGACTTCCCCTTCACCTTCCTTGGCCTCATCGGCTTTGCCGACCCGGTGCGGGCGGATGCGCCGGGGGCCGTGGCCGAGTGCACGGCCGCCGGTATCCGGGTGGTCATGATCACCGGGGACTACCCGGCCACCGCCAGGAACATCGGGAAGCAGATCGGCATCTATTCCGGCGATGGCGTCATGACCGGGCCGGAGCTCGAATCGCTCGAGGACGGGGCTCTCTTTCGGAGGATCAGCAGGTCGAACATCTTCGCCCGGGTGGTCCCCGAGCAGAAGCTCCGGATCGTCGAGGCCTTCAAGGCCAGCGGCGAGGTGGTTGCCATGACCGGTGACGGCGTGAACGATGCCCCTGCCCTGAAGGCCGCCCACATCGGGATCGCCATGGGAGGGCGGGGTTCAGACGTCGCCCGGGAGGCCTCCTCCCTGGTCCTCCTCGATGACAACTTCGCCTCCATCGTGGCAGCGGTGCGTATGGGGAGGAGGATCTACGCGAACCTGAAGAAGGCCATGGCCTACATCCTCTCCATCCACGTCCCCATTGCAGGCATCTCCCTTGCGCCCGTGCTCCTGGGCTGGCCCCTCATCCTCCTCCCCGTGCACATCGTCTTCCTCGAGCTCATCATCGATCCCGCCTGCTCGGTGGTCTTCGAGAACGAGAGGGAGGAACCGGATATCATGAGAAAGCCGCCGCGGAGGCCCGGGGACCGGCTCCTGGACCGCAGGACCACGGCCCTTGCCCTGGCCCAGGGCCTCGGGGTGCTGGGAGTCGTGCTCGCCATCTACCTCTCGGCGGTGGCCCGGGGCATGGGGGACCCGGAGATCCGGACCCTCACCTTCGCCACCATTGTCGTCGCCAACCTCACCCTCATCGGCGTGAACAGGTCCTGGTCAGAGAACATCCTTACCACCCTCGGGAAGCCCAACCGGGCTTTCTGGTGGGTCATCGGGGGGGCACTCTTCTTCCTTGCCGTGGCACTGGGTCTCCCGGCCGCACGGGATATCTTCAGGTTTGCCGTGGTCCCACCCGTGGACCTTCTCGCCTGCATCCTCGGCGGCATCTTCTCCGTCGTCTGGTTCGAGGTCTACAAGCGGGTCCGGCCGGGAACCACACGGTGAAAGGGGCGGAAACCGCCTCTCCGCATCACGTATGATGATCCACGGTTTTCCCTCCCAACCGTTGGGTGCAGGGCCGGGATCTCCCGTGTTTTATATCCCCCGGCTGCCAATCCTCCGGATGCGAACCCTCATGGACGAGAACCCGCAGGTGTTGGAGGTCCCCTCTCTCCCTTCCCTCTTCCTCTCCTTCCTCATCCTCGGTGCTACCGCCTTCGGCGGGCCTGCCATGGTGGAGTACATCCGGAGGCTCTCTGTCGAGGAGAAGGGGTGGCTGGACG
>CAZKEV010000051.1:0-12763 GCA_964551875.1 uncultured Methanomicrobiales archaeon | reverse complement strand
GGCGGCCAGGGCTACTACAACTTCCTCACCTTCCTCGCCCCCTACTTCGAGGGGCTTCCTTACGACGAGATCAAGCAGCTCATCCAGATGTTTGTCTACGAGATGACCCAGATGATGGTTGCACGGGGCGGGCAGCTCGTCTTCTCGTCGGTCCAGCTGACGCCCGGCGTCCCCACCCTCTGGAAGGACAAACCCTGCGTGTACCGCGGCAGGATCTACGACGGGAAGCAGGCGCCGAGGAGGACCTACGGGGAGTTCGAGCGGGAAGTCAGGCTCCTCTTCAGGGCCATGATGGAGGTGATGCTCGAGGGTGACTACTGGGGGAAGCCCTTCTCCTTTCCGAAGCCTGAGATCAGCATCGAACCCGACTTCCTCACCGAGGACGAGGAGTTCAACCGGAGGCATCCCGATCTCCCCAGCTACCGGGACCTCTACCTCCTCACCTTCGAGCTCGCATCCAAGTTCGGCACCCCCTACTACGACAACCAGATCCCCCCGTACCGCGGCGCGGGGAAGGGTATCTCCTGCTACCAGTGCTGCGCCTACCAGTTCTCCACCGTTGCAGGAAAGGACCCGGAGTTCGAGGGGAAGCTCGACTTCCAGGAGGGGAGGCACTTCTCGATGGGCTCCTGGCAGGTGGTCTCGGTGAACTGCCCCCGGGCCGCTTACCGGGCCGAGAAGGACGACAACCGGCTCTTCGCCGAGCTGAAGGCCCTCATGGACATCGCGGTCGAGGTCTTCCACATCAAGCGGCGCTGGATGGAGATCATCAGGGCGAACGGCAGGATGCCCTTTGCCATGCAGCGCCCGAAGGACCCGAACGACGGCGAACGTGGGGCTGTCGCCGTGGATCTCGACGGCCTCGTGTACACCATCGGGGTCGTGGGCGTGAACGAGATGGTCCAGCACCACACCGGCCACCAGCTCCACGAGTCAAAGGACGCCTTCAGGCTGGCGGTCCGCGCCATGACAGAGCTCGAGCTCTATGCAAAGGAGCTCTCAAAGAGGCATGGCATGACCATCGCCCTCGCCCGGACACCGGCCGAGACCACCGGCCAGCGCTTTGCCGTGGCCGACCTCCTCGACCAGCGGTACCGGAGACATGCCATGAAGGTCATCAAGGGGAACCTGGAGGCGGCTCTGGAGGATTGCGAGAAGACCCGGGACCTTCCCATCTACTACACGAACGGTACGCATGTCGCCCCGTGTGCAGAGATCCCCCTCACCCAACGGATCGAGGTGGAGCATGTCTTCTTCCCCATCATCGATGGCGGGAACATCTTCCATATCTGGCTTGGCGAGGCGAGGCCGGACCCCCGGGGGCTCATGGACATGGCGATGAACCTCTGCAGGAACACCCAGATAGGCTACTTCGCGTTCACCCGTGACCTCACCGTCTGCCTGAAGCAGTTCCGGGAGTACCACCCCGAGCCCGGCTCCATCACCACCTGGAGCAAGACCCTTTCGCGTAGCCCGGCATGACCCTCCTTGCGGTGGATATCGGGAGGGGGACCCAGGACGTCCTGGTCTACGACGCGGCCCGCCCCGTCGAGAACTGCGTGAAGATGGTCCTCCCTTCTCCCACCGTCGTCGTGGCGCAGAGGATCCGGGAGGCAGGGGAGAGGGGAGAGGCAATCTTCCTTGACGGGTTCACCATGGGAGGCGGGGACTCTGTCCAGGCGATTGCAGAGCACATAAGGAAGGGACTTTCGGTCTCTGCAACCGAGGCCGCGGCCCTCACCGTTCATGACAGCCTGGAGAAGGTCCGGTCCCTTGGGATCCAGGTGGTTTCCAGCCAGCCCTCAGATACTACCCTCGTCCGCACCACCGATTACATGGAGGCTGAACTCAGGGTAGCCCTCCGTGCCTTCGGGGTACCATACCCGGTTGACCATGCCTTCGCCGTACAGGACCATGGCTTCTCGCCAACGGAGTCCAACCGGCTCCACCGGTTCAGGGTCATGGGGGTGGTCCTCGACGAGGGGGGCTGGCAGGTCTGGGCCCTTGCCCGAGACCCGCCCCTCCCGACCATGACCCGGATGGGAGCCCTCCGCGAGCAGGCGCCCGGAGCCCTCGTCATCGACACCGGCTCCGCCGCTCTCCTCGGGGCCCTCTGCGATCCCTGGGTGAAGGAGAGAGCCAATGAAGGCCTCACCCTGGTGAATGCCGGGAATGCCCATACCTTCTGCGTAAACCTCAATGGGGAGGAGGTCTGCGGGATCTTCGAGCATCACACCCATTCCCTGGACCGCGATCACCTCCTCTCCCTCATCGGCAAGCTCAGGGAGGGCACGTTGACAAATGAGGAGGTATTCGGGGAAGGGGGCCACGGGGCCAGGGTGCACCGTCCACACCCGAGCAGGTACCTGGCGGTCACGGGCCCGAACCGGAAATGGATCCTCCCGGACGCCTATCAGGCTGCGCCCTACGGGGATATGATGCTCACCGGCTGCTTCGGCCTGGTGAGGGCGTGGCGGAAGTTGAGGGGAGAGGTAATGGCGTGAATCCGGGCAGGCCGGGAGGTATGGCAGGGGCCCTCAGGGCCTACCTCGACCTCACCCGGGCACACTTTGCTCCCGTCTGGCCTGTCCTCTTCCTCTCGGGCTTCGCCCTCGCGGGAGCGGGATACGGTGGCATCCCGTGGATACTTGCCGGAAAGGTGGCCCTCATCGGCCTCCTCGGGTTCGAGGGGGGGATCGTCCTCAATGATTACCTTGACCGGAACATCGATACCCGGGATGTGGACCCCGGTCTCACCCGCTACTGGCGCCCGTTTGGCACCCGCCCCCTTGCAGAGGGGCTCATCCCGACGGGGCATGCCCTGGCCCTCTCCCTCATCCTCGCTCTCTCCGCGGCCGCTCTCATCGCGACCCTCCCGTTCCCCCACTCCCTCTACGTCGGGGGGATCATGGCCTACAGCTATGCCGTCGAGGTCTTCTACCAGCTGGCGAAGCGGAACCAGCAGTTCCCCTTTGCACAGCTCCTGGGGAGGACGGACCTCGCCCTCTTCCCGGTTGCAGGGTACCTCACCGTCGGCCACCCGGACGGGGTGGCCCTCCTCCTCTTCCTCTACCCGTGGGCCGAGGCTCACCTGGGGGTGAACGACCTCGCTGATCTCAGGAACGACAGGGTACGGGGGATGAGGACGGTCCCGGTCCTCTACGGCGTCCAGGGCACTGTCGCATGGATCGCCATCTTCTCCCTCGCCCACGGGGGGACGGCACTCCTCCTCCTCCAGCACCTCGGCACCATCGCGTGGGGAGGATGTGCCGCAGGACTCCTCATCCTCCTCCTCGCGAACCTCTGGATCGCGAAGAAGCGGACACCAGAAGCCGCTCTCGGGGCCCTCCCTCTCTTCCATGCATCGCTCTTTATCTACGCGGCGTCCCTGATCCTGGATTCGGTGTTTTAAAGACTCCTCATGGAATCCGTCCATGGACAGGGCCTATCAGGACAAGGGGTTGGTGAGCACAGTTTCCCGGGAACCTTTTTCGCGAGCCCGGGTACACGGCGGGGGGTGCCCGCGGCGGGGGCGGAAGTCCCCCGAGAGCCCAATAGTAAGATGTTTTAGAATGCCATCCTGGAATTTCGATGCTGAAAGGTAAATGATCCTTCGTGGACGCTCCTGGGGCTTCGCTTCGCTCACCCCCGCCGCTTCGGCGTCCCCCGCGTGGGGATAGGCCCTGTCTCGGGGCATCAGGTCCTTTGCGAAAACTTCTGGCAGATATCTCAGTACACGACGGGGGGTGCCCGCGGCGGGGGCGGAATCTTTGAGAGCCGAAAAAATAAAAATGTATAACATGGAGGACTATCGTTTTCTTCGGGATTGGGTTAATTGGTGGATATATGGAAATTTTAATTAAATTCCTAGAGATTGTCGTTTATAAATTGGTAAGATCTGAATTATTGTTTTTCGATAATCTGAAATGGTTCACTTATATATTTATTATCCAATTTATCCGTAAAAATTATCTGAAATTCTTTCATATTGTATGCATGTAAACGTTCGTTTAAGTCCGAAACAGGCCAAGGAAAGTCAAATCTGTCGTTAGGATTGAGGGGAGAGGTTATTAATCCAGGAATTGATTTGTGATACAATTTATAGTCATTGGGTAATGGAATGTAGAAACTCGATAAAAAAACAGGTTTATTATCAAAATTTTTCGCGGATATTAGATAAGACTCTACCCCTCGTTTACCCTCCCATTCAGATATAAATCCATAACTAATTTCTGGTCGTATATCGGGCTTTTTATATGTTCCTTGATTTGTATTTTGAGTACTTTGGTTTGGATCTATCGGTTTAGTAATACCAAATTTTTTTTGTAGAGAGAGAATCGCATTTTTTGCTATCACTACATTTTCAGATTTTCCCCAATTTGTACGTTTTCCTTTTCCATCTCTACGTTTTTTATTAAGAAAATTGAAATCGTCAGTATCAATTATTTTTTGAAGAGGCTCGATTGTTGCTGGCTCTCCAATTTCTCCGAGGGCCAGTATTGAGATATGACGAATTTTGGGCGATGGATCTTCGAGTCGTTCGATAAATATTCCCCGCGCCTTTTCACTTCTCAATTCATACAATGCGAGAAGTGCTTCATACCGAACTTGTTTATCATGCTTCGCTGTATCAAGTAATGCATCAACTACTTGGGGTAGATTAAATTCCTGCAATTTGCGAGCCGCTCGATTCCTTTCACTATCAGAGCCGTCACGAAGTTTTCGAATTAATTGGGATACCACAAGCGATTCTGAGGTTTCCACAGCGGGCGGATGGAGGGAAGTTCCAATAACCTCAATTATGTCTTTTACAACACTTTCGAGTCCATTTTCTGTTTTCGCTGCAAGCTTCCCAGCTAACATAGGTGAATGTGTCTCGACTTCTTCTTTTGTCAGATGATGCCATATCGGCAAAATAACCTTTTTTCCGTCCTTTTCTCGGGTAAATAGACCATCAAGTTCTTTTTGAGGCCACTCCTTAGCAAAAAAAGCTTTACTGAGAATTACAATTCCATAGGTCGATTCACGAAGTCCCCGATCTATTGTCCTTCGAAGACTATCCCCAAGTTTCAAAGTAAACTCATCATACCAGACCCGAAATCCTCTCTTTTGGAGTGCTTCCGCAAGGGGACGTGCAATAGCATCTTTATCCTCACTCGCATGAGAAATAAAAACATCCCACATTTCGGTCATACGATTCGTCAGAGAGTTTCCTGATGGAATATCCTATTCATTCTAATAAATAAGGGTATAGTGACAGTCTAGCCACCGACTTCTTCTTCTAGCAGCTACCCATTGAACTGTGGATAAAAATCAGATACTTAAAAAAATTTCATTTCCTTGAAGATCCCTATCAGTTAAATAATATTCTTCCTTCCATTTGAGGAATATCTTTTCAATAAGGTTTTCACTACGAGAACATAATGTACAAAATTCCTCTTTTAACTGGGTATATTCTTCCATTTCCTTTTTGAGACCCAAAATCTTCAATTTTGCAATTATTTGGGAACGATACTCATTAAAAAAATTATATCCTTTGTAGTCATGCCGTTTTGAATTAGCGATCGCAAGTCCGAATATATTTTTTAAATCCTGTTCAATGTCAAGTTGGGACTCTGTTGGTTTCAATTCTGTCAAATATTTTGAAAAATCAGTTTTCATTTGAACTTGTTTCTCATAGATTCCGTTTAAAAATTTTTCGAGTTTGTGATAATAGCGGTTATAGTCCTCATTCAGCGAAAACATTTCATTCGTATTATCTCTTAACGTATTATCTCTTAAAATTGCATTAAAAGACACTATTTTTTCCAAATTGAAAAGAGGATGCCGAGAAAATGTTAACAAAGGTCTATCTAGTTCTTTTGAGGTAATAGCAGAGACAATCTCATTGCCACCATCAAGGTACTCCCAATTGCGATGAAGTATTTTTAAAACTGGTTGAAAAATATCGTGGGCGATTTCAAGGACCATTTTGCTCATTCGTTCCTTCCTTGCGATTTCTGATTGTTGAATTGTTGCCTCAGCGAGTCTTTTATTGGCTTCTGCTGTTTTAATCGCTGCATATGTTGACATTCCGGTAATTACAAGGAGTATGAGGGTTGCACCGGCTTGTATCCAACTTGAAAGGGTTGAGGAATCCGATCGGATAATTCCCCACAACATAAGTATGCCAATAACAATAATCGCCAGGGGAAACGTCAGCTTGTGGGGAAATTCCTTTGCAATGGGGGCCAAATAAAAAACTGCCAATAGCGCAAGAAAAACACTGATTAAAATTATCCAATCTATAGTTTCGAGTAACATATTTTTCCTTTATAGATAACGAATGTCTCTAAATAAATAAATGAGGTTTTTCTATTTTTTATCCTTCTTGTTTTATATTAGGTGAGGTTCCCAAAGACCAAAGTCACGCACCAATAACAGAAAAGTTAAAAAAGAATTAAGGGATGGAATAGTTCGGTTCTGATGCATTTACGGTTAATCGCTAATTTTTCATCTCGTTAAATTCTCCAATCAACCGCCAACGCATCTGCACCAATTCGATTATCTGTGAAGAATGCTGCCATGGGCATTTAATAATTATAAATTTTTCTTTTTATCGAATATTATTATAGGATGTTACAATAAACCCAAAGTAGCCCTATAAAGATAAACACAAGGAATGTAACTTAAAAATTTTTAAATTTTAAATTTTTCTCTTCTCCTGGGGGACTCGCTCCGCTCGCCCCCGCCGCTGTGGCGTCCCCCTTAGTGCGATAGTCGGTATGGGGAGACACCTGGAATATCACTGTGAAATATGGTAAAAAAGAGAGTTACACCAGCCGGACATCGGCGATGCTGTGCTGGCGCTGGGCAAGGCGCTTGGCCTTGAAGATGTTCTTCCCCTCCTTCCCGATGGCGATGCCCTTGTCCTCGTCGCCCACCGTCACCTTCGCGACCCTCTCCTCCCCCTCGCCCTCGAACTCGAGGGTGGTCACCTTGGCAGGGAGGAAGCAGTTCCTGATGAACTGCTCGGGGCTCGTGGAGTACTCGACCACCTCGATCTTCTTCCCCATCACCTCAGAGGCCTTCTTGATGGAGGCCCCCTTCTTCCCGATGGCCCGCCCCATCTCGCCGGGGTTCACGACGAGGATGATGCGGCCGTTCCGGTCATCGATGATGCAGTCGCGGCTGCTCGCGCCCGTCAGCTGCTCGAACTGGGACATGAGGCGCATGCAGTC
Organism: uncultured Methanomicrobiales archaeon; assembly: GCA_964551875.1. Classification (GTDB taxonomy): domain Archaea; phylum Halobacteriota; class Methanomicrobia; order Methanomicrobiales; family JACTUA01; genus JACTUA01. The sequence continues at coordinate 5,543 of CAZKEV010000051.1, read as the reverse complement.
CTCGGAGAGGACGATCTCGCCCATGTCAGGCCCTCGCGAGGGTGAGGATGTCCGACTCGCCGGGTTCCGCGACGGCAAGGGCCGAGACGAGGAAGGGCTTCCCGCAGGCCATGCCGAGCTGGACGCCGGAACCGTTGAATACGTGGACCGGCACGCCCTTCGTGGTCTCCAGGAACTTCCGAAAGTCCCCGGGGCAGTTGGATGCCACGACGACAAGTCTCGCCTTTCCCTCGGTGATGCATGTTCTTGTGCTGTTCTGTCCCAGGAAGACTTTCCCGGTCTTTAATGCTCTCCTCAGTGAAATGTTGAAATCCATTGCGATTCTCCTAGTGGATGGGTTTTGCGATCAGTTTCACGTCGCCAGTCCCCAGCTGGATGGGTTGGCCGACGATGATGTTCTCGGTGACACCGTTCAGCTCGTCCACCTCGTTCGCCACGGCCGCGTCGAGGAGATGGTTCACCGTCACCTCGAAGGCCGCGCGGGAGAGGACCGACTCCTTCTCGCCGGCGATCCCGTGGCGGCCGATCTGCTTCACCTCGCCGTCCATGCACATCATGTCGGCGACGAGCATGATGTGCCGGACATCGACGAGGATACCCTGCTCGGCGAGGGTCGAGAGGGCCTCGTAGATGATGGAGTTCCGCGCCGCCTCGATGCCGAGGACGTCGGCAATCTCGCTGATGTTGTTGGTTCTCGTGCGGGAGGTGTCGACACCCTCCACCTCGAAAACATCCTTCAGGTTGGAGCCCTCGGTATAGAGGATATACTCCCCCTCCTCCTTCCGGACAACAACCCGTTCGATGTCATCGATCCCCTGGACGATGACGTTCCTCACATGCTCGGCGAGCTGGAAGAGGTTCTGGTAGCTCTCCCGGTCCTTGGGGAGGAAGAGGAGCCGGGCGGCCTCCTCCTCCACCTCGCACTCGAAGTCCCGGTAGTGGCGCCGGTCCTTGATCTTCTTGGGGGCGAGCTCGATGATCCGCTCCACCCCGATCTTCCGCTTCTCGGTGACCGCGGTGTTCAGCTGGACCACGACGAGCATCTTCTCCATGTCGATGGTGATGTCCCCGAACTCGGCGAGGGGCGCCGCCTCGACCTGCCAGCTCACCTCGCGGGCGCGGTCGCGGTCAGAGGCGTACTCCCGCTTCAGGTGGATGGTCATGGTGGGGGTGGAGGGCTCCCTCCGGGCATCCATGATCTCGATGAGCCGTGGGAGGCCGAGGGTGACGTTGATCTCTGCGACCCCCGCATAGTGGAAGGTCCGCATGGTCATCTGCGTCCCCGGTTCCCCGATGGACTGGGCGGCCACGATCCCCACCGCCTCGCAGGCCTCGATCCGGGTGCTCTGGTACTCACGGACGATCCGGTCCAGGATGCGGGTGAACTGCTTCTCCGTGACGGACCTGTCGCCAAGGAACTTCTTCATCTCCTCCCGGGTCCGGTCAGGGAGGTCTGTGGCATCGATCCGTTTCTCAAGGGACTCCTTCATCTAGACCTCCTCCTTCAGCTCGCTCTCGATGATCCCCTTCACGTCCACGGGGCTCCCGAAGGAGGACTTCGACGGGTCGGTCCCGTCCTCGCCGTACCGGAACTGGATGATCCGCCCGCCGGTGGTCCTGACCGTGCCGTCGTAGGCCACTTTCAGGTCCTGGAGGGCGTTGATCATCCGCCGCTGCAGGTACCCGCTCTGGGATGTGCGGACGGCAGTATCGACAAGCCCCTCCCGCCCGCCGATGGCATGGAAGAAGAACTCCGTCGGGGAGAGGCCGCTCTTGTAGCTGTTCTTGATGAAGCCGTGGGCTGCCGCCCCGCGGTCCCCCTTCACGAAATGGGGGAGGGTGCGGTCGTCGTACCCGCGGACGATCCGTTCCCCACGGACAGACTGCTGCCCGATGCACCCTGCCATCTGGGTAAGGTTGAGCATGGAACCCCGGGCACCCGAGACCGCCATGACCACGGCGCTGTTCTCGAGCCCGAGGTGCCTCCCTGCGATCTCACCCGTACGGTCCCTGGCCTTCCCCAGGACCTGCATGATCTGCATCTCCAGGGTCTCATCGAGGGTCCGCCCGGGCATGGGTTCGAGCTGTCCGTCCTGGAAGATCTTGATCCTCCGGTCCACATCCGTCGCAGCAGTCGTAAGGACCTCCTTGATCTGCCCGTGCTCGGTGCGGGAGAGGTCCTCGTCGTCAATCCCGAAGGAGAAGCCGTCGAGCATGATGGCCCGGATGGCGAGCTTCGTCATATCGTCGATGAACTCGGCAGCCTTCTTCATCCCGTACTGCCGGATGATGCGGTTGAGGATCTGGCCGTCGAAGGCCCCGATCCCCTTCTTGTCGATGGTGCCCGATACAAGCTTACCATCGAAGATCTTCACGTAGGCGTCCCGCTCGCACTCCTCCCTCTTGCAGGTGTCGCAGCTTGCGCATGACGAGGCCTTGAAGACCATATTCAGTTCCGGGGGCAGGATGCAGGAGAAGACCTGCTTGTTGGACCAGAGCTCCTTCCCGCCCTCCACCTTCTCCGGCTCCGGCATCCGCTCCATGGGGAAGTGCTTGAGGAGGTAGATGGCCTGGTCCTTGGTGTAGTGCCGGAGGCCATGGGTGAGCATAAAGATCCCCGAGACATGGTCGTGGATCCCGCCGATGATGGGGCCGCCGAAGCGCGGGGAGAGGATGTTCTCCTCGACCGCGAGGAGGATCTGGGCCTCGGCCTTCGCCTCCTCGGTCTGGGGCACGTGGAGGTTCATCTCGTCCCCGTCAAAGTCCGCGTTGTAGGGCGGGCAGACTGCGGGGTTCAGCCGGAAGGTCTTCCCCTCCATCACCCGCACCCGGTGGGCCATGATGGACATACGGTGGAGGGAGGGCTGCCGGTTGAAGAGGACGATGTCCCCGTCCCTGAGCTGCCGTTCCACGGTCCACCCCGGCTCGACCATGGCCACCACGGTCTCCAGGTTGGCATCCGAGAGCCGGAGCCTCCGGTTGTCCGGCCGGATGACATAGTTCGCTCCCACGGGTGAGCTGATGGTGGCGCGTGCCGGCCCTCTCAGGATGTACTCACGCAGCTCGTCCTTGTTGAATGCCGTCACCCGGACAGGGATCGTCATCTCCCGGACGATGGCGAGGGGCACCCCGACCTCGGTGACCCGGATGTTGGGGTCCGGCGAGATGACGGTTCTTGCAGAGAAGTTCACCCGTTTCCCGGAGAGCGAGCCCCTGAACCTGCCATCCTTGCCCTTCAGCCGCTGGGAGAGGGTCTTTAACGGCCTCCCGCTCCGGTGCCGGGCAGGCGGGCAGCCGGCCACCTCGTTATCGAGGTAGGTGGTGACATGGTACTGGAGGAGCTCCCAGAGGTCCTCGATGATCAGATGGGGGGCTCCTGCATCTTGGTTCTCCTTGAAACGCTGGTTGATCCGGATGATGTCCACGAGCTTGTGGGTGAGGTCGTCCTCCGAGCGCTGCCCGTTCTCCAGGATGATGGAGGGGCGCATGGTGACGGGCGGGACGGGGAGGACCGTGAGGATGGTCCACTCGGGGCGGGCGACGTCGGGGTTGATCCCGAGGAGCCGGAGATCCTCGTCCGGGATCTTCTCGAGGCGTGCCCGAACATCGGAGGGGGTGAGCTTGTGCTCATTCCTCTTCCCGTCCTCGGTCCAGATCTCCGAGAAGGCGGTGGGCTTCTCGAAGTTGATCTTGAGCTGCTGTTCGCCACAGTGGGGGCAGAGGCGCTCCTTCTTGATGTCCTTCTCCTTCAGGATATCGACGCCTGCGGACTCGTCCTCGGATGAAAGGACCTTCTCGATCTCGGCCGCTTCCAGGAGGAGGCGGCTGCAGGCCCGGCAGGTGACCCGCAGGAGCTTCCGGATGAGCCTCGTGTACCCGACGTGGATGACGGGCTTGGCGAGCTCGATGTGGCCGAAGTGCCCGGGGCAGTCGCTCGCCTTCTGGTCGCAGGTCTTGCACCTGAGGCCGGGGTCGATGACCCCGAGGGCGAGGTCCATGAGCCCCTGGGGGTAGGGATACCCGTCCTCGTCGTAGGTGTCCGCCCAGATGATCTTGCGGACACTCATCTTCCTGATCTCCTTTGGCGAGAGGAGACCGAACTCAATCTGGCCTATTCGTTTTGGACTCGGCATCACGCACCTCCTACACCATATCCTCCAGTTTCAGCCGGGGGGCGATACCCATGGACTTCATCTCGTCCAGGAGGAGCTTGAAGGCATAGCTCATCTCGACAGGGTAGATATCTGTCTCGCCCCCGCACGCCAGGCACCGGGTGATGTTCTGCTTCCGGTCGAGCATCGCTATCATCCCGCAGTGGGCGCAGACGTACTGGGTGACCTTGTCAGACTCGTCGAGGAGCCGCTCCTTCAGGGCCATGGCGGCCCCGTGCCCGATCATGACATCGCGCTCCATCTCCCCGAACCGGAGGCCGCCCTCCCTCGCGCGCCCCTCGGTGGGCTGGCGGGTGAGGACCTGGACCGGGCCCCGTGAGCGGGCGTGCATCTTCGAGGAGACCATGTGGTAGAGCTTCTGGTAGTAGATGATCCCGACATAGATATCGGTGGCAAAAGATCTCCCCGTGATCCCGTCATACATCACCTCGCGGCCGGTATGGGAGAACCCAAGCTTCTTCAGTGATGCCCTGAGGTTGGTCTCGGACTCCCCGGAGAAGGCGGTGGCGTTGATCCGCCGCCCCTCCATGGATCCCACCTTCCCGCCGAGCATCTCGAGCATGTGCCCGATGGTCATCCTGCTCGGGATGGCATGGGGGTTGATCACGATGTCCGGGGTGATGCCGCTCTCGGTGAAAGGCATATCCTCCTGGGGCGCGATGAGGCCGATGACCCCCTTCTGCCCGTGGCGCGAGGCGAACTTGTCCCCGACCTCGGGGACCCGGAGGTCCCTTGTCCGCACCTTCACCAGGCGTGAGCTGTTCTCGCCTTCGGTGATGATGACCGTGTCGATGATGCCCCGCTCGTTGGACCGCATGGTGACCGAGGTGTCCCTCCGCTTCTCGACGGAGATGAGTTCCCCGGAGGGCTCCTCGAGGAACCTGGGCGGGGAGGTCTTCCCGATCAGGACGTCTTTCTCGAAGACTATCGTCTCGGGGTTGATGATCCCGTCGGCGTCGAGGTGCTGGTAGAACTCGGCACCGTGGGCGCCGGTCACCTCCTCGTCCGGGATCTGGATCTTGTCCACCTGCCCGCCGGGGTACCTGCGCTCCTCGCCCTCGTAGGTCCTGAAGAAGTGGGACCGGCCGAGGCCGCGGTCGATCGCGGCCCGGTTGAAGATGAGGGCATCCTCAATGTTGTACCCCTCGTAGGAGAGGATGGCCACCACGAAGTTCTGCCCTGCCGGGCGGTCATCGGAACCGATGGAGTCCGAGGTGCTCGTGTGGACGATGGGCCGCTGGGCATAGTGGAGGAGGTGCCCCCGGGTGTCAGGCCGGAGCTTCATGTTCGCCGCGGCGAAACCGAGGGCCTGCTTTACCATGCCTGCCCCCATCGTGACCCGGGGGCTTGCATTGTGCTCGGGGAAGGGGA
>CAZKEV010000050.1:0-12962 GCA_964551875.1 uncultured Methanomicrobiales archaeon | reverse complement strand
CGGCGAGGGACTTGATCACCTTCACGGGGTCCGGCACGTTCAGCATGTCCATGACTGAATAGATGCCGGTCTTCTTCGCCTCGGTGATCGCCTTCTCGAGGGTCTGGACCGGTGCAAGGCCGGAGACCACCACGGCATCGGCGGAGGCGTCCGCAGCCATCCGTGCCTCGAGGTTCCCGGTATCGAGGATCTTCAGGTCCGCGATAATGAAGGAGCTGGGCCGGGCACGGCGGAGCTCGCTGATCACCGAGATCCCGAACTTCTTGATGAGCGGGGTCCCCGCCTCGACGATGAGGTGGTCGTTGTCAGGGAGGGACTGGAGGACCCTCACCACCTGCTTCATGTCCACGAGGTCGAGGGCAACCTGGAGGTACGGGGGGTCCCAGAGGCGCTGGACCTTGAAGCCCATGATGGCATGGGCCTGCCGGTCCTTCTCGTAGATGAGGGTCTTTGCATCGGGGAACTGCTCGAAGGCCCGGCGGAGCGCGAGCTTCATGGCCCCGTAGTTGTACCGGTAGATCTTGTTGTAGTCCTTGGCCTCGGGGTGGAGGAAGGGCGAGGCGAGGATGACGATTTTATCGATATCGACCTCCTTGAAGACCCCTTCCTCGAGGGAATCGGCCACGGCCTTCGCCACCGCAGCCTGGACGGGGCCGAACATCTCGTTCACCTGGTCCACGTTCTTCAAGGTGACCTTCGGGATGACGAGGGTCGCGGGCTTCGTGAGGAGGTTCGGCCGGATGACGGCGAGGAGGGGAGTGTGCCCCGCCGAGAGCTGGGAGAGGGCGTTCGCGAACGCCGCCCCTACCGGCCCTTCCTTGTCCCCGACAATGAGATCGATGTGCGCCAGCTCCGCGCCATCCCCTATGAGGGCTTCTCCGATGCTGTACATGGACATGCTCCGTTCCTTGAGAGATGTATGGTGCCCCGGAGTATAAAAAAGGGGGGAGTCCGGCGCCGTAAAGGGGGACGATATCTCCTTCCCGAGCGGAAGAGAAACGCACAGCCAGTGACGATCGGCCTGGATCCCTTCAGGCAGAAATCAGAAAACAGGGTCCGGAACGTTCCCTCGTTAAAATGTGGGGCTGGTGAGATTTGAACTCACGATCGACGGGTCTCTTCGACATGCGTCAGTGCTCCAACGGATCATCATCCATTCGTCAGAAGACCCATTGTTCATCACCCGCAAAGACCGCTGGAGCCCGTCGCCATACCGGTCTAGGCCACAGCCCCTCAGATGACGTTACAGGGTCTCCCTTTCGGAATTTAACGCTTGTGCCGTGCCTCGGGAGGGTGAGGTTCCCGATCGGATCGGTGCGGGCCCCCGGGTCACATCCCTGATCGCCCGACGAGGGCTGCGGCAGATCTCGCTGCCATGGAAAGGATCTCCTCCTCGCCGGGTACTTCACCGTGGAGCATGAGGATCCTCCCGTCACAGATGACGGTGTCAACCGAGGATCCTGTCGCCGAGTACACGAGATTCGACTCCTCGGAGAAAAGGGGTGTCATCGAGGGCGCGGCCTGGCTGACCAGGACCAGGTCTGCGGGGGACCCTGCCTCGATCCTGCCGGTAGGAATTCCCAGGGCCCGTGCCCCGGCCTCCGTGGCCATGTGGAGGGCCTCGGGTGCGGGCAGCAGGGTCTGGTTGTTCCAGGCGAACTTCTGGAGGAGGGCGGCGTCCTTCATGGCCCCGAAGAGGTCGAGGCTGTTGTTCGAGGCGCACCCGTCGGTCCCGAGGGTGACGTTCACGCCGGCCTCCTTCATCCACGGGTAGGGCATGGCCCGGTTCACGGCGAGTTTCATGTTGCTCGTGGGGTTGTGGGAGGCGGAGGCGCCCCGTGCCGCGAGGAGCGCACATTCAGGGCGGTCGAGCCAGCAGCAGTGCGCGGCAACGGTCCGTTCGGTCAGGCACCCGCAGGCATCCAGGTGGGCTGCCGGTCGCTTCCCGTGCAATCCCACGCAGTCCCGGACCTCCTGCTCGGTCTCGGCGAGGTGGGTGTGGATGCCGATCCCCTCCTCCCGGGAGAAGTCGGCGCACCACCGGAGTGCCTCGGGGGAGACGGTGTAGACCGCGTGGGGTCCCACCGCCGGCCGTATCCTCGGGTTCTCCATCCTTTTCACCGCCGAGACAAAGCGCTCGGTTGCCTGGATCTCCCTCTCGCGCCTCTCCCAGTCTCCGAGGTCGATGAACCCGTAGGCAAGGGTTGCCCGGAGCCCCATCTCCCCTACCGCCCGGGCCGTCTCCTCCATGAAGAAGTACATGTCATTGAAGGCCAGGGTGCCTGACCTGATCATCTCGAGGCACGCGAGCTTCGTCCCCCAGAAGACGTCCTCCCCCGTCAGGTGCGCCTCGAGGGGCCAGATCTTCGTGGAGAGCCATTCCTGAAGGGGCATGTCATCGGCATAGCCCCGCAGCAGGGTCATGGCCGCGTGGGTGTGGGTGTTCACGAGGCCGGGGATGAGGATATACCCTCTCCCATCGATCCTCGTCTCCGCGTCCCGTCGTGACCTCCTTCCCGCCTCCTTCCCGAGAGCAGTGATCCTCCCCTCCCCGTCGATGAAGACATCCACCGTCCTTCCCCGGTACCTGGTGCCCTCGATGAGGATCTCCCCTCTCCCGGTGGGGACGCCCGATCTGCCTGCCTGTTCCTTCACCCAATCACCCTGACGATCTTCTCCAGGATGGATCCTGTACGGTCCCGGTGAGCCCGCGATGCCTCCAGGATGTGCTCCCAGGTGGGGGCCTCACCCCCGAGACCGTGGGCGTAGTTGTCCACGGTGCAGAGGGCGGCAAAGGGTATCCCGAGCTCGCATGCGAGCGTGGCCTCTGAGGCAAGGGTCATCCCCACGAGGTCGGCTATCCGGGCGAGGGTCCTCACCTCGGCCATGGTCTCGATCCGGGGACCTTTGGTCTGGGCGTAGACGACGCCCGGGTGTGCCCCGGGAACGATCTTCCCGAGGGACTCAGAGAGCGCAGGATCCAGGGCGGGAAGTACATGGCTGATGGCATGGTCATGGATGGAGGGGCTGTCCCCCCATGTCAAGAAGTCCCGGGGGATGGCAAGAGATCCCGGCGGGATCTCACGCTTCAGGGACCCTGCCGACCCGATGGCCACGAGACGGTCCACACCCAGGATGGCGAGCGCCGCCATATTAGCCCGGAAGTTGATACGGTGGGGCGGCACTCCCCTCTGGTGGCGCATGAGGAGGATAAAGTCCCCGCAGAGCGCCTCGGCGGGTCCATACGGTGTATCAACCCTCCTTGGTGCGAGATCACGGAAACGGGAGAAGAGGAGGCTTGTCCCCCCTATGATGCCAAGCATCGGTCACCTGCGATAGATACCCTGAGTTTCAGTCTTCCGCCTGGCCTGGATTGGTGAAGGCACACTGCAACCATGCTACCCGAAGCCCCCCCGGGCTGCCATCCGCCTGATATGCTCCGGTGTTTCTCCTGCGGGTAAAAAAAGGTGTATGTGACCCTGCCCTGCATCGGGGACCCAGGAACCCCCGGTTGTTCTTGCCTAATGCCGGGCGTAACGGTGATGTTCTTTCACCCCACCAATAATGAGTGATGCATTTGATAATTCAAGTCATCAATTCATACATTTAAAAATAGAAAGATATTTATATAATTACTATGAAAAGACAATATATCCTCCGGAGACCTTGCATCCCACTCCTTACCGGGAGCATCCCGGAGGAAGATTCCACCACCGGATTCTCTCCCAATTTTCAGCAGTGCCCTTCACCAGTACCGGCCCGGTATTCAGCCCATGATGCACTGATACGGGGAAAAAGAGGGCGGACGGGCGAGGTGCCCCGCCAGATTTTCAACAGTTCCGAATCATCGGACCAGTGACTCCCTTACCGTGAACCGGGAGGATTCCCGGACAATGCTGAATAGGATGAACTCCCCGGGCCTTTCGGGGGCCACCCCTACCGTGAGAGGGAATGCCCCGGCCCCGCCTCCCCCGCGGTCATCACCCCTTCCGGCGCTCACAAAAAAGGCCTCTTCTTCCCTCGTCCCCTTGAGCGCCCCCTCACTCCACGCCCGGCCAAGGAACTCGCGGATGGATATCAGGAGGATCTCCAGGATCCCGCTCGCCTCCGGCTCGTGGACCGCCCACCGGATCCCCCGGCTGATGGACTGCTCGAGCTGGATGAGAAGGCGCCGCACCCCGATGCTCCGGACACCTCCCGGGTCCAGGGTCCTTGATCCCCAGATGTAGAACCTTCCCCCGGGAAAAGCCCGGATGGTGTTCACGCCGCGACCATTGAGGGCATTCTCCTCATCCCTCCCCAGGTGAACCGCGAGGTCAACGACCCCCTCGAGCGATTCTCCTGCCGGCGGCCGGTGTACCCCCTGGGTCCGATCCACCCGCGCATAGGCCCCCGCGATATGGCCGCACGGGGGGACTGGATAGTCCCGACCCCGCTCCTGTTTCACGACGATCCAGGGATGGTAGAGAGCGGCGTAGCTGGACAGGGGAGGGAGCATTCCGGGGCTCTCCCCGAAGTCACCCGGGCCTGAGTGGAGGATGGCGAACCGGTCCCCCCGTTCCTCGCAGCTCAGGGCGAGGGCCTCCGGAAGCCCCGCCACCAGGTGCATATCAGGCGAGGTGATGAGGGATATCTCATCCTCTCCCGAGAGCGCGGCAAGACCCGTCCTCCTGTCAGGCGCAGCTCCGGGATCACCCAGGTAATCGGGGAGGACCGGGGAATGCCCATCCCGCCCGCCAACGAGGGTGACAGGCACCGTGAGATTGAGGACGGGGAGAGGGTCCCCCTCCATCCTGATCAAGGCCGAATCCCTGTTGATGACCCTGATGAAGAACTCCCGGGACGATGGGTCGGGAGAGAGCCCCTGGAACGATTCATGTACATCGCCCGGGTTTCCTTGCGCTTCGGAAGAGGTCCTGTCTGGTCTCTTTGCCGGCGCGGGGGTTCTTCTCCTGCTGCGATAGTGGACAGTTATATTCAGGGCATCCCGTCTCCCGGGAACCTCATCATCAGCTACCCATACCCGGATCCTGTTTCCCCATGTTCCGGGTCCCAGGGCAAAAATCCGGAGGAACTGGTTGCCCTCCTGGTACCTTCGGCCTCTGCGGGAGGAAGGCGGCGGGAGACCCCCGCCCGGGCCGAGACAAGCGGTGGCAGGCACTGCACCTGCGCCGGCCACCCTCGCCACATAGCACCGTTCCCCTCCGTTCGCGAAGAACCCCGTCACCGCTTCAAAGAGGGAGGAGCCGGTGACCCCGCCCCCATAGATGCGGCGGTATTCGCCGGGCTCGTCCACCCCCGACAGGGAGAGAGGGCCGCGTTCCGCCGTACCGAGAAATCCGCAGACCGAGGTCTCCACACCCTCAATAGGAGGGGGTCCCGAGAGATCGACCTCCTCGATCCGGAAGGCCCCGGGTCGCTTCACCATCCCTTCTCCTTCCCCCGGGCGGCCGTGATACGCCGAACGATTGCCGGACGGGTATCCATCAGGGGTATGTGGACCGTCGGACACGAAAGAGGTATTCCCCGTAAAAGCGAGCGGAATCCTTTAAATTCCCTGCGCACAATATGACTAGGGGCCGATAGATCAGGGGAAGATCGCTACCTTGGCATGGTAGAGGCCGCGGGTTCAATTCCCGCTCGGTCCATCCCGATCAAATTGGATGCATTTTTCATCCCAAAAGGGAGACGTACCAGACCGTGGGCATTGTTGAGTGGCTGGTCCCCCAGGACAGGATCTTCTTCGATCTCTTCGAGCAACTCGGGACCGCCTGCACCCAGGCAGCGGAACTCCTCGTCACCATCACCGATGACTATACCGATATCAAGAACCGGGCCCACAAGATGGAGGGGCTCGAGCACCGGGGGGACGAGATCTCCCACCGCATCTACGAGCAGCTGAACCGCACCTTCATCACGCCCCTCGACCCGGAGGAGATAAACCGCCTCACGATGGCCCTCGACGATATCCTTGACTATATCGAAGGGACCACCCTCATGATGGTGAGCTACGGCATCACCGATACCGATGCAGCCATGAAGGAGCTCGCGCAGCTCGTCTTCCTCTCGGTGAATGAGATCGCCCTTGCAGTGAAGGCCATCCGCAAGCTCAAGGATCCCTCCTATATCGAGGAGAAGTGCATCGAGGTGAACCGGCTGGAGAACCTGGCCGACGACGTCACCGCCCATGCCATCACCGAGCTCTTCAAGGGTGCCGACGCGGTGACGATCATCAAGCTGAAGGACATCTACCAGAACCTGGAGAGCGCCACCGACAAGTGCGAGGATGCGGCGAACGTCCTCTCGGATATCGCCATCCGCCACTCGTGAGAAAGGTGACGATCTAGGCGATTGGGCAAGACCCTGATCCCCCCGACCCCGATCCTCATCGGCCACCGGGATCCCTGCCATCGAAGCGCCGATGATGGTCGCGGCGCTCGCTGTCTCGGCGGCAAACCCGTCGACGGGGCGGAGCCTCGTGATCGACGGCGAGGGGGACGAGTGCGGTGAAGTGGGGGATGGCAAGGAGCATCATCTGGGCCTGGATCCTGACGATCCCCATCAGTGCCCTGATCGGCTATGCCTCGTTCTTCCTTCTCTCCCACATCACCCCCTGATGGGCAGGAATAAGACGCCTGAGAATGGGCTCATGCCTCTTTCGCGGGCTCATCCTTCCCGAGGGCAGACCCCCATCTCCAGAGGAGGAACGCTGCGAGGGCTATAACAAAGCTCACGATAACCGAATCATCAAGGCCGAATCGGCCGGAAGGCCCGAGGAATCTCCTGAGCAGGCCATAGGTGAAGACGATACCACTGATCATCCAGAGGAAGATCCCTGAACCCTCCAGGATCATCTTCAGGCCTTTTTTGTGATGCAATGCTACCGGGACCACGCGGTCCCTCTCCAGGTATACTGCCAGCCCGATGATGAAAACCGCACCCAGGAACCACTCTGACGGGTTCTCGAAGTCCTGCTTCAGGAGGAGAAGAAAGTAATCCGGAGGGATGTTCCTGTGCGCCGTGAAAGGTCCCAGCAGGGGATCGAGCCAGTTCACGGGTTCACGCCACATCGAGTCCAGGATCTGGTGGGAGAGGATGCCGACATCGGTTGCAAGGAGAGCAATGGAGCTCCTGTATTTCAGGAGGGCGAGGCCGGCGACCAGGAGGATCGTGAAGACGGGCAGGGAATGGAAGGGGAACCTCCCGTAACCGATGATACCCGGGAGGAGGATATATCCAACCGGCTTATCGATGAGATCGGAGAGGACAGCCCCGATCGCGGTCGGGATGAGCCACCTCCCCTCATGGAGGAGATCGCTGATGAGGAGACCGAGGACAATACCCGTGAAAAGGTGGGAGAAAAGATACATGCGCTGATAAGGGTATTCGCTCTCCTTTCACAAATAATGAACTCCCGGGTCCGCGCTTCCTGCCTGTCTCACACGTTCCACTCAAATTCGCGGGGGACTGGTGACCGTCAGCCCTTCCTGAGGTTCCTGTAGTACCGGCACTCACCCTTCACCGGGCACTCCGGGCACCTCGGGTTCCTTGCGGTGCACAGGGTCCGCCCGTGGGTGATGAAGACAGTATTGATGGAGCCCCAGAGATCCCGGGGATAGAGGGCGGTGAGATCCTGCTCGATCCGATCCGGGTCCGTTTCATCCGATAAACCAATCCTCCCGGCTATCCTCTTCACATGGGTATCCACGGCAATGCCTCCGGGGATGTGAAACGCATGGGCAAGCACGATGTTCGCCGTCTTCCTCCCCACGCCCGGGAGGGTGAGAAGTTCCTCCAGGGTCCGGGGGACCTCGCCCCCGAAATCCCTGGCAATGGCCCGGGAGGCTGCGATGATGTGGCGTGCCTTCGTGTGAAAGAAGCCGGTGGAATGGATGATTGCCTCAATCTCCCCGATGTCCGCCCCGGCCAGGGATTGAGGCGTCGGGAAGCGGGAGAAGAGGGTGGGTGCCACCGCATCAACGGTACGATCCGTGGTCTGGGCAGAGAGGATGGTGGAGATGAGGACCTGGAAGGGACTGCCCCTATCGCCGTCGGGCTCCAGGGCATCCGGGTATCGCCCGGCAAGGGCCCGGAAGATCCGGAGAGCGGTTGAGGTTTCCATGCTCGATGGGGTAGGGCAGATTCGAACTGCCGTCAAAGCGTCCCAAACGCTCTAGGATGGACCAGGCTACCCTACTACCCCGTCCCTAGAGCCGTTGGGAGCCTTATGAGAAATACCTACCGCACCGCCGGGGATCGGGCCAGGGTGCACCGATTTTCCCCTTCCACCAGAAGTCAGAGCCCGATATCCTTCCAGCCCTTCTTCTCCGAAACGAGGGTTCCCTTCTTCCCCCGGATGGCCTTCCGGGGATCCTCAGGGTCCCTCCCGTCGAGAACGACGAGGGGGATGCCGCTCCTCCCGATGATCTTCGCAGCGAGGGTGTCAAAGACCGTGTTCGATCCCGCCTCCAGCCGGTCGCCCTGGATGATGGCCTGGAGTTCCCCGGGGGTGAGGATCGAATGCCTGACCGCGTCCGGATGCTTCTTCGGGTCTGCACTGTAGATCCCGTCAACCGATGTCCAGTTGATGATGAGATCGGCACGGACCTTCTCGGCGAGGAGGGCCGCCACCGCATCGGTCGTCTGGCCCGGGATCACGCCGCCCATGACCACGATCTTCCCGCTCTCCCCGAACCTGGCCGCATCCCGGTAGCTCTCGGCGATATTCGGGTGTGCGGCATGGGCGAGGGCCCCTGCGAGGAGGGTGGCATTGAGGCGGGTGACCAGGATCCCGAGCTCGTCCGCAGTCGACTCATCGATCCCGAGGGACCGGGCGACCCCGATGTACCGGCGGGCTTCCCCTCCCCCGCCCACGACGACAAAGATCCGGTGCTCCTTCCCGAGGTCCTCGAGGATGGTGGCGTACTCCCTGAGATGGTTCTCTTCGAGCGACGGCACGAGGACAGAACCCCCCAGGGAGATGACGATCCGCTTCATGGCATCAAGCTCATTCTCTCCGGGCGCACATATAGGTGTATGCTCTGCTGCCCCCGATGTGGCGGGACCGGTATCTACCTTGAGACCGGTGGCTATACCGGAACCATTTACCGGTGCAAGAAGTGCAGCTACCGGGGGTCCTTCATCGTTGAGATCGAGGATGGCAGGGACCGCAACAGTAAAAATGGTGATGCCCCCGGAGAGCAATAAGACGAGGGGCTGCCGGAGCGGCGTCGGATAAAACCCTGAAACATCTCGGGGCCCCGATGTCAGGTTCATTTTCGTTGCTCAATCCTGAAGGGATGCGGAGAGACGCAGGGGTTAAATAGCCATGGTACCCTATCGATTCAGAAGGGGGGACTCCCTTGGTCACAGACGATGCAGGAATCCCTGATAGGAGTATGACGCACGAGGCCCGGCAGTATACGAAGCTCGAGGACCAGGCGGTCCATTGCTCTGTCTGCGCCCACCGCTGCAAGATCAAGGAAGGCGGGCATGGGATCTGCGGGGTCCGCCTGAACCGGAAGGGGGTTCTCTACGCGGCCACCTACGGGAAGATCAGCGCCGAGGCCGTGGACCCCATCGAGAAGAAGCCCCTCTTCCACTACCTCCCGGGGACTCTCTCCTACTCCCTGGGCAGCGTCGGGTGCAACTTCCAGTGCGAGCACTGCCAGAACTGGCACATCTCGCGGGCTTCACTGGAGGACGGCCTCACGAGGAGCCTCTCGCCCGAGGAGGGCGTGGCCCGGGCCAAGGGGACGGGCTGCAGGTCCATCTCGTGGACCTACAACGAGCCGACCATCTGGCATGAGTACCCCCGTGACATGGGGACGCTTGCGCGGGATAAGGGGCTCGGGACCATCTACGTCACGAACGGGTACATCACCGAGGAGGCTCTCCAGGACATCGCCCCCATGCTCGAGGCATTCCGGGTCGACCTGAAGTCGTTCTCCGAGGACTTCTACCGGAAGGTCTGCAAGGCCAAGCTCCAGCCAGTCCTCGATGCCTCGAAGAAGGCGCGGGAACTCGGCATGCATATCGAGACGGTGACCCTCATCATCCCGGGCCTGAACGACACGATGGAGGAAATGGAGGGGCTCATCCGGTGGGTGGTGGAGAACCTGGGGCCATCGACCCCGATGCATTTCTCCCGATTCCACCCTGACTACCGGATGCAGGACCGGGAACCGACCCCGGTTGCGACCCTTGAGAAGATCTACCGGAAGGCGAAGGAGCTTGGGATCCGGTTCCCTTACCTGGGCAATGTCCCGGGCCATCCCTTTGAGAACACCTGCTGCCCGAAGTGCGGGGCCCTCCTCATCGAACGGAGCGGCTACCAGACCAGGTTCCGGCAGCTGAAAGGGGACCGGTGCGGGGAGTGCGGGGAGGGAATCGAGATCAGGCAGGCAGTCCGATGAGGAGGATGTGAGGGATGAGGTTCATCGCCGACCGGATGCTCGGCACCCTCACCCGGTACCTCCGGTTCATGGGATACGACACCCTCTCTGCAAACAGCCTGAAAGCCGGGGACACCCGCGAGGATACCGCCATCCTCGGGATCGCGAGAGCCGAAGGAAGGATCCTCCTCACGAGGGATCGGGAACTCGCGAGGAGAGGAGGGGAGATGGCGGTCTTCGTGGAAGGGGATGATGTGATGGCCCAGATCCGTATCCTCCATTCTCTCGGCCTGATCTCCCCGGTCGTGGTGATGGATCGCTGCTCACTCTGCAACACCGAGCTGCGCCCGGCAACCGACGCAGAGGTCGCGGGGGCCGATTATGCGCCGGAGGAGAAGATCTCCATCGAGTTCTTCCTGTGCCCGACGTGCAACAAGCTCTACTGGATGGGATCCCACGGGAAGAACCTCGTGGCAAGCCTCAGGAAGAACCTGGAATCCCCCTGATCAGGGAAGGATTGACGAGGATCGACCCTGGCAGATCCAGGCATTTCCCGGAATGGTTGAAGGTATATGTCCATCCTTTCAATACCTTTAAAAACCTTTCAGCCAATCACCGTATATGTCCCGACATCCCTCCATCTCACCCGGGCGACTCCTGTTCGTGACCGGTATCGCCATCCTCCTCTGCAGTATCGCTCTCTCCGGGTGTACCCAGCCGGTGATCCCCTCACCCGGCCCTGCCCCGATGACTCCCCCACCCGCCGTGACAACGAGCGCTCCCACTCCGCCCCAGGTTCCTACCAGCCAGGCTACACCCAGGGGACCAGACTACCTCACCTACTCGAACTCCCCGTATGGGTACAGCCTGTCCTATCCATCGACATGGACAAGGCAGGAGAACGCCGAGACGAGCACGGTCACCTTCACCTCGCCCTCCAAGGGGATGGGCGACATCCCGGCAAGCATGAGGATCACCGTGGAGGATCTCACGGCGAACCCGATGAGCCTCGAACAATACAAGGCCGCTCAGCTTGGGAAGAAGAAGGGGCTTGATGGATTCAATCTCATTTATGACCAGGCTTACAAAGGGAATGGATTTACCGGGTGGAAGATCGCGTATACCGGTAATCAGGGAACTCTCATGGAGTGGGTGGAGGTCTATGCCATGAAGGGAATGTCCGCCTATACCATCACCTATACATCCAAAGAGGATAAGTACGCGGGCTTCGTGGTCCAGATGGATACCATGTTCAAATCCTTCCAGATCACCTACTGAATTTTCACCGGACCCGGAGAAAGCCACCTCCATCCCTCTTTTTCCTTCCCACGGTTCGCCAGGAATTACCGTCGAAACTGGGGAGAAGGTCCCTCAGATGCAGCCCGTATGAGCAGGATATTAATGGAGAACGGCGGATGATCCCTGAGAGAGGGAGGTTCATGGTCCAGCGCAGGTCCCTTGCGGCGGTTCTCACAGCACTCATGATAAGCTCGATCCTTTTTTCCGGGTGTACCGGGCAGAAAGGGGAATCCCAGCCGCCGGCCTCGACCCTCACCATCGCCACGACGAGGCCGCCCACCCCCGTCCATGAGACTATCACGCCCGTCCAGCCTGGAACGACCACGAACCTCCCCACCCCCGGAGTTACCCCGGGATGGACGCCAGGGACCGTCGCCCAAGGCGGGGCCGGGATCCTCATCAGGGGAGATGTCATCGGCCTCAAATCAACGAGGGGCAACTTCATCGACGAGATCCGGTTCACGGTGGTGAAGGCGCCCCGTGTCGAATCTGTGACCTTCGAGATCCCGAACACCCAGATCATCTTCACCAAGTTCGGGCAACAGTTCGGAACCAATTACCAGATCATCGGCCGGAAGAATGACAACGGAGACTTCTTTCTCGACGAAGGAGAGTCCTTTGTCATCAGCGTCCCCATCCAGGCCCCGTACGAGATCTACCCGGGCCAGAAGTTCACCATGGCCATCAGGACCCCCCAGCCGCAGGTCACCGTGACCGCCGAGGCCCCGCCCGTTCTCAGGGACTCGAATATCCTTGCCCGGGCGCCGGCATAGAGTCAACCTTTTGTGGAGGTATGGATAAAAGTGACCGGGGTGCCACGATCCTCCTCCCCCGTTCATCATGAGGCCTTCTTACGGTCGTATATCCCTACCGGTCCGCCCCTGGATCCCTTCGGCCAATGATTTTTTCTCCCGACACCCCCCATGCTGGATGGAGGAGATCCTCCCCGTCCACCCTATGCCCCCGAATCTGCTGGAGATCCCCCGGAGCACCTGCCGGCTCTTCGGCACCATCAAGGCCCTCTCCACCGTGAAGAAGAGCGCGATCCTCGTCCATGGACCGAAGGGGTGCGTATACCATATCAACTACATCATGGGCATGAGGGGCGACCGCCCGAGCGCCATCTACACCACTTCGCTGGACGAGCAGGACGTCATCTTCGGTGCCGAGGGGAAGCTCACCTCGGCGATCGAAGAGCTCGACCGGAGGCTCTCGCCGGACCTCATCTTCGTCCTCTCCTGCTGCGCCTCGTCCATCATCGGGGAGGAC
>CAZKEV010000049.1:11659-13183 GCA_964551875.1 uncultured Methanomicrobiales archaeon | reverse complement strand
ACCATGCCTGCCCCCATCGTGACCCGGGGGCTTGCATTGTGCTCGGGGAAGGGGACATGGGCTGCGGCGATGCCAAGGATGAGGGAGGGATCGATCTCGAGGTGGGTGTGCTCGGGGGTGATCTCGGATTCGTGGATGGCGATATAGAGGTCCTCCTCCTCCTCGGCATCGATGAACTCGATCAGGCCCCGCTTCACCAGGTCATTGAAGGGGATAAGTCCGTCCTTCAGCTTCTCGGTGTCGTCAGGGGTGATGAGGGGCTTCCCCTTCTCGAGGACGATCAGGGGCCTCCTCGCCCGCCCGCGGTCGGTGTGGATGATGACATCCCCGTTGTACTCCTTGAAGGAGACGTTGATCTCGGTCGGGATCTCACCCTTCCTCCGCATCTTCCGGAGGCCGGAGACGAGATCCCTCGGGTTCTCGACGAGGCCGATGAGGGCCCCGTCCACGAATACCCGTGACTTCTTCATGCTGTCTCCCTCCTGATCTGCTCGACGCCGAGGGTGTAGAGGAGCCTCGGGACCTCGGAGTCGTCGGTCACCCCGCGGCTGATCTCCACCATCTGGGCGAAGTTCTTCACGAGGCCGCAGTTCGGGCCCTCGGGGGTCTCGCTCGGGCAGATCCTGCCCCACTGGGTGGGGTGCAGGTCGCGTGCCTCGAAGTGGGGCTGGGACCGGGAGAGGGGGGAGATGACCCTGCGCAGGTGGGAGAGGACGGACATGTGGTCCACCCGGTCGAGGAGCTGGGATACGCCGGTCCTCCCGCCGACCCAGTTCCCCGTGGCGAGGGGATGGAGGAGCCGCTCGGTGAGGACATCGGCCCGAACGGCGGTCGCGATGGAGAGATCGCGGTGGCGCATGGATGCCCGTTCGAGCTGGTACTTGATGTCCCGGGTGAGCCGGTTCAGGGAGATGCGGAAGAGGTCCTCCATGAGGTCCCCGGCGAGCTTGAGCCTCTTGTTCGCGTAATGGTCCTTGTCATCGATCCTCCGCCTTTTAAGGACGAGGTCGAAGCAGGACTCCGCCATCCGGCCCAGGAAGTGGGCCTTCGCCAGGCGGACGCTGTCGACAGTCTGCCGGTAGCCGGGATCGCCCTCCTTCATGTTCACGGGCATAAGGTAGTTCAGGTGCGGAAGGAGATAGTTGTCGAGGACGAACTCGGCCCGCTTCTTCTGGTAGTCCCGGGTCTGGTTGGGGGCGAGCTTCTTCCCCACGTACATGATCCCGCTCTCCACCGAGTCGCATTCGCTCTCCTCCAGGTTCTGCATCATGAAGGTGAGGATCTCCTCGTCGGTGGAGACAGCCTCCACGATGCCGTGGTCCGATGCAAGCCCGAGGGCCTTCATGAGGTCCACGAACCGGAGGTGGCCGGCGACCGAGGGGAAGGAGACCTCGAGGAGGTTCTTCCGGTTCCTCTCCACCACGACGAGGGCACGGTAGCCGCGGAACTGGGAGAAGACCTTCGCCACGTAGATCCGCTCGTTGTACCGCTCCGTGAACTCGGTCATGATCTTGTTCGAGGCCA
>CAZKEV010000049.1:7024-11559 GCA_964551875.1 uncultured Methanomicrobiales archaeon | reverse complement strand
GCGTAGGTGAGGTTCCGCAGCCTCGCCTCGCTGGGGAAAAGGCTCCCCTGGGACCCGTCCGCCTCCCGGACAACCGGTTTCTCGACGGTGATGGTCCCCAGTTCGACCCATACCGGTTCCCGGCTCTTCCCCCGGGAATCGATGTCGGTCTGGATGATCTTCTGCTCGTTCACCACCTTCTGGAGATTATGCTCGAGAAAATTGTTGAAGGAGTCGAGCTGGTGGCGCGATACATGCTCCTTGGAGAAGTAAATTCTCGAGAGAACACCCCTTTCGATCAAGAGTTTACCAACCCCCCGTCACTTCTTCGGCCGCTTGATCACGAGACGGTAGGACTCGGCTCTCCCTGCCGTCTGGCTCTCGCGGACGATCCTGATGACATCCCCGGGCTTGGCCTTGATGGCCTTCACTGCCGGGTCGTCATGGTAGATCTTTGGCAGCTGTTCCAGTGTGAGATGATATGTCGAGAGGAGCGACTTTATCTCCCCCTCTTCCATGATACGATGGTCCGGAACCATCATATGCTCGAGAACATTGAATGTGGTCAAGAGACCCTCCCAGGAGAGAAGATTTCCCCATCCCGTAAAGCAAGATTCGAGTTCCGATTCAGATCCATCACCGCTCTCAGCCACAGTTGCATCCTGTGGGAGCGGGCTCGGGGGGATTTGAACCCCCGGCCACCTGGTTAAAAGCCAGGCGCTCTACCTAGCTGAGCTACGAGCCCCCGCACCCTCGCCCCTCTTGGCATTATTACAACGCGAGAAAAGTATATAAATATTCTCACCTAAAATGAGAATTTTGAGCTCGTACTTTCCGTGCACTCCCATAAAAGATGAACCTTGCTGGTGATACCCACAGAAACCCCTCAGGCAGGGCTACTCATTTTATACAATCGGGTTGCAATGATTCTAGGGTAATCCAGGGAGTATCTTCCCGGCTCATCAGGAGCAGGAGTGCCAGGGATGGAGATCGACCATTCAATCCAGCAGATGACCGGAATCATCGCACTTCTGACCAAGCTCATCTACTTCATCACGGCGGTGATCCTCGCCGTCCTCGCCCTGGTGTCCTTCGTGGCCGCCGGTATCCAGTTCCTCGCTCTCTTCGGCCCGGGCGATCTCACGGGCACCCTCCTCCAGATCCTCCACGCGATCCTCCTCACCATCATCATCGTCGAGATCCTGGAGACGATCACGGCATACTTCAAGACGAGCAGGGTGCTCGTCCGCCCCATCCTCGTCGCCGGGCTCACGGCCATGGTACGGCGGGTGCTCATCCTCGGTGTCGAGGCCATCAACCCCACCGAGACCCTCGTGACGGTCGCTGTGATCGCGGTCCTCACCGCAGCGGTCGTCCTCGTCGGGAAGGAGGAGCTCCAGGAGAGTTAAACCAATAAAAGCGGAACGGATATCTATTTCTCGTTGAGGACACGGTCCAGCTCGGTCCGGATCTGGCTGAGCCGGCCCTCCTGGGTCTTGATGCTGTCGGACATGCTCTTCATGGCCTGGGAGATCTTGGACGAGACCTGCTGGTTGGTGTCATAGATGTTGTACGTCGTCTCGAGGATCTTGAGGAGCCGGTTGTTCACGTCCACGCTCTTTGCGAGCCTCGAGTACTCGTCGATGATACCCTGGTCGAACCCGGCCTTCTTCGCCTCCTCGACATCGAGCTTGATGGTGTTCCTCCGCTTGAGGACATGCTCGATGGTATCGTAGAGTTCCCGGTGGGTGATGGGTTTCAGGACGTAGTCCTCGATGTACATCCCGTAGGTCTGGGCCTCCTCAGGAGAGAGCTGCTTTGCGGTGAGCATGAGCACCGGGATGTCCTTGGTCTCGGGGTTCCTCTTGATCTGCTCCAGGGTCTCCCACCCGTCGATGGGCTCCATCATGATATCGAGGAGGATCAGATCGGGCTTGATATTCTTGAGGATATCCAGGCACTCGAGGCCGCTGTACGAGGCGATGGCCCGGTATCCCCCCCTCTCGAGCATGGTCACGAAGACGTCGACGATGAACGGACTGTCATCCACTACGAGTATGGTATACATTGCTGGTCTCCCTGGCCCAACTCATCCCTGAAAACCCGAGGGTCGTCATCCCGGTACATTCCATGGCCCTGTGGTGAGATCTGACAGACGCTCATAAAACAGTCACCCTCATCACCATCATTCCGTGGTCGCTGGCATGCATTACAGTTGATACCCACCGGGATTCCATCCGAACAACCTGCTCTTGTCGGATGAGACTGGATTGTTTCCCTTAATTTAATGATAACTGTTTCGTTTGGTAATAAACTTATTCTTTTCCCCCCCTTCGCCCCCCATGGATAGTGCAATGGGTGAATTCCCTTTTTGACCTCACTTATACCCTATCTTCATCTTTCGAAATGATTAAGATACCCAGGACGCAGAAGACCGGCGCCCGTTGCGGCGGCCCGGGGCGAACCCCCTCTCCCTGGAAGTCGAGATCTACCCAATTTTCTGTTTGATCTGGCTCCAAAGTTGAAAAACAGGGTCGACAGCGAGGGGTCGGAACAATAACATTATTTAAGTTCACACACCAGCTATTTACAATGCAGCTTCCCCGGGGGAAATTTCGTTCTGTCATCAAAGGGGTGGCGCTCAATTCCCTCATCCAGGAGCTTGCAGAGGTCCGGTATACCGGTGATATCACCATCTCCTGGAGGCAGGAGGTCATCTCCCTCGTCATCCAGAAGGGGCGGTATATCCTTGCAGAGTACGGTTCCCTGAAAGGGGATTCGGCCTGGGAAGGGATGATAGCCCTCGGGGAGACCACCATCGATGCAATCCTCTCGGATTTCTCTGACCAGGAACTGAAGCTTGCCATCGAGTTCAATGAGACGTGCCTCCTCTCGGCCCAGGTTGTCTCCAGGGCCCTGAAAGTCACGAGGGAGAAGCCGAAGGAACCCGCCCCCGTGGAGAGGCCCCCCGGGCGACCCCCGGATCTGCCGGCCGTATCCCCACCTCCTCTCCCACCCGGCCCCCCTCCCGTGACGGAGGAAGCGCCGGCCATAAAGACAGCAGCCGAAGAGGAACCCGGGACACCGAAGGTATGGACAAAGGTGGACATGGCCCAGGCCATTGCCGTTGCGCAGGACCAGGGAGGGGCTGAGATCCCTCCGCCGGGCGGGTATGATGAACTCGCTCTGCTCCACATGGAGATGTCGGCACTGGACGATGTCGACGTGGAGCACATCGCCACGAAGATCAGGAAGAATGCGAGGGGTATCGTGAAGAAACTTCACCTGGGACATCTGATGACCGAGAAGGAGGAGTGAGGGGGATCTGACATGACAGCCGAGTTCGAGAGCATGGCAGTGCTTCTCCTTGTGCTCCTCACCATCGCCTGCCTGGTGCAGGTGATCTTCGTGGGGCTTCTCCTCTGGTACATGAAACGGGTAACGGACAGCCTTGTGAGTATGAGGGGACCTGTGCCTCCGCCTCCCCCCCCTCCTCCTGCTCCCGTGCCTATCCATGGCGTTGTTGAAGCCCCGGAAGCGGTCGTTGCGGAGAAGGCCGGACCGGTTGCAGATGCAGTTGCCCCGGCGGTGGAGATTCTCAAGGAGAGCCCCGATATCCAGGGGAGCATCCACAGGCTCTGCGAGAAGTACGACCTCTCCGACTTCATCATCACCACCCTGGACGGCCTCGTCGTTGTCTCCCTGTACCCGGGATCTTCCGAGGAGGCGGCGAGGTTCTCCGATCTCTACCGGAGGAAGAAGAAGCCCGATTCCCCGAATTTGACCTTCTTCGAGATTGCCCACCGTGGTGAGGGAATGCTCGGCATTATCAGGGCAGACCGCCCCCTCTCCCCTGAAGAGAAGAAGGGAATCGACGAAGACGCCAGGAAAATTCTCCATTGGTGGCTTTAATGGGGGCTGACAAATATTATATGAATTTCGAGCGAATGTACCTGTAAAGAGTGCTGAATGATCAGGGCATACACGATTGCATCGGGGAAAGGGGGAACCGGAAAGACCACCTGCACCATCAACCTCGGGGCCTCCCTTGCCAAGCTGGGTCTCGAGACCTTCATCATGGACGCCGATATCGGGATGGCAAATATCGGCCTCCTCCTCGGCCTCGAGGATGCTCCGATCACCATCCACGAGGTCCTCGCGGGGAAGGCGAAGCTCGAGGAGGCGATCTACGACGGGCCCAACGGCGTCAAGGTCCTCCCGAGCGGCATCTCCCTGCAGGGGTTCCAGCTCGCCAACCCTGACCGGTTCCGGGATATCATGAAGGAGCTCGTCAACCGCTGCGATTACCTCCTCATCGATGCCCCTGCAGGGATCAGCAGGGACGGGGTGATCCCCCTCGCCATCGCCGACGAGGTCATCCTCGTGGTGAACCCGGAGGTCTCTTCGATCGTGGATGCCCTGAAGACCAAGGTCCTCACCGAGGTTGTCGGAGGGCATGTGGCCTGCGCCATCCTCAACCGTGCCGGGTCGGAGCACACCGAGCTCATCCAGAGCAAGCTGGAGAAGACCCTCGGGGTGAAGCTCATCGGGATCAT
>CAZKEV010000049.1:2560-6924 GCA_964551875.1 uncultured Methanomicrobiales archaeon | reverse complement strand
AGCTCATCCAGAGCAAGCTGGAGAAGACCCTCGGGGTGAAGCTCATCGGGATCATCCCCGAAGACCCCAACGTACGGGTGGCTGCGGTGTATAAGACGCCTGTTGTCATGAAGTTCCCCGGGAGCGAGGCCTCCCGTGCCTTCCGGAGGATTGCAGCCCACATCGCCGGCATCGCGCCCGAGGAGGGCGTGGAGGCAGCCACCGAGAGCTTCGTCACCCGGTTCGCGAAGATCCTCTTCAAGGGGGCACGATGACCACCGAAGAGCTCTATGCCGTAGTTATCATCCTCCTCGGCATCATCATACTCTTCCAGATCTTATTCATGTACCTGATGAAGGTGAGGATGCACCAGCTCCGGTTTGAGCTCGAGCAGGGCTCCTCCCGGGTCGACCTCTCGGACATCGAGCTCGAGGCCCTCACCAGGAACGTGGAGGCCTTCAAGCGGCTGAAGATATAATCCGAGAACGAGGGTAACGAGAAAGTACAGAAGGCCCTCGCCAGGAACTGAAGGCCTTCAAACGTTTGAAGATATGAGGCGGGCACGAAGGTAAAGAGAAGGTACATAAGGCCCCCACCAGGAACGTGGAGGCCTTTAAACGTCTTAAGATCTGAGGCGGGCACGAGGGTAAAGAGAAGGTACATAAGGGATCGGTTCCCATTACAGAGGGGGGCCATAGGGTAGCCTGGTTATCCTAGGAGACTGGGGGTCTTCTGACCTGCGTTCGAATCGCAGTGGCCCCATCGATCACCATATTTTTTCATGGCAGGGAGAGTCCCATGAAGATCCATGACCGGTGCTATGACTGCCTCCTCTCGCGGATCGAGTACGAGTGCCGGCTCTCGACCTGCGATGAGGGGAAGATCGGCCACGTGCTCTCCGGATGCCGTGCCCTCCTCGATACCTACCGGGGATCCCCCCACCCGGCATCCCTCGTGGCATCCGCTGCCCATCACCGGGCATACGAGATCCTCGGAGACCCGGATCCCTACCGGCGTATCAAGGAGGCGAGCACTCTGGAGGCCATCAGGGCCTGCCAGGCCGTGCGTCAGACCCTCTCGAGCTTCCGGGATTATGCCCTCGCGAGCGTGATCGCAAACACCTTCGACTACGGGGTCCTCTCTCACCGGGTCACCGATGACTTCAGGACCTTCTTCGACCACGAGTTCAGGAAGGGTTTTTTTATCGATGACACAGGGAGGATGGCGGACCTTGCCCGTGAGGTCGTGTACTTCACCGACAATGCAGGAGAGATCATCTTTGACCGGCTCTTCATAGAGCATCTCACGGTGACGGGCTCACACGTGACCGTGGCAGTGAAGGGTGCACCCATCCTGAACGACGCGACCATGGACGATGCCAAAAGGGCGGGCCTCCACCGCATTGCCAGCGTGACCCATACCGGGAGCGGCGATATCGGGGTGAACCTCGGGAAGATACCTCCCGACCTGCAGAAGGCGATAGACCGGTGTTCCCTCATCATCGCAAAGGGGATGGCCAACTACGAGGCTCTTCCCGAGTATGGGGGGCTTCCGCCCACTGCATACCTCATGGCAGTGAAATGCCCGACAATCTCCGAGAGTATCGGGGTCCCTGAGGGGTCCCTCGTGGCCATACTCGAGGAGTAGGGGGCTATCGTAATTCGGAGAGATAGGACAGGGCCCTTTTGAGATGTCGAGGTCTTCTCGTACCAAAAACCGTCCTTCACGAGGTCCAGTACACGACGGGGGATGCCCGCGGCGGGGCGGATGTCCCCCCAAGAGCCCAATAGTAGAATCACCTGAAAAACTGAAAAAGGGCGATTCTCATCGAAGATCCCGAATTGTTGGACGCTCCTTGGGATTGCGCCTTCGGCTTGCCCCTGTTGCCGTCCCCAAAATGCGGTAGACCATTAGGCTTCGGAGTGTCTCACGTCTTCTTGGTGCAGACGTTCTCGAGTTCCATCACCCGGGGGTTCCCGGGATCGATGGCCTTGGCCTTCCGGTAGAAGGCTGCGGCGTCCGCCTTCCTGCCGGACCGGACGAGCCGGGTTACAAGCTCAACGATGATATCCAGGTTTGATGAGTCGATGCGGTACCCGCGGAGGAGAAGGCGGAGCGCCTGGTCGTCGTCCTGTTCGTTCAGGGCGAGGTAGTAGTACAGGGCCGGCTGGTTGGGCTTGAACCGCATGGCATTCTTGAGGGCGTCTCCCGCCTCTATCCTCTGGCCCAGGGAGAGGAGGGAGATCCCGAGGCCGAGCCAGACCTCGCCGTCGTACTCGTTCATCGAACGGAGCTTCCTGAAGACTTCCAGGGCATCGTCAAAGCGCTCAAGCTTCAGGAGGGTGATCCCGATCTGGAGCCATGCCTTGTAGTTTTCGGGATCATGGGTGGCGGCCTTCTGGTAGTGCTGGAGTGCCTCTGCAAACCGGCCCATGGCAAAGAGGACGTCCCCCTTCCCTACGAGGAAGTCCGGGTGATCGGGGATGGCAGAGAGGGCCTTGTCAAAGAAGGCCATGGCCTCCTCGTACTCCTGGATGGAGAGGTGGGTGACGCCCTCGTGGTACCAGCCAAGGGCATAGCGTTTGCTCTTGGGAACCTCCTTTGTCTGCGATCCCGACCCCCGTGGTGCCAGACTTCTGTTCGTACTTCTACCTTGTGCCGTTGATATATCTATTTCTTTGGATTCTCTCCAGTTCAGGGGCAGTGTCCGGTATCTGAGGTGGCCGGAACCGGTTGCTCGTATCTTATCAGGGCTTCGTGAGTCTTGCCCTCGAACGGTTATCGCCGGTCGTACAGCCTCAGCCAGCCGGCATCATGATCGTGATGAGGCGCACGATCAGGGGAATGGTCACGATGAGGACGATCAGGGCAAGGATGACCAGGCTGATGGTGAGGACCAGCCGGTCCGCGAGCTGGGGCTTCCCAAGCCTCCTGAGAAGGCCGTCAACTCCCTCCTTCATGATGAAGCCTCCGTCGAAGGGGACCATGGGGAGGGCATTGAAGGTCCCTACCATAAAGTTGAACCACCCGCACCAGAAGAAGAAGTGGATCATGCCCCAGAAGAGGGGGAAGGGGGCCCTGAAGAAGGCCTCCTCCGGGCTGTTCATGAGGATCAGGTGGAGCTGGGGAATCCGGTTCTCCAGGATGTCAACCGGAAGATAGCCGAGTATGAGGAAACCCTCTATCGAGCCGAAGTTCTTAAGGACTATGACCAGTTCGTCCGTATTGTAGTAGTTCACCCCCATGAACCCGTAACTCCGGTCAGGGGACGAGGTCAGGTTGAAGGTGTAAGTGGCTCCCACGGGCCTCGGGCCGGTGGCCGGGAGGTCCCTCACCACCTCCGCCGGGAGCACCGTGAGGCTGACGGAGTCCCCGGGCTTCGTTTTACTGAGAATTGCGGAGACGTCTCCTGGTGTAGCAACCCTCTCGCCGTTCACCTCCTCGATCACCGACCCGAGGGGCACGCTGGCATTGTACGCGGGGGAATCCCCCACGAGCATGTAGATGATGGGCCCCGGAACGGGTGCCACCGCACCCAGGAGGAGGATGAGAACAACGAAGCACGCGAATCCCAGCACCAGGTTGTTCGCGATTCCTGCCCCGTACATCCGGGATTTCGGGACGGGGGGTGTCCTCTTGAGTTCCTCCTCGTCCGGTTCGACAAAGAACCCGATGGGGATGATGAAGAGGAGGACCCCCATGCTCTTCACCAGGATCCCCTCGACCCGGCAGAGGATCCCGTGGCCGAGTTCGTGGATGGCGATGGTGATCGCGATGGCCAGGATGACCGGGAGCGTGAAGGGGATGAACTGATTCACCCCCGGAATGACGAACCAGTTGAGGGGGCTGAAGACCCCGGTGGGGGGCGGGGGGTTTGCCACCTCCGTCCGGAAGGCATAGACGACGAGGAGGGTCATGGCCACCGAGACCACCGCGACCATAGCGATACCGAGGGAGCCATAGATCTGAAGGATCGGGGCCGCGGATTTGAACCGGTCGAAAAAACCGATCCTGTGGCTCTTTATCGCCATGATCGGCCCATAGAAGGTGATGATATCCTCCCGGATCCTCTTCTTGCGGATGATCCAGGCAATGACTCCATAGAGGACCAGGATGATCAGCAGAACGACGAGGAGCCAGTCCACATGGTACCTCTGCTCTGTTTGTTGATAAAGGGTAGGCCCCTCCGGAACGTCTTAAAATCATTGATCCGGTCTCGTGAAGCTCGGTCACGAGGGACCAGGGTGGCCCAGTTCATCCGGGCAGAGAAAGGTCTTGAAATCGGTGATCCGGGCCTGGTGGAGTTTGTTTACCGGGGACCTGGTGGTACCCCGGCTCATCCGGCAAAAGAAGGCCTTAAAAATCGTTGATCCGGGTCTGGTGGA
>CAZKEV010000049.1:0-2460 GCA_964551875.1 uncultured Methanomicrobiales archaeon | reverse complement strand
GCTCGTCCATGAGGATCCGGGTGGTACCCCGGCTCATCCGGCAAAAGAAGGCCTTGAAATCGTTGATCCGGGTCTGGTGGAGCTCGTCCATGAGGATCCGGGTGGTACCCCGGCTCATCCGGCAAAAGAAGGCCTTAAAAATCGGTGATCCGGGTCTGGTGGAGTTTGTTTACCGGGGACCTGGTGGTACCCCGGCTCATCCGGCAAAAGAAGGCCTTAAAAATCGGTGATCCGGGCCTGGTGGAGCTCGTCCATGAGGATCCGGGTGGTCGCCCAGCTCTTCCTCGCAAAGGGCGGGGGAACCTTCTGGTCTCCCAGGTACTCCTTCAGGTAGGCGATGGTCACCGGATCAGAGGGATAACCGCTTCCGATCTCCCCAAACTCGAGTGCAAGGTCGGCAATGGCATGGTCCCGGAGGACCTTTGCCACGATACTTGCTGCCCCGACGACCGGGTAGATACGGTCAGCATCGTGCACTGAGAGGATCCTGCACCTTTTTGTGAGAAATCCGGCCATGGTCCTCCTGTACCGGCGCTCGTCCACATCACAGGCGTCCAGGATGGCCATATCGGGAGAGAGATCCGAGACGACCGCCGCATGGGCGCGGGCGATGCAGGTATTCAGGCTTGCTCTCGGGCGGGCATCGATCTCACCAGGCGTAAGGATCCTCGTCGCAATTGAGAAACGGGCGATGATCTCGGCATAGATCTCCTCGCGTCTCCTCGGTGAGAGGGTCTTTGAGTCCCTCGCCCCGACGGCTTTCGCATCCTCGTCGCTCCCGCACGCGACCGCTGCAACAACGAGGGGGCCGAAGACAGCACCCTTCCCCGCTTCGTCTACGCCGCAGATCACAGGGAGATATTGGGCTCCCCCGGTATTTCAGGGTGATGGAGGGGAAAAGGGGGAGAATGAATTTAATCGGGAATGTTGAGGGAGTCGTGGAGCCCCTTCAGCTCGAGGAGGAGGCGGGGATTCTTCTTGAGGAGCTCCTTCACCAGGGCAAAGACCGAGAAGTCTTTCAGGTTCATCTTTGACATGGAGTGGACGATCGCGTTCAGTTTCTCATCGGAGAGGGTGATGAAGTACTCCTTTATCCGGTAGTTCCTCTCCAGGGTCTTCCCGAGTTTCGAGTGCCTCCATGCCTGGTCATAGGGCATGAGGGCCTGCCGGCTGCAGTCTCCCGCCGAGATGCCATCAGACGCGATACCGGCCGCGAGCCTTCCCGTGTGCATGGCATTGAAGATCCCACCGCCTGTAATGGGGTCGCTTACCCGCGCTGCATCGCCGACGATCATGAGGCCGTCTGAGACCGTGCAGGAGAGGGGCCTGCAGACCGAGACCCCCCCCACGATGTACTCGATGGTCTTCCCGTCGGGGAAGCAGCCTTGCACGAAGCGGTCCAGGTAGTCCCGTGCCCTGTTCCCATCCCGGGATCTCCGCGAGGATATGCCGACCCCCACGTTCGCGGTCCGCCTGCCCTTGGGGAAGACCCAGGCATACCCCTCGGGGGCTACCTCGTTTCCCAGGTAGAAGACCGTCATTGCCGGGTCGATCTCGATATCGGTGAGGAGGTACTGGGCGCAGCTCATCAGCTCCCGGAGGGGAACGGCGGTGTCGACCCCGCACCAGCGCGAGAACTTGGACTCGACCCCGTCAGCGGCGATGACCACGTCAGCCCTGACATCCCTCACCTCGCCGCAGCTCTCGAGTGTCGCCCCTTTCACCGCCCCGTTCTCGATCAGGGGTGCTGTTGCCCGGGTCTTGACATAGACCTCCGCACCCCGGGAGGCGGCCTGCCAGACGAGCTCGCGGTCGAAGATCTTCCGGTCAAGGATATACCCGACCTTGGACCCTGCCATCTCCCGCTCGATGGACATGGTGGTCCCGTCAGGTGCGACCAGCTGTGCGCCCTGAATCTCGGCCGAGATCCAGCGTTCCTCGGGCTCGATGAACTCGCTGAGGACGTCCTTCCCGATCCCCTCGGCGCATCGGACCGGTGCACCGATGGCCGGGCGCTTCTCCACCAGGCAGACGGAATGTCCCTTCCCGGCGAGGTCCCCTGCAGCTATCGCCCCCCCGGGCCCGCCCCCGATGATGAGTGCATCATACCGGTTCTTCATCCGTCACCTCAAGGGCACCGAGCGGGCAGGCCTTCGTGCAGACCCCGCAGTTCACGCAGCAGTCATCCACGGTGAGGAAGGCATCGATGAGCTCGAGGGCGCCCTCGGGGCAGACCGAGACGCAGGCCCCGCAGTAGCCGCAGCACTCCCTGTGTATCACAAGCATGGTGATCACATTGTCACGGGATTTCCATTAATCTTTACCCACGGGGGGCATTCTCCCCCACCAAAGGGAGAAACAGATGAGAGATACGGAAAGATGGAGAAGAGGTCTCTTGTCCTACCGGAAGTACCCGTTGTGATCGTTCTTCTTCAGGAACTCGCGGATCTTCTCTGACTC
>CAZKEV010000048.1:0-13464 GCA_964551875.1 uncultured Methanomicrobiales archaeon | reverse complement strand
GATGCGACCATCTACCACGGGTCCATCTACCTCACCGTGAAGAACCCGAAGATCAAGGAGTATCTCGAGAAGATCCCGAGCAACAAGTCCAAGGGGTACGGGAAGCCCTTCTACGAGATCTTCAAGGACGCGAAGTTCGACTTCTACAAGATCGATACCTCCCTCTTCTCTCCTGCCGAGGTCGTCATCAACGAGCTCACTGAGGGCGTTGTCTACCACGTCGGTGCCGTGAACCCGGATGTGACACTTCGGTCCTTCGGGTTCCAGTAACTTTTTTCTCCTTATCCTTCGATCCATCCGCCTTTTGTATCCATATACCCGGGCAGCTTCTCTTGCCGAAAGAGCCTCTCCTTTCCCGAAAATCTCCAGAGCCTCCAGTATCTCGTGGAGGATTGATTCGGACTGGCTTTTCAGCAATTTTAATAGGATCGCCGCTCCACCCTATCAAGCGGGCTTGTGGTCTAGCTGGTTATGATATCGCCTTTACAAGGCGGGGATCAGCGGTTCGAATCCGCTCAAGCCCATCCATTCTGGTTTCCGGTACCGGTCCTTTGTTTTCAATACCCCTTGCACGATGGTTTCAGGATAGATTCAACCCAAAATTCCATTATCCCTCCGGCACACCGGTGATCATGGCAGGAAAAGGGGAGGAAGAGGACGATGCAAAGGCCTGTACCTGGATGGAGGAGGGGAAGCGGTGCGCGAAGGAGGGGAAGCACGAGAAGGCCATCCAGTACTTCGACCAGGCAATCCAGGAGAATCCTGCTGCCGCGGACGCCTGGCTCGCCAAGTGCAACGAGTTAAAAGCCCTGGAGCGCTACAGCGATGCTCTCGAATGCTACACCACCGCCCTCCGGATCGATCCGAAGTTATGTCAGGCATGGATCGCGAAGGGCAATACCCTTGTCAAGCTCCGGCGCGAGGACGAGGCGCTGGAATGCTTCGGGACGGCGAGGAAGGTCCGGAAATAGCGGTGGATACCGGCCCTGACTCCAAGCCCTGCATGGGAAGGATCAGGTAACAGGTATGCCGTTCTCCCCCGCGATCCCGGTGAAAGCCGAGGCAAGGTACTCCGCCTGATGCCTCGTGAGCCCGTACGTGTTGAACTTCCAGACCCTCGTCGCCCCGGGGATGACCCCCCCGATCCCCTTCTCGAGGAGGGCACTCGTGAAGAAATATCCTCTCTTTTTATGGGTCTCCGCAACCCGGTCAAACGAGTTGCGGGTATCCACCCGGGTCAGGGTATGCTTCCTGGGATACTCGGAGAGGATGGTCGTTCCCTCGATGGACCGGAGGGCATTGATTACGATCTCCGCGTTCGCGAGTTCCTCCTGCCACCGGTTCACCCGTTCCCTGACATGGGGGAACGAGGCCATCATCCCCATGATAGTAGCACCCATGAGGGTGCAGCCCAGGAGCTCCACCTCCTTCACGCCGAACGCCCTCCCGGTGATGTCACCCTTCGCCTGCGTCGTCCGAAAGAGCTCCTGTGCGTGTTCCCTGGTCGTCGCGAGGAGGCCGGATGGCGCTGGGGACGCCATGCTCTTATGCCCTGATCCCACGACGAAGTCAACCCCCAGTTCCCTTCCATCCACAGGCATGATGCCTACCGTGTAGGCGCCATTATACATCACCTTCAGATCATATGCACGGGCAGCCCGGGCAATCTCCCGCACCTGATGCTCGTTCCCGAACTGGTAATCGAAGTGATCGATGAAGAGGAGAGCCGGGGGCCGCCCGAATTCCCGGGTCACCTCCTCGATCCGGCTGGCCGCGGAATCGGCGGTGATGATATTCTTCGCATCCTTCGGGATCTCCCTGGGGATACCTCCCGCCGCCTCGATGGCCAGGAACTCCGTGTAGTGGGAGAGGGCGGTGAGGAGGACGGGCGCCCCCTTCTCGACGTAGGTATCGGCCACGGCCTGGAAGCCGCGCCTGGCGCCGGGCATGACCCGCGCCTCGTCCATCCCCACGAACCGGGCGAGATCCCGGTGGAAGGCATCGAGGGGCGGTTTTTTTATATGGTCCAGCCTGAAGGGCTTCCGGCAGTTATCACAGACGGAGTAACCGTCGCCATAGGCGATGATCGCCTTCATGGCATCTGCCGTGAGCCTTCCCCCGGCCTGGATGGGATCGATGTTGATCGCGACCTCTTCAAGGTCCCGTACCTCGATATCCCCCGTGCACCTCATCGGAGAAGCTCCTCCTCAAGGATCCCGATCTGCTGCCTGAGATCTGCGAGGGACTTTAGAACTGCCTTCCTGTCATCCTCGGAGAGCTCGTGAAGGGGGGCTGTCCTCCTGAGCACTACCCTGATATCGGTGAGGGTGAAGAGGCCCTGGAAGACTGCATCGACAGCTCTTCGCGACATATCTTCACCATACAAATATCAGGGAACGGGTATAGATAGCTGGTGATCGGGGATCCCATCTTCGCACCGCCCCCATCAGGCCTATAAAGGGGCGGGACGATCCGGGGTACGGGAGCGATGAGATTCGTCCATATTGGTGACAGCCACCTCGGCCTCTCGCAGTTCAACCGCCTCGCCGAGGACGACGGGATGAACCTCCGCGAGAAGCTCATCTACGAGCACTTTTCCGGTGGCATCGACCGTATCATCGCAAAACGCCCCGATGTCCTCGTCCATGCCGGGGACCTCTTCGACCAGGTAAAGCCCAAGACGGTGGCCTACACCACGGCCCTGGAGACCCTGGAGCGGCTGGACGCCGCCGGCATCCCCCTGGTGGTCATCGCCGGCAACCACGACATGGCAAAGACCCGATATACCACCTCGCCCTTCCGGGTTCTGGAGTACCACCAGGCAGAGGTTCACGCTGCCTACCATTATGAGTACAGGAAGGTGGAGATCGGCGATACCATCTTCCACCTGATCCCCAACATGCTGGAGCGGGCTCACTACAGGCAGGAGTTTGACCGGATCAAGATATCGCGGTCTCATGCCAACGTTCTGGTCACCCATGGCCTTGCCAGTACACTCTCGGACCGGCGGCTCAACACGGTAGCCGAGCACGAGATCGACGCCTCGATGCTCGACCCTGCCTTCGATTACATCGCCCTGGGCCACTACCACGGGCAGCAGCAGGTGGCCGACCATGCCTGGTACTGCGGCTCCCAGGAGTACTGCTCCTACAGCGAGATCCGGGACGTAAAGGGTGGACTCATCGTTGAGCCGGACAAGCAGAGCGTGGAACATCTGGATCTCCCCTGCACTCCTATGCTGGACCTGGGATCTCTCCCTTGCGATGGCTTATCGGGGGCTGAGATCGGGGAAGCAATCCGGGAACATATTCAGCCGGTGGATACCGGAGGAGATTTCCCCATGTGTCAACTGACCCTCGAAGGGGTCCGCCCTGAGGCGTCGCGGGCCATCGACCCCCGGACATTCATGAAGGAACGAAGCCGGCTCCTTGACCTGAAGATCGTGTTCCGGACTGACGAAAGGGGGGTCCCCTCCTCTCGTGCACGCAGCCTGGCCGGTATCGATTATGCTGCGGAGTTCGATACATTCGTCCGCGGCCTGGGCCTTCCACCGGACCGGCAGGAGTTTGTGCTCGCCAGGGGGCAGGCGGTCATCCGGACGGTCATGGAGCAGCAGAGCGAGGGCGGAGATGCTGCTGAATAGGTTGCAGATGAGGAATTTTAAGCGCTACCGAGACCAGGATCTCCGCTTCAAGGACGGCATCACCGGAATCGTAGGTAACAATGGCTCCGGGAAGAGCACCATTGTGGATGCCATCCTCTTCGCCTTCTATGGTGTGCAGGGCACCGGCCTCGACTCCGAGTTCATTGTCAGCGCCTTCGCAGGCCCCCTGGAGAAGGCGGTGGTGTGTCTGGAATTCTCCCTGGGTGGCGATGATTTTCTGGTTCTCCGGACCTTTGGGAGAAAGGGGGGCCCATCCCATACCGCAAAATTCTATCATAAAAAGAAGCTCATGGCCAGGGGCGTCATCCAGGTACATGAGAAGATCCACCAGCTCCTTCACATGGGCCCCGCTGACTTCCGTCACACCATCTTCTCCGGGCAGAAGGACCTATCAGCACTCCTGGATACGAACCGGGAGAGGCGCAAGGCCTGGTTCCGGAAGGTGCTCGGTATCGACTGCATGAAGGAAGACGGGGGGAAGATCCTCCGGGATGAGCGGGAGATCCTCGCGGCCAGGCGGGAACGGCTGCGGGGCACCCTGGAGAGCATCAGCCCTGACGCCGTCAGGGCGCGGAGGGATGCCATCGGCAGGGAGATCCAGGTGGCGGAGGACCGAAAGGACGCTCTCCGGAAGGAATCCCTCGCCCTCGATAGACAGGTCCCTGACCTGGACCGCCGTATCCATGACCTCCGGGAGGCACAGGCAAGGCAGGCCATGCTCATCCGGGAGCAGGGTCACCTCCGGCTTGAGTGTGACCGCCTCCGGAAGGAACGCGAGGACCGGGACCGGGAGATCGCCGACCTCAACCGGCTGGTACCCGAATACCGGGACCTGGCAGAGACGGAACCTGCGTTCGGGGAGACTCAGGCAGCTCTCG
The DNA here is from genome assembly GCA_964551875.1 of uncultured Methanomicrobiales archaeon. Taxonomy (GTDB): domain Archaea; phylum Halobacteriota; class Methanomicrobia; order Methanomicrobiales; family JACTUA01; genus JACTUA01. The sequence continues at coordinate 8,922 of CAZKEV010000048.1, read as the reverse complement.
AGGAGATGAACCGTCGGAGGGCCGAGCAGGAGCGGCTGGCCGGGCAGAGAGGAGATGCGCAAGTCCGTATACGGGACCTGGAGGAGCAGATCGCGGCCGCCGGGAAGGAACTGGAACAGATCCAGCGGGATGAAACGGCTATCCGGGAGCTGGAACCGCGGGTTGCCCGCCGGGATGAGGTGCTGGCCACGCTGCAGGCCCAAAACGCCCGCGAGGAGAGGTTTCACACTCTCAGGGAGGCCACCATCAGGGCGGAGCATGACCTCGAGGGCTTCCGGCTCCAGGGAGCAACCCTGCGGGAACGCATCGAGGGGCTGAAACGTGACCGGGAAGCCCTGGGTGCCCTCGAGCGGGAACTCTCAGACGACGGGGAACTTCGGGAGAGGGCGGTCCGAATGGCCCGCGCCCGCGAGCTGGATCTGCAACGGGAGGGCATCCGGCTCCAGGCCGATGCAGCCCGGGAGGAGATCGCCAACCTCGATGGCGCGATCAGGGAACTGGACCGGGGGCTGGCAGGGGCTGAGGAGGTCAGCGTCGCCATCCCGCGCCTGGAAGAGGAGCGGTCTCTCACCGACCGTCGCATGGCCACCGCCGCAGCGTCCATCCAGGCAAGGAGAAGCGAGGTGGAGGAGGCAGAGCGGCACCTGGCGGGTATCCTGGAGCTGGGGCCGGAAAGCGCATGCCCGACCTGCCATCAGCCGCTGCGGGACCATTACGGCCTCCTTCTCCAGGAACTGCAGGATAGCCAGGAAAAGGCCCGGATAGCCCTCCAGCACCTGGAGGACGAACAGTCCGGACTCGCAGAAAACCATACCCGGGTATCCCTGGAGCTCATCGCACTGGCCGCGGACCGGGACCGGCACCGGCAGCAGGAAGGTGAACGCCGGACCCTGGCAGACCGGCGGAAGATTCGCGCCATGAATCTCCAGAGGCTGGAAGAACAGGATTCAGCTCTCATGGCGGCGATCCGGGCCCTCGGTATCGACTGCTATGACCCGGAGGAGCATAACCGGATCGAGCATGAGATGGGATCACGGGAGGGGAAGCGGGAGGAGGTCGCCCGGCTCCGCCACGGCTGTGCGCAGATGCCCCCCCTCCTTGCGGAATGGGATGGCCTCCAGGCAAAGACCCTTTCCCGGCTCACCGAGAGGGAAGGGATCGATCGGGAGATCCGGGAGCTGGGCCACGATGCGTCGCTGGTGCGCAGCCTTGAGGAGGAACGCGATTCCCTGGAGGATCCATGGCGTGAATACCTCGTGCTGAGGGAACGGATCCAGCGGAAGGGCATCCTCCTTGAGTACAACGGCACACTCCGGAAGAACACGGTGGCGGCACGGGAGATGCGGGATCGCCTCTCGAGCCAGATGGCGTCCCTTGAATACGACCGGGACCGCCACCTGGCGCTCGAGAAGTACTTCGCGAGGGCTCAGGCGGATCATGAACGCTATCTTGCCCTGAAGCCCCGCATCGAGATGCTCCCGGAGCGGCAGGACCGAATGGACCGGGCAGCCGCCGCCCTGGCCGGGGCAGAAGGGGAACTGGCCCGGCTGGAGGGTCGGATCGCTGAGCTGGTCTTCCACGAGGAGGATCTCGCTGCCGCGACGTCCGAGCGGGAGATGGTGGAGCGGGAGCTCAGGGATGCCGGTATCGCCCTGGAGCGCTGCATGGGCGACCTGAGGCGCTTTGGAGAGCAGAGGACCGATCTGGACGGGAGCCTTGAGCGGGCCGAGAAAGCTTCCAGGGAGATCGGTGAGATCGACCGGGAGATGGAACTCCTGGACCTCACCCGGGACCTCATCGGTCAGTTCACGGACCATCTCCTGGGTGTGGTCCGGGACCGGATACAGGACGAGACCTCAAGGATCCTTTCAGATATAACCGATGGCCGGTACGATGCGGTGCTCATCGATGATGATTTCACTCTTCTGGTTCACGACCTGGGGGGCGACTTCCCGGCCGGGCGCTTCAGCGGCGGGGAGCAGGACGATATCGCCGTGGCATTCCGGATCGCCCTCTCCCGGTACCTGGCAGAGATGCACGGGATCCCTGATGCCACCTTCCTGATCTTTGACGAGATCTTCGGGAGCCAGGACGAGGAACGGCGGAGCAATCTCTTCCGTGCCCTTCGGACCCAGGAGGCCCATTTCCCCCAGATCTTCCTCATCTCTCACATCCCTGACGTGCAGGGCGAGTTCTCCAACCTCCTCGTCGTGGAAGCAGGGCCGGATGGCACGAGTACTGTCAGGAGCCCCGATGACGGCGGATAACTACCGAGAGGACCTGGAACGCGCTGTCGGGCGCATCCGGGAGATCACCCCCCCTGACCTTGCGGCACGGTTCCAGGAGCACGGCGGATTCGACGCCCCATCCTTCATTTCGGTTGCTCCCTCCTGGACCGGGCAGGTCGTGGCCATCGACGGCTCCAACGCCATGGTGGTGGAGGGGGGGTCCTTTTCGGTCGGTGCCATCCGCGCCGTCGCCAGCTGCTTCTCCCGCGGAACGAGGGCATTCCTTGCCGGGACCGGCATCCGGCTGGTTTCCATCGGGCGGGAGGAACGTGACCGGGACTTTGCTGACCTGTACCGGGAGTGCTTCGGGTGCGACCCAATCACTGCCCTCGATGACCGTGACCGGGTCCTTGCTGCGTCCATTTTCCGGGATACCCTGGAGTACGGGACGGCGACCACTATCCTCGAGAAGCTCAACGAAACTGATGTCATCCTCCTGGACGGGGCCCTGCGGGTGAGCCACGCGAGCCATGATCCGCCCATCTCTGCCCTCGTCCGCCAGTGTGCCAGGAAGGGTATCGGCCTTGCGGCCGTCACGAAGCGCACCACGGCCACCTGGGGCGGGGGCTTCCCCCTCGTGCGATCCGTTGTGGCACTCTCGGCCCGCCTCGGGGTTTCCGCCCCCTGGTGCCTCCGGGTCCCGGACAACCTCCTGGACGGGACGCGATACCGTGAATGGGTGCACGGCGACACCTGGGTGGGCCTCCTGCACCCCCGCGCCGGAACCGCTTTCAAGATGGAGCTGCCGCGGGGCACCACCGGGGAGTCGGCTCTGGGGGTATTCTCCACCCTGGCCGCCTGCAGCGATGACGGCCGGGTCACCGGGTACCCGTACCCGCTCCTGGATGCCCACCGCCATGCTGCCATCACCGGAGATACCCTGGTCCAGCTCCGGCAAAATCTCATCCGGAAGCTCGACCAATCAGGCCTGAATTTCTCTGACTTCCGGGACCTCTTCGGGGATTACCATGATGAACTTGAACGATACTGATGTGACGGACCATGCCAAGTACCGGCTCGTGGGGGACAGTGTCCTCTCCTACCGGTTCGCCGTTCCCTTCGACGAGAGGCTCTTCGTCGGGGACATCCTGAAGATCGCCGACCAGGAGAAGGGCAGCACCTTCTTTGCCAAGGTAACAGACCTGACCCATTCGAGTAACTTCGACGATCCGAAATGGGACACCCGCCCCCACACCGACCGGTTCTACGGGCTGGGTGAGGACGTCTTCCTTCTCGTTGAGGCAATCCCGATGGGGTACGTGGACACCGGGGGGGTCTTCCGCAAGCCCCGGACCATCCCCACCAAGTTCTCCCGGGTCGAGCGGCCGGCGGAGGAGGACTTCCTCTTCCTGCGGCAGGTGATGGGCGACCTGGAGGTGGGGGCGATGCGGACCGGCCAGGATGTCCTCTCCGGGGTCCGGGTGGCGCTCCACAGCCGCGTCATGCCCCAGCACATGGGTGTCTTCGCCACGACCGGCATGGGCAAATCCAATTTTATGAAGGTCTTCTGTGCTTCTGCCATGCGGGCGCGGCAGTTCGGCCTGGTCCTCGTTGACCCCCACGGGGAGTACGTGGCCGGTGGGGGCAAGGCTTCCGGCCGGGAATCACGGGGGCTGGTCCACTGCCCGGCAGCCGCCGACGGTCTCGCTGTCTTCACCATCCGGGAGGAGGCCTACCGGAAGAAGTACTCCCTCTCAAGCCTGTGGCTGGAGTATGACGACTTCCGGGCCGAGGATATGCTCCTCCTCTTCGAGCACTCATCGGCCCAGCGGGAGGTGATCGAGATGCTCGACGATGTGCCGGGCTCCACCCTCGTGGACTTCTTCCAGCGGACAGAGTTTGACGAGGCAAGACGCTGGGTGGGAGCATGCGGGAATCCGGCCCTCGCCCATCGGCTCGGGAACTTCGCGCCCACCACCCTCTCGGTCATCAGGCGGCATCTCCAGATCCTCGTGAAGGCGAACCCCTTCCTCCGGGCCAGGGGGTCCTCGCTCACGGACATGGAGAAGGCCCTCGCCGCGAACCGGGTGGTCCTCATCGATCTGCCCGGCATGGGGGAACGGAGTGAGCTCTTCATCCTCTCGGTAATAACCCGGCGCCTCCTGGAATCCCGCAAGAAGGACGCTACCGGCTGGGGCATCGCAGGGGAGGGTGGAAAGGAACAGGTGCTCGTCACCATCGAAGAAGCCCAGCGGGTGCTCGGCGAGGCAGGGGCAGGCACGCGGGTCTTCCGGGAGTGTGCCATGGAGGGCCGGAAGTTCGGGGTCGGCCTCTGCGTGGTAACCCAGCAGCCAAAGAACATCGATCCCCGGATCCTGGCCCAGCTGAATACCTACGTAGTGATGGGCCTCTCTGACCGCTCTGACCGGGCCATCGTAGCAGGCCACGCGAAGCAGGACCTCTCCCCGATGGACACGGAGATCCAGACCCTGGACCAGGGTGACGCCATCATCAGCACGCTGGGAATACCCTTCCCGGTGAGTACCCGGATCCACCTGTACGAGGATTACATCCGGTCGATGGAACGGGAACGGCCGAAACCTGCCGGCGAGGGGCTGCCCACCCGGTTCTAAACAGTTCTGCCCAGCGAACCCCCTGTGGGTTTCACACCATCCAGGGAGGGAGGTGTCCGCCGGTGATCTCCCGCACCTTCCCAGCGCAGGACTCGGCCTCGGCATCACGCCCCAGGCGCCTGAGGCTTGCCGCTTTATTGTTCCAGGCAGTGATGTCCCGCTCGTTGATCTCGATGGCCCGGTCAAAACACGCGACCGCCTCGTGAAAGCGGCCCAGAGCGGCCAGGGCCACTCCCCGGTTCGTGTAGAGGACCCCGACCCCGGGGTTGATGCGGAGAGCTTCCTCGTAGCATCTCAGGGCGTCCATGTAGCGCCGGATGTCAGCCAGGGTGACCCCCTTGTTGTACCAGGCCTTGGGGTACTGCGGGTCAAGGGAGATCACCCGGTCGTAGCATTCGAGGGCATCGTCATAATCTCCCAGGTAGTAGTGGCAGTTGCCCTTCACATACCAGGCCTCGGCGTGGGCTCCGTCGATCCGAAGTGCCTGGTCCAGGCATGCAACCGCCTCGGTCCACCGGCCCACCTGGTAATGGACGAGGCCCCGGGTGAACCAGGCGTCCAGGGAGAGGGGCTCCCGGTCGATCACCCGCTCGCAGCATGCCACTGCTTCCTGGAAAAAACCCATCCGGGCCAGGCTGTGGGCCTTTGCGATCCATGCATCAGCATGATCCGGTGCCTCTGCCAGGTGCCGGTCCAGGAGCTCCACCGCATCCCTGTAGCAGCCGGCAATGGCCCGCTCTAGCCCTGCCTGGTACTCCGTTCCATCCTGATCACCCACGGTCCGTCACCCGGCCTTCACCCTCCTGTGACATCTCCCGGTTCATATCCCTATGGCTCCCCCTAAGTCTCCGAACACCGATTATTACGGCCTGGCAGGTCGCAAGAACCGGTGGAGATAAGAGGGGAGATGCACGCCGCAGGATTTCAGGACTTCTTCTTTCCGGGTGCCTCGCTGACCTTGCGGATGGAAACGCAGTTGATCACCGGGTCCTCCCCGACGAGTAAATACCGCTTCATGACGGTCCCGAGGACCTCGACGATGTCATCTTTCCGGATCTTCTCCCGCGGCGCGGTGAACATCTTCACCGAGATCTCACCGGATCGGTCGGCGACCATGTACTGGGGCCTGTCGAGGAAGTCGAAGGAGACACGCTCGACCACCCCCTCGATCCGGACGGGTTTCCCGAGCATGTTCATGTTGATCGCCTTGATCCGTACCTTCTGGGCCTCGCTCTCGTAGATGGGGATGAGTGCCTCGTACTGGCTCTGGCTCATGTGCCTGAGCAGGATGGGGATCACGGCGAGGCCGATGACCATCGGGATGCCAAAGAGGAGGAGCATCGTGCTCCTGCTTGTCCAGTAAGCGAAAATGAGAAAAATGACGAAGAAGAGGAGAACCCCGATCTGGATCGGGGTGATCCTCACCTCGAGATCACGGATCTTCATCGTGATATCTACTTAAGGGCAGCGATCTCCTTGCGGAATGCGACCCAGTAGATGACGCCGACGAAGAACAGCGCCCCAACGATATTACCGATGGTGACGATGATGAGGTTGCTCGTCCACATCGTTACCCAGTTGACCGAAGCGACCAGCTTGGTCGGATCCGTGATGAATCCCTGGGTGAAGATCCCTGCGGGGATGAAGTACATGTTGGCGATAGAGTGCTCAAAGCCGCTGGAGACGAAGGCCATGATCGGAAACCAGATCCCGAAGAACTTGCCGATGAGGTCATCAGCACAGATCCCGAGGAGGATGGCCAGGTTCACGAGCCAGTTGCATCCGATAGCCTTCAGGAACGCCGACCACATGCCGGCAGTTCCGACGTAGCTCGTCTTCGCCGCGGCTATTGCAATCGCACGAGTCCCGAATGCCGTCACCGTAGCCGCTCCCGCTGCGTCCCAGGTTGAGAACGGCCCATAGGCCATCAGGTACGCATACCAGATCGACCCGATCAAGTTGCCGATGTAGACCCACACCCAGAGGTTCAGCACATTCATCCAGCTGATCTTGTGGATAAAGGCTGCCATGGGGGCGAGCATCGCGTCACCGGTGAAAAGTTCTGCACCCGTGAGAACAATGATGATAAGCCCTACCGGGAAAGTAGCACCCGTCATGAACGAGGAAAAACCTGCACTTGCTGTACCAAATCTCAGAGCGGCATCGGTAGCCTGAATGCCTGTGCTGCAGACCGTGGCAAGCGCACCGCCTATGGCGATGTAGGCCCCGGCCATGAAGCCACGGAGCAACATGTTCCAGGCAGGCAGTCCGGTCTTGTACTTACCGGCGTCACCGGCCTTTGCCACGATTTGCACTGGGGGATGAAATACCATACTTCAAACACCTCACGTTTCCGACCTATACCACCATGAGACCATTTCGTGTATAGGTGCAATCTATGAATCTGTTAAAATCTTATTAAACCTTTCCAATTGTATTTATAAAACAGAATTTCGGCCCATTATATGCTTTCTCCACCCGGGCTCTTAACAGAATCATTGAACATGATCGTGAAGTTAACCAAACCATTCCAAGGCCCCTTGCATAGAGACCCAGGGAGAGGGGGGCAGTTCAGGGGGTTCACCTGTTATAAGCCCTTGGAAAAAATGAAAGATAGTGGGCGATGATATCGCCATTCACTCCTTGAAGGTGTCACCTCGCAGGTGATATCGAAAGAAATAATGGAATTATTTTTCGAAGACGAGCCCGAAGGGCGAGTGGAGAAAAATAGGTTTACCTATTTTTCGACTGTGAGCCCAAAGGGCGAATCGAAAAAAGGAGAGCAATGAAATTGCTCTACTTCTTGAAGATGTCGTAGATCTGGTCGCTCCCGGTTGACGACAGGCGTGCACGCTCGGTTGGCTCCTCCACGAGGGCGAGGACCGGCAGGGACATGTCGACCCCGGGCACATGCCCGAACATCTTCTCGAGGTCCGACTGGAGCGCGTGCATGAAGAGGGAGTTCCGTATGTCCATGGGACACAGTTCCTCGCACTGCCCGCAGTTCACGCACGAGTCCGAGATGTGAACGAACCGGATCAGGTGGAACATGAAGGGCGGGGGCACCTGGCCCGGCGGGACGAGGTAGGGCTTCCGGGTGCTGCACTCCACGCAGTAGCAGATGGGGCATGCCTCGATGCATGAGAAGCACTTGATGCACCGGGAGGTCTCGTTCATGATGGTCTTGAGACGCTCGTTCCCCTCGCCGAGGCCCTTGAAGTCCTTCTCCCGCCACTTGTCGCCGAGCTTGAGCATGGCCTTCTCGACCTTGCCCCTCACCGCGATCCCGGCATCGGGGGCCTTCTCGGCCTTGAGGACTCCTCCCTCAATGGCCTTGTTGAAGAGGTCTGCACCCTTCTCGCTGCAGATCTCGACGAAGGTGGCGTTTCCGGCTTTGTCGCCGATGACGCCCCAGTTGCCGCAGGCGAGGTCGGCCTGGCGGGGCACCTTCATCTTGCACCGGCGGCAGTTCGTCCTCCGGCCGAAGCCGGCATCCTCGAGTTCGTCCATGGAGATGCCCTTGTGGCCTCCTTCGTACTCGATGATGAACTGGCCCTTGTCGATCTCTTCCTTGAGGACCTTGTCGGGGTCGACACCGAACTTCTCGGTGATCATCTTCCGGGCCATCATGGGCGATACGGAACCACCGCAGTTCACCCCGATCATGACCAGGTTGTCCAGGTTCACCTGCTTGCGCTTGGCAAGTTCGTACAGGCCCATGGCGTCGCATCCCTTGATGGTCACGCCGATGCGCATCTTCTCGGCCCCGTCCAGGTACTTCTTCACGAGCTTGGACATGAGCAGGGTCCCACAGTGAAGGGAACCGGCGGTGTTGACGAGGTCCTTCGGGTCGGTGACGAGCACCGGCTGGGCATCGTAGAGGTCCTTGCCCTTCTTGACGGCGAGGACCGCGTCCACGATCTTATTCTCCAGGGCATACTTGAGGAGCGTGGTTACGGCGCCGCCGCACTCGCCCTTGTCCTGGATGGCCTTGTCGCCGGCCCAGGCGTAGAACATCTCTCCCTTGGCTGCCATTTACGCACCTCCGAGCTTCTCGATCC
>CAZKEV010000047.1:6873-13843 GCA_964551875.1 uncultured Methanomicrobiales archaeon | reverse complement strand
TCCCGCTGGAGATCCGCGAGAGAGATCTCGGGGTAGAAGACCTCGGCCCCGACAGCGGCCGCCGCATCGTTGATCTCCTTCTGGACCCCGCTGTACTCGGGGCCGCAGGCGAGCTCGGCGATGCGCACCGGCGCGGTCATGGGGAACCACCCCCAAGCTCCCTGAGGAACTTCCTGATGGCTGCGACAAACGCAATCCCCTCCTCTTCGGTCGTGGGGTAGATGAGGTCGAGCACAGGTATCCCCTTCGTCCTGAGAAGGTAGATGATGAGCTCGTTCGTTCGGGCGCAGCCCATGCACCCGAAGGCAAGGTCTGCATCGTTGATGATGACGGCAGCCTCTGCCGCGTCGATCTGGGGGCCGATGATGGCCATCCTGCCGCGGACCCCGCTCGGGACCTCGACCGCCGCCCAGCGGAGGCCCTTCTTCGGCTCCTCGGGGGTGATCTGGAGGGGCGGGGACTCGAAGCCCGCCGTCTGGATCCGCTCCCGGATGCCGAGGGCAGACCCGAGGGGTTCGTGGCCGAACCGCGAGACAAGGTCCGAGAGGATCAGGCTCGTGGTCGGGTAGATGAATACTTTAACCATGGGAAGGTTCCTCCTCAAGGAGTCTCTTTAGCCGCTCGACGGGGAGAGGAGGTCGGTGGCCGGGTGCGGCATCCGGCACCGGTACACCCGTCGGGTGGAGGTCCTCCTCCAGGCCCCGGGAGACGTTCCCGATGAGGGAGAGCTCGAACTCGTGGCCATGGAACCCGGGCCTCGCCCCCCCGAGGTTCGCCCGGCACCGGCGGGGATCGCCGGGCGGGAACCCCCGGTCCTTGACAAAGATGTGGGCCGGGTCAAATGCGCGGATCTTCTCCACGATCCCGTCCACCTCCTCCGGCTTCCCCGTCACCTGTAGGCCGAAGCAGGTCTCCTTCACCATCGCGTGGGGCGCGATCTCGTAGGCCCGTACCGCGATATCCTCGGGGGTGAGATCCGTGGACTCGATGAAGATGTAGACCGTCACCGTCCCGGCATAGGCCGGAGTATAGCGCTTCATGGAACCTCCTTCACGTAGACCATATCCTTCTCTTTGAGACCCGCGATCTTCCCGGTATCGACGAGGATCCCAAAAAGGTTCGTCCCCTCGAAGGGCTCCGCGGTCGGACCGAACTCGCCGTGGGGTGCCGCCCTCACCCCGATCGTCCCCGCCCCTCTCCGCGAGTCGTTCGTCATCCCCAGGATATAGGGCGGAACCTCCCCCCCGGGGGTGTGCTCGGGCAGGATCTTCATCCCTTCCCGGAGCTCCGCCTTGAAGAGCGCCACGTCCTCGAACCTGAAGAAGAGCCGCATCCTCCCTAGGGCATGCCGGGAGAGACCGGTGATCTCCCTGAAGATGTGGCAGGTCTGGGGGGCCTCCCCGCAGGAGAGCCGGATCCCGAGCACCTTCTCCTCGGGGGCGGTGGTGAGCTTCACCTTCTTTGCGGCGAGCATCTCGAGGGTGGTCCCGGGCTCCTGGTCCACCACCACCATCCCCGCCCCCGCATGGTCAGCCGAGGCCGAGAGACCCCGCTCGGCGGCGAGCCGCAGCGCCTCGGGCGCCTGGAGGCCGATGAAGTCGATCCTTGCGGGGTCGATCCCGATAGCAAGGAGGTCCCCCCGGCCGGCCACCCGGACGAGCTCGATCCCGTGGACCACGTGCCCGATCACGGCGTGGGACAGGTTTGCGGCGACGTCCCCCCGGTAGATGTAGGCCGCGCCCGCGGCCGGGCCCCGGGTGCGCAGGGTGATGGTCCCCTCGCCCCGGAACCCCTTATCGCCATGAGGGATATGGGGTTCGGGGAGGCTCTCGTCCCGGATATGGGTGCTCGAGGCCCGGTCAACCCTGAAGTGCCCCTTCGCGAGGGCCAGGTGGAGGTGCTCCAGGAGGTCTGCGATCTGTATGTCGATAGATTCCGGGGTATAACCCTCTGCGAGGGCCGAGATATGGGTCACAACCTGCATCCCGTCCTCCAGGGGAAGGCCCAGGTCCATGGTGGTGAAGGAGGTTGAGCGATCGGCCCAAGTGATGACCCGTTCGGCCTTTTCGATCCGGTCCCCTTCTGTCCACCGGTCGATGACCCCCTTCCCGGAGATGACCCTCCCGATCACCCCGCCATCGGCAGCCGCCCCGTGGTCGGCCAGGTGGTTCATCCGGGAGAAGATGAGGTACGACCGGTTGGGGTCATACCCCCCGCACCCCAGGAGGACGTCGCCACGCGCGTACCGGTGAGGGACCCGTGCCGGGGTGAGATCCGCCTGGAACGGCCCGAAGGCTGCCGCGTACCGGTCCTCCCAGTGGAGGTTGAGCGGTTTCTCTCCGCTCGGAGCAGAAAGGAGCACAGGTTCAGGACGGAGGAGTTCCACCACCACCTCCCCCTTCGTGGTGGTCAGCTGGACGGTCTGGGTCTCTGCCGCCTCGGCTGCCCGGGGACGGATCACCGCCACCGCCAGGCGGCTGTCCCTTGTCCCGAGGATGGTGCCGAGGGTTGCCCCCTCCCGGACCTCCAGCCTCCTCCCGTCCAGGAGGATCTCCACGGGCATTCACCCCGTGGGCGCAGGCCGGGACATGATGACCCGTTCGTCTTCGGTGAGGCTCCCGAGGACTTTGTCGGTCGGTCCCATCTGGACGATCCGGCCGCCGCGCATGAGGGCGAGGCGGTTGCAGATGTCCTTCACGAAGTCCATGTCATGGGAGACGACGATGAAGGTCATGTCCATCTCGTCCCGGGAGTGCATGATGGAGTGCTTCACGTCGACCTTCGTGATGGGGTCCATGGTCCCGGTCGGCTCGTCCAGGATGACGATCCTCGGCTCCCGGATGAGGACCTGTGCAAGCGCGACCCGGTGCCGCTCCCCCTCGGAGAGCTGGGCAGGGTACCGGTCCAGGATGTCCTTCGCCTTCTCGTCGGTGAACCCGGCCATCTGGAGGGTGATCATCGCCTTTCTTACGGCAAGCTCCTTTGGGAACTCGAGGCCGATGGCATCGGTCAGGTTGTCGAGGACCGTCCGGTGGGGGTAGAGGTCGTACTCCTGGTGGAGGAGGCCGATGTAGGCCTTCGCCCTGCCCCGCTCCTCGATCCCTGGCTTGGTCATGTCGACCCACTCATCCCCGACCCGGATGTTCATCTCCCCGGTGGTAGGTTCCATGATCCCCGCGATGATCCGGGAGAGGGTGGACTTCCCGGCACCGCTCTTCCCGATGATCCCGAAGATCTCCTTCTCCGCCACCTCGAAGGTGACCCCGTTCACCGCCTTCACCATGCCCCGGTCCATGGAGATGTAGCGCTTGATGACGTCCCTTCCCTCGATGAGCTTGTTCCCCACCTTGGGCTGGGCGAACTGCTCGAGGTCCTGGAGGCCACTCATGAACTTCTGGATGACCTCCCCGGGGGCCCCGATCATGGCGATCTCGCCGTCGTTGAGGAGGAGGGCACGGTCTGCCACGTCCTGAACCACCTGGGAGAAGTGGGAGGTGACGACCATGCCCATGCGGTTCTCCTTCGCCGCGGTCTTCAGCATGTCGTGGACGAGGCGGGCGGTCTCCGGGTCCAGGGTGCCCGTCGGCTCGTCGGCGTAGAGGAGGAAGGGCTCCTTCGCGAGCTGCCGGGCGAGGACGACCCTCTGCTTCTCTCCTCCCGAGAGGTCCCGGGCGATATGCATCATCCGGTGGGAGAGGCGCACCTGGTCCAGGAGGTCAGCCGCCCGGTTGATGGACTTCTCCTCAGGGTAGTTGATATCGTCCAGAGCACGGAGGACGTTCTCGATGACCCGGTCGTTCCCGTAGAGGGCGAAGGTCCTCTGGAACATCATCGCAGTGCGGTGCATGATGCGCAGCTTCATGGCTTCGTTCCTCTCGTCCCAGAAATCCACGTCCATGGCAACGAGGGTGCCCTTGCAGGCGGGGCAGGGCTTCCCGGCCATACTTGGGAGCTCGATATTATCGCACCTGTCGCAGACTGCCACGTGGTAGATGATCCTCCCGCTGGTGGGCGACTGGTCCACGCCCCTCATCAGGTGCATGAGCACCGTCTTCCCTGCACCGCTCCTCCCGATGATCCCCATGATCTCGCCCTCTGCAATCTCGAAGCTCACGTTGCTCAGGGCCTTCTTCCCGTCGAAATGCATCGAGAGTTGATCGACCGTGATCAGGGGGGTCATGCGTGCTCCATCCTCTCACCCTTACTCTGTACAGTGGGTTAATATTATCTTTTATATTGACGAGCGGGCCGGACGGTGTTCAATTCCGACGGGCCAGGTCCCTCACGATCGTGACCACGTCCCGGACCCGGGGCACCACATGGTCCGCAGCCCGGTAGAGGACCTCGGGTTTATCGCCCGGCTGCTGGAGGGTGAGGATGGCGAGGTCAGCCTTCTCAAGCGCCGGGAGATCGTTGATCCCGTCACCGACCATGACGACGAGATTGTAATGCTCCTTCAGGTCCTCCACGATCCTCGCCTTGATGGAGGGGGTTGCCACGCCGTGGACATGGTCCCGGGGGATACCGAGGTGGTCCGCGATTCGCTCGAGCTTCGAGGCACGGTCGCCCGACGCGATGTAGGTGGCGATGCCCATCAGGTGCAGCTCCTCGATCGTCTCCACGGCGCCTGCAAAGGGCCTCCCGCCCGAGGTGACCGTGAACTCGACGATCCCCCGGGCGAAGTTCAGGATGACCCCGCTGTCGATGACCACGAGGGCCTCAAGCCGGCAGCGTGCCCAGACCTCCCGGATGCACTCCTGGAGGTCCGAGACCTTCGCCGCCTGGTCGGCGTACAGGAGATCTGCGATCTCCCCGTGGGTGAAGACCCGGTTCGCGCAGGAGACCCCAAAGCTCACCTGGTGGGTGCCGAGGTACTCGGAGAGGAAGAGGTCCGAAGGGGCCTTCATGACATCCCGGGAACGGACGTTGAGGACGATGAGGGCGCGGTCGTCGGATGCCGCGGTGATGGCCGTGGTCTCCACGTCGGTGAGGATCTCCTGGCCCGGGATGTTCTTCACCACGCGATAGGTCCGGAGCAGGGTTCCCGCGCTGTCAAAGACCACAGCGATGGAAGGGGAACGGGCCTGCGCAACCATTCTATGCTCCGGAGAAGACAGAGAATACAGGTTCCTATGTCTGTCCGTGAGACTGCAGAGAAGATAAAGAAAATGGAGATCCGGGGCGCGGGGAGGATCGCCCGCGTCGCAGTCGAGGCCCTTCGGTTCCATGCCCGCGATCTTGAGGCCCGTGACCTTGGGGAGTTCAGGAAGGGGATGGAGGAGGCGGCCTCCCTCCTCCTCGCCACCCGGCCCACGGCCGTCTCCCTCCCGAACGCCGTGCACCTGGTCATGATGCCCCTCGGGAGGGCGGGGGAGCTGGAGGAGGCCCGGGAGGGAGTGATCCGGGCAGCGGACCAGTTCATCCGCTCGTCGAAGGGCGCCGTGGAGAGGATCGGGGAGATCGGGGCCCACCACATCGCCGACGGGGAGACGGTCCTCACCCACTGCAACTCCGAGGCCGCCCTCTCCTGCATCCTCACGGCGGCACGGCAGGGGAAGGACTTCGAGGTTTTTGCCACCGAGGTGAGGCCGGGGAACCAAGGGCTCCTCACGGCAAGGACCCTCTCCGATGCCGGCATCCCCACCCATTATATCGTCGACTCGGCCGTCCGGCACTTCATGAACAGGATCGACCGGGTATTCGTCGGGGCAGATGCGGTGGCCGTCAACGGGGCCGTCGTGAACAAGATCGGCACCTCGCTCGTTGCCCTCGCGGCCCACGAGGCGCGAACGCCCTTCATCGTCGCGGCCGAAACATACAAGTTCGCGCCCCGCACCACCCTCGGGGAGCTCGTTGAGATCGAAGAGAGGGGAGGGGGCGAGATCCTCCCCCCTGCAGAGGCCGCCCGGCTTCCCCGCGTTACCGTCCACAACCCGGTCTTCGACGTAACCCCTGCGTCCTACATCGACCTCATCGTCACCGAGGAGGGGGCGATCCCCCCGTCCCTCGCCTACATCATCATCCGTGAGTTCCTGGGCTGGTCCATCGAGGAGTTCCACAAGACATTTCAGATAGCCCACCGAGATCAGGTGTGATCGGCATGCCGGATGTGTTCGCAACCTATTCCTTCAGGCCCGAGAAGGGGACGTCCCCGGAGGAGGCGGCGAGGTGGATCGCCGAGGAGGAGACGACGGGCACCTGGACCGATATCGGAACAAGGGCCGGGTACGTCCGCAGGCTGGACGGGGAGGTGATGGAGATCATCCCCGGAGAGGGACATCACCTGGTGAAGATCCGGTACCCGGCCGAGATCTTCGAGCCCGGGAACGTCGCGCAGTACCTCTCGGTCGTGGCAGGGAACCTCTTCGGCCTCCGGAAGCTCGCCGCGGTCCGGCTCCTGGACATGGACTTCCCCGGGACCCTGATCCCCTTCCCCGGGCCGAGGTTCGGGATCCGGGGCATCCGCGCTTTCGTGGGCACCACGAACCGCCCCCACGTGGGGACCATCATCAAGCCGAAGGTCGGCCTCTCGCCCGATGACACGGCTGACGTGGCCTACCAGGCCGCCATGGGCGGCGTTGACCTGATCAAGGACGACGAGACCCTCACCGACCAGGCCTTCTGCCCCATGAAGGAGCGTGTGCCGAAGGTGATGGCAGGCCTCGGAAAGGTGAAGGACGAGACCGGGCGCCAGGTGCTCTATGCCGTGAACGTCACCACCCGTGCCGATAAGATCGTGGAGAAGGCCGAAGACGCGATCGCCCTCGGGGCGAACATGGTGATGGTGGATGTCATCATCGCCGGCTTCGGGGCCCTCCAGGCCCTTGGAGAGGCCCCCTCGGTGACTGTACCCATCCATGTCCACCGGGCCATGCACGCGGCGATGACGAGGAACAGGGAGCACGGCATCGCGATGCGCCCCTTCGCACGCCTCGTCCGCTGGCTCGGGGGGGACCAGCTCCATACCGGC
>CAZKEV010000047.1:0-6773 GCA_964551875.1 uncultured Methanomicrobiales archaeon | reverse complement strand
CCTGACGAGAGCGAGGCCGAGATGTGCGGGAACGGGATCCGGTGCCTTGCCAAGTACATCGTGGACAAGGGCTACGCCAAGTATCTCGTGGACAAGGGCTACACGACGGACTCCTTCCCCGTGGAGACCCTGGCCGGCGTGATCCAGGTCTCCACGAAGTACGACGAGGATGAGGAGTTTATGGCTACCATCAGCATGCCGGCCCCGAAGTTCAACCGGAGCGAGATCCCGGCAACGGGTGAAGGGGAGTACAGGGAGGAGATCCTGGAATACACCGTGTACGCGGTGAACACCGGCGTCCCCCATGCCGTCGTCTTCGTGGACGAGGTCGGCGCTGTCGAGATGGCCGAGCTGGCCCCCGCCATCCGCAACCACCACACGTTCCCCAGCGGGGCGAACGTGAACTTCGTGGAGAAGGGCGGGGAGAACGTCCTCCACATCCGGACCTACGAGAGGGGGGTGGAGGCAGAGACCCTCTCCTGCGGCACAGGAGCCATGGCCTCGGCGGCTGTCGCGAGGAAGCTCGGGATGGTCGGGGATACGGTCCACGTGGAGACGGTGGGCGGTCCCCTCACCGTCCGGCTCGGGGAGAAGAACGAGATGGAGGGGCCGGCCCGCACGGTCTTCACAGGGTCTCTCGAGCTCTGACCCCGTCGCCTGTCATCTCGAAGGAGAAGCTGCCTCCTTGCGGGCGGGAGCGGTGCTTCTCAAGGATTGCCCTCCGCAGCCCTTCAGACCCTTCGAGCCGGACAATGGCCTTGCTGATATGGGCCATCGTCGTCCCCCCGAGGCCCCTGGCAACGTTCCTTATCACGTCCATGTAGACCTGGTTCGTGACAAGGACAGGGATGTTGTACCGCTTGGCGAGCCCGAGGAGGTGGATCATCTGCCGGGCGAGCTTCCGCTGCGCCTCCCTGCCTGCCGTGAGCTCGGTGCGGTAGAGGGCCGTGGCCGAGTCGAGCACGATGAGTCCGACCCCGCCCTTCTGCAGGAGCCGCTCCGACTCGGCGAGCATGAGACCCTGCTGCTCGAAGTCCAGGGGTTCGAAGAGGAAGAGCCTCCGGGCCAGGTCCTCGGCGCTCTCCCCGGCCACCTGCCGGAACCTCTCCACCGAGAAACCCTCGGTGTCGAGGTAGATCACCGACTCGCCTGCCCGGAGCCGCTCCACCGCGGCGATGATGGTGAGGGTGCTCTTCCCGCACCCGGGCTCCCCGTAGAGCTGGGTGATGACCCGCCGCTCCATCCCGCCCCCGAGGAGGGAGTCGAGTGCCGGAACCCCCGTCGGGACCCGCTCACCTTCCATTCCCGCCCTCCCGAAAGATGATCCGCCAGGCTTCCTCCTCTGCCCTGCGAAGGACCTCCCTCACCGGCACTCCCGTCTCCTCTGCCCATGCGCGGGCCTGCTCGAACTCCGGCTTCACCGAGGAGACTTTTCCCCCGATAGTCCCGACCTTCACCTCGACCTCCCGTGTCTCGCCGCCGAGGGTGACCGGGACCCGGATGACCCGCCTCTCAAGGATGAGCCGGTGGACCGAGGGGATGACCCGGATCCCGAAGGTGCCGAGCTCCTCAGCGAGGATCGTTGCGAGGGGACCGGTCAGAGCCGGTTCCGAGATGACCCGGACAAGGTGGCCGCTCCTCCCCTTCTTCATCACCGAGGGTATGGCGGAAGCATCCCTCGCTCCTGCTGCCATGAGCCGTGTGATGGTGTACGCGATGACCTCGGGGGTCACGTCGTCCACGTTCGTCTCCAGGATCTCAACCCGATCTGGCTGGAGCCCTTCTGTCTCCATGAGAAAAACCCGGAGGAGGTTCGGGACCGATCCGGTCTCCCGCGACCCTGCGCCGTACCCCACTGAGAGGATCCTCCCGGGCAGCTGCCGGGAGCCTGGAAGGGTTGCGAACTCTGCGAGGAGCGCCGCCCCGGTAGGAGTGAGGAGCTCACCCTCATCCGGGCCGGGGTGTCCCGGGAGATCCGAGGCCGCAAGGATCGCGGCGGTGGCGGGAGCAGGAACCGGCAGGGTCCCGTGGGACCCCCTGATGAACCCCCCGCCGAGCGCCACCGGGAGGACCTCCACCTGCCTGACACCGAGGCTATGGAGAGCCGTGCACGCCCCGACGATATCGGCGATAGCGTCGTCGGCCCCCACCTCGTGGAAGTGGACGACCGGGCCATGGACCTCCTCTTCTGCCCGGTGGAGCCGGAGGATCACCCGCTCCGCCATGGCGAGGGCGGGTGCTGGCGCGTCGGCTTGCCTGAGCCTCCCCGTGACCTCTTCCAGGGTCCGGGCCTTTGCTTCTGCCCGGGTCCTGACCCGGAGGGCGCGGATCCCGCCCCGTTCCGCTTCCTCGATGAGAGGCTCCTTCACCACCGAGGCCATGGCCCTGATGACCGCGGGGCGGTCGGCCCCGAGATGGAGGAGTGCTGCGGTGATCATATCGCCGGAGGCGCCGTGGAACGGGTCGAAGAGGAGGATCCTCATACGGAAGAGTACTTTTTATCCCCGCGTATATGACCTTTAAGGTGATGCCTGAAGTTTTCCTGAAGGTCGACAGCGCGTACCCGGAGGACCAGGGGGCAGGGAAGGTCCGGCTCGACCCCGAGACCATGCTCCAGCTCCGCCTCTCCCCGGGCAATATCGTCCATATCGAGGGGAAGAGGAGGACGGTGGCCAAGGTCTGGCGATCCATGGTCTCCGACTGGCACCAGGGGAAGGTGCGGGTCGATAACTTCACGAGGGCAAACGCCGGTATCTCCATCGGTGACAGGGTGAAGGTCGCGGCGGTGGAAGAGGAGGTGGAGGCAAAGCGGGTGATCCTCGCGCCGCCCGAGGACATGCCCCGCCAGATCCCCATCAACTACACGAGCGTGGTGAACCGGCTCATCGACTTCCCCGTGGTAAAAAACGACCTTATCCCTGTGCCGGCAGGCCTCCCCTTCATGCAGGCGCAGCTCGTTGCCTTCAAGGCGGTGGTAGTGGAGCCGGAGAACGCCATCATCATCACCAAGAACACGCAGGTCGAGTTCTCGGACAAACCTGTGGCAGGCTTCGAGGGCTTGAAGAAGGTGAGCTACGAGGACATCGGCGGCCTCAAAGAGGAGCTCCAGCGGGTCCGGGAGACGATCGAGCTCCCCATGCGCCACCCGGAGCTCTTCAGGAAGCTCGGCATCGAGCCCCCGAAAGGGGTCCTCCTCTACGGTCCGCCGGGGACCGGGAAGACCCTGATCGCAAAGGCCGTGGCAAACGAGAGCGGGGCCCACTTCATCCCCATCGCGGGGCCTGAGATTATCTCCAAGTACTACGGCGAGAGCGAGCAGAAGCTGCGCGAGATCTTCGAGGAGGCGCGGCAGAACGCCCCGTCCATCATCTTCATCGACGAGCTGGACTCCATCGCCCCCCGAAGGGAGGACGTGACTGGCGAGGTGGAGCGCCGGGTGGTGGCCCAGCTCCTCACCATGATGGACGGCCTCGAGGAGCGGGGGCAGGTGGTGGTCATCGGCGCCACGAACCGGGTGGATGCCATCGACCCGGCACTCCGCCGGCCCGGGCGGTTCGACCGGGAGATCGAGATCGGTGTCCCGAATGAGGTCGACCGCTCCGAGATTCTCAAGATCCACACGAGGGGGATGCCGGTGGCAAAGGACGTGGAGCTGCCCAAGCTCTCCCAGCAGACCCATGGCTTCGTGGGGGCGGACCTTGCGGCCCTTGCAAGGGAGGGGGCAATCCGGGCCCTCCGCAGGTATCTCCCGGATATCGACCTCGAGGCCGAGGAGATCCCGGCCGAGGTCCTGGACCGGATGGAGGTGCTTGCAAGCGACTTCCGCGAGGCCCTCAGGGACGTGGGGCCCTCCGCGATGCGCGAAGTCCTTCTGGAGGTCCCCCACACGAGGTGGGAGGACGTGGGTGGCCTCGACTCCGAGAAGGAGGAGGTGCGGGAGGCGGTGGAGTACCCCCTCACCCGAAGGGAGCGCTTCGACAGGCTCGGCATCGAGCCCCCGAAGGGGGTCCTCCTCTACGGCCCGCCCGGGACGGGAAAAACCCTCATTGCCCGGGCGGTGGCCTCGGAGAGCGGGGCAAACTTCATCCCGGTGCGGGGCCCCCAGCTCCTCTCCAAGTGGGTCGGGGAGAGCGAGCGGGCCGTCCGGGAGATCTTCAAGAAAGCCCGGCAGGTCGCCCCCTCCATCATCTTTTTCGACGAGCTCGATGCCCTCGCACCTGCCCGGGGCACGGCCACCGATTCCCATGTCATCGCGAGCGTGCTGAACCAGATCCTCACCGAGATGGATGGGCTCCTCGAGATGAGAAACGTGGTCGTGATGGGGGCCACGAACCGCCTCGACATTGTCGACCCGGCGCTCCTTCGCACGGGCAGGTTCGACCGCCTGGTCTTCATCGGCGAACCCAACGAAGAAGACCGGAGGAAGATCCTCTCCATCCATACCCGCTCCATGCCCATCGATAGGTCCGTCCTGGACGACCTCATCGGGGCTGTCTCGCATATAACGGAGAACAATCTGGAGAATATCCTTGAATCCCTGGGGAGCGATCGGAGGATCACCCTCGCGGAGATCTCCGAGAAAGCCCGGGTATTTCCAAAGCCCGGGGGTGAGGTGCAAAACCCCCTCCCGTGGAATAGGATCATGAGTCTCTTCTCCGCGCACAGGCTTACCCTCGATGATCCCGTCCGGGAGTCCCTGCTTGCTGCGATTGCAAAGAAGAGCAGTGGTTACGTGGGATCAGATCTCGAGGGGGTCTGCAGGGAGGCCGGGATGCTTGCCATGCGCGAGGGATCTTCTTCTGTGGGGGAGAAGCATTTCGAGGCCGCCCTCATGAAGGTCCATGCCATGATGAACGATAACCTGCGGGAGTACTACAGGCGGCAACGGGAGCACTTCAAGGGCGGGCTCCCGAAGGAGGTCCAGCCACCGGAGTACCAGTGATCATTTTTAGATCCCTCCAACTTGGATGAAAACCGGCGCCAGACATCTGTCTAAGAAATCATTTTTCTATGGGGCTCTTGGTGGACTTACGCCCCCTCCACGGGCACCCCCCGTCGTGTACAGGGACTTGCGAGAGAAGGTTTTCAGGAATATCCGGATCCCGTCGCTTCTCCAATAAAAGGTCCTATCCCCACAGGGGGCGCCAAAGCGGCGGGGGCAAGCCGAAGGCGCAGCCCCCAGGAGCGTCCAACGGTGAAAGGTTCCTGACGACAAGCACATCATAACCGTTTTCCAGGTAAATCTGATATTGACCTTTGGTGGACTTACGCCCCCTCCACGGGCACCCCCCGTCGTGTACAGGGACTTGCGAGAGAAGGTTTTCAGGAATATCCGGATCCCGTCGCTTCTCCAATAAAAGGTCCTATCCCCACAGGGGGCGCCAAAGCGGCGGGGGCGAGATGGAGACGAAGCCCCCAGGAGCGTCCGCCAAGGTAAATGGGGCAGATGAAGAGGTTTCATGAGATCGAACCCGGACCTGCCGGCAAGGTTTATCACCGCGCGGGATGACACCATCATGGGGAGAGCTAGTCCATCCCATCGTGATACAATATGACAGGGGGTACTCATGTGACCGCCGGCACACCGGAAACCGCTCCTGAGAAGCGCTCGACTGGGATACCCAGCCTTGACCATGTCCTCTCGGGGGGATTCCTGAAAGGGACGAGCATCGTGGTCTTCGGGACCGCGCTTTCGGGCATGGAGCTCCTGGCACGCCAGTTCTGGCAGCAGGACGGGAACGGCTCCTACTTCATTACTGATGCAGAGCCACTCCCAGGGATGATCGATGCGCGCACTGTCTCCCTCGAGAAGTACCTGGAGCTCGGCCGTGGGGAACGGGTCGTGGTGGATTCGCTCTCGAGCGTCGTCCTCAAGTACGGGATCGACACCGCCATGAAGTTCCTCTCCATCTGCGCAAAGGACATTGAGAAGCGGAAGTCCAACTACCTCTTCCTCGTGTATAAGGGGCTCCACACGCCAGTCGAGGAGATGCGGATCAACCGTGCGGCGGATATCGTCTTCGAGTTCCGTGAGGACTTCGAGGGGGTGGAGGTCTCGCACTCCCTCATCATCCACAAGATCAAGGGGATGGCAGTCCCGAACCGCGCCATCCCCCTCCTGATCATGGAGAACGGCCTGGAGATCTCCACGACGAGTCGCGTGGTGTAGCGGCGGTAAACTCCACCCGCGCCTCCCTTGTTGCGTCCACCATCGCCTTCAGTTTTCCGAACGCCGCTTCCCGGGTGAGCATCCGCAGCCCGCAGTCCGGGTCGATGAGGAGCCGTTCCGGGCCAAAGGCTTCGACCCCGGCCTGGATCCTCTTCTTGATGACCGAGACCTTCTCGACCGCCGGGTCGTTCGAGTCGACGCACCCGAACCCGAGGAGCCGGTCCCCGAGGTCCTTCCCAGAGAGGACCTGGAGGTTGACCCCGTTCCCCGCGAACTCGAAGTCGAAGCCGGCGACCCGCATCTTCAGGATCTCGTCGATGACCCCCACGAGGCCCCCGCAGACATGGAGGAAGACCGGCTTCTGGAGGAGCGAGGTGAGGATCTGGAGGGCCTGTCCGCCTGTCGCGAGGTCCGCCGCCCCGGTGGAGAAGATGGGCTCGTCGATCTGGATGAGCGTGACCCCGGCCTCCTGGAGGGCCCTGGCCTCGTAAGCGAGTGCCTGGGCAAGGTCCAGGGTGAGGTCCGCCCGGTCGCGGTACATCGAGGTTGCGATCTGGAGGGAATGGGCAAGGGTCGAGGGGCCCGTGAGGATCCCCTTCACCCA
>CAZKEV010000046.1:0-14875 GCA_964551875.1 uncultured Methanomicrobiales archaeon | reverse complement strand
ATGGCCTCTGTTGTATAGGAGCAGCGGCGATGGAACCGGTTCAGCTGGTGCCGGACCTTCAGGTATGGTTTCCCGGGAAGGTCAGCGAGATCGGATGACCGGTATACGTACTCGAAGAACCCATGGTAGGGGTGAAGGAGGAGGCCGGGGTAGATCTCCCGTAAGTAGTTCCGGTCATCGCCGTTGAAGACCACAAAGGGGGTGCTCCCTCCGGCCTCCAGGGAGAGGCGGAGCACCTCCCCGACGATCGCCGGATCCCGGGGGCCGATGGGGAACCGGAACCGGGTCTCACCATGCACCGTGCTCGAGAGGACGAGGTGGTCGCCCGCGACGGCTTTCCGGTAATGGGCATAGTGGTTCCAGGAGACCATGTTCGCAAAGCTGTTGTCGCTGTGCACCTGGGGGAACGCCCGGTACCAGGTGGCGAAGAGTTCCCGGTCCTCCAGCGTTACGGGTGAGAAGTCGTCAGCGGTGAGCATCCTCCCCTCCTCCCTGGTACATCATGGGGAGATCCCCTTCCTCGACCCCGAAGCCGAGCCCCCGGTAGAAGTCACCGGTCCCCCCTTCGGCGATGAGGGCGATCCAGCCGATCCCGCGCTCACGGCATGCCGCGAGGATGCTCCGGAGGATGGCCTTCCCGATCCCCCGCCCCCGGTATCCGGGGAGGACGACCAGGTCCTGGATGTAGGCATCCGATACCCCGTCAGAGATGGCCCTCCCCATGCCGACTGCCCTCCCGGACCCCCTGTCCAGGGCGACGATGAAGACGAGGGACCCCCGGATGATCCCCGGGATCTCAGCGGGGTCGTCCTCCCCGTCATGCCACCAGCCGGCCGAGTGGTAGAGGGCGAGGATCTCTTCGGTGTCCCATGCTGTGACCGCATTCACATCCACCCCGGTCTCTCCTTCCACGGGAATCCCTCCTTCATCCTGCGGGGGCCGGATCTCTCTATCCCGGCATCCCGGGTTCATCCTGTACCATGGGACAGAGGGACCTCATATACCCATGGGAAGGCAGGAAGTCCCCGGGCCGGCCTGATCCCGACAGATCCGAATCTTTATCCCCCGTCCCCGCGATTACCGGGGAGTGGGATCCATGGCAACCAAGAATTTCTGGCTCGCGGTGATGGTCGGGGCTATCGTGATATTCCTCCTTTCCTTCCTCCCTCTTGTGGGCCCCCTGATCGGGGGGTTTGTGGCGGGGCTCATCGCACGAGGGGGCGCATGGAAGGGGGCGAAGGCAGGCTTTGCGGCGGGCATCATCGGTGCCGTCCTTGCCGCCGTCATTCTCATCATGGGTATCTCGGTCCTTGGCGGGATCTTCGACCGTACGCTGGCGGGGATCCTCGCGTGGGCCGGGCTCGGGATCATCATCGTTGCCATCGGCCTCTATCATGCTCTTCTGGGCCTGGTGGGCGGAGCCGTAGGTGCGGCTCTCGTGAAGGGCTAGGCACTCCCCTTCCCTCGCCACACTTTATGTCTATCCGCGTGCATCTCGTACTCGATGTGCGGAATTGCCGGCATAGTGGCGCTCACCAGTGCACGAGCGGATGAGAAACTCCTCGCCGCCATGTCGGCCCGGATCAGACACCGGGGCCCTGATGGAGATGGGATGTACCTGGACGGCCCCGTCGGTCTCGCCCACCGGCGGCTTGCCATCATCGATCTCAGCGATGCGGCGAAGCAGCCCATGACGAACGAGAACGAGACCCTCTGGCTCGTCTTCAACGGGGAGATCTACAACTTCATCGAGCTGCGGAAGGAGCTCGAAGGGAAGGGCCACACCTTCCGGTCCGGAGGGGACACGGAGGTGATCCTCCATGCCTACGAGGAATGGGGGAAAGACTGTCTCCAGAGGTTCACAGGCATGTGGGCCTTTGCACTCTGGGATTCGAGGAAGCAGGAGCTCTTCTGCGCCCGGGACCGGTTCGGAATCAAGCCATTCTACTATACCCGGGTCGGCGACATGATACTCTTTGCCTCGGAGATCAAGGCGCTCCTCGCCCATCCCGAGGTCGGGAGACGGCCCGATGACCCTCTCCTCCTGACCTTCCTTGCGTGGGGCGTCCTTGATCACACGGCAGGGACCATGTTTGAGGGCATATACCAGCTCCAGCCGGCGCACCGGATCGTTTTCAGCCGGTCAGGCTCCGGCACCCCGGAGAAGTTCTGGGACGTGGCAATGAACCCCGAGGTCGGTCATCCCTGGCTGGAGGAGGATGAGAGGGCGGCCACGGCGTTCCGGGATCTCCTCACGGATGCAGTGCGAATCCACCTTCGGAGCGACGTGCCGGTCGGAACCTGCCTCTCGGGGGGGATCGACTCCTCCACCCTCGCAGTCATGATCAACCGGCTTATCCGTGCCGAGGCGCCCCGGAGCGTAGGGGATCGCCAGAAGACCTTCTCCATCGTCTTCCCCGATCCCCGGTTCAACGAAGGGCCGTTTATCGACCAGGTCGTGGCCGCGGCAGAGGTGGATGCGAAGAGGATCACCGTCCAGCCCGAGGAGATCATGGGGGACCTCCCCCGCCTCCTCGCCATGCAGGACGAACCCTTCGGCTCCCTCTCCATCTATGCCCAGTACCGGGTGATGGAGCTCGCCTCCCGGTCCGTGAAGGTGGTCCTCGACGGCCAGGGTGCGGACGAGCAGCTGGGAGGCTACCTTGCTTACCAGGGGAGTTACCTCCAGGGCCTTCTCCATGGACTGCATCTCTCCACAGCCCTCTCCGAGACAGCAGGAAGCTACCGCCACCACAGGGGGTTCTTCCGGGATGTGCTCCGACAGGTCCTCGTCAGGAGCCAGAGGCGGTCCCTTCTCAGGGGGGATATCCCTCCCGTCTCCCGGTACGCAGGAAGCCTCGATGAAGTCCTGAAGCGCGAGATCCTTTCAACCAACCTCCCGGCCCTTCTCCACTGGGAGGACCGGAGCTCCATGGCCTTCTCCATCGAGTCCCGGGTCCCGTTCCTGGATCACCGGGTGGTCGAGTTCCTGGCCACGCTCCCGCTCCACCAGAAGATCCGGAACGGTGTCACGAAATATATCCTGAGGAAGGCGATCCGCGGCCTTGTCCCCGAGGCGATCCGGTGCCGGATGGATAAGATGGGATTCGTCACCCCGGAGGAGGTCTGGATGAAGGAGAGCCTCAGGCCCTTTGTCCTTGATATCCTTACTTCCCCGAGCTTCCGGGCACGGAAGTACTGGGATGCAGACGAGGTGCTCACGAGCTATACCAGCTTTACCGAGGGGAGGTCTGCCTACTCCCCGGAGATCTGGCGAATCATCTGCACCGAGCTCTGGCTCCGGATGATGTTCGATGCCAGGGAATAGACAGGGTTCCGCCACCTTCCCATAAGGAAGTGGTCTCGCCTGCCATGTACCTGATCATTAACAAATGGAGTTCCGTACGGAACCGGGGAACACCTGAGTTATGCCCGTTTGGGTAACAGTCCGATTACATTTGGGGCAAAGGGTGCCCGGGCATGCCACAGGAACCCCGGGCCGGTGAGGAACATGGATGATATCCCGGATGCGAATCCCAAGGATAAAATCCTGATGAAATGAAAGTGTCAGGTGAGAAGGGTGTCCCTCCCTCAACGGAAAAATGGGATATCAGGGAAGGGTGGTCTCGTTCTCTTTCTTTGATCGCCTCTTTATTCTATCCATCGCCCATTCGGCGTCCTTGATGCCGGCCCGCTCGAGTGCACCGAGAAACAGGATGGCTTCCCGGCGAAGGTTCCCGTCCTTTGATGTGGATGCAATGGAATAGAGGTGATGAGCCCTCCTGTCGCTCCATTCCCTCCTCTGGTTATCCATGCTCTCATCTTCCCCCGTCATGAGAAGGCATATTCTACGTTACTACGAATAAAACCTTTCCATTCTTTCCTGAAACACGGGAATGATAGGTATAAATATCGTCTTCCCGTACTTCCACAGTGTGGGGTGACACGTTTGGAGATGCCGGAGTTCGATCCAGCGGAATGGGAGGCGATCCGGGGTTACGTTACGAAGTACAGCGAATGGATGGAGAGAGAGGGCGCAGAGATCCCCCGGGATTTCTCGGCGAAGTCCCTCACCATCCTGGTCCCCCTCACCCTTGAGCTGATCCGCGCCCAGCATACGGCAAAACAGATCACCTATGCGATGATCATCATCGCTCTCATCACCGTCTCCTTTGCATCCCTCCTCTTCTACTACACGGTCGCCCCCTCAGTCATCGCCCTCATCCTCGCGTTCGGGTTCCTGATCATCATCTTCGTGGGGTTCACCGGGATCCTCCCGAGACGCTTCTGATCATTTTCCATGCGTTTCCGAAGGCAGGGTCCCGGGCCCGGGTCTTTTTACCGGGAGCAGGGAAACGGGGATAGCTTAATACCTTCCTTCCTCTCCGGTTTCTTGTGGATCTCGTCATCGGGACGGCCGCAGACCGTGACTTCTCCATCGATGCCCAGCACCTGGTCACCGGCCGCACCTGCATCATCGCCCAGTCGGGGGCAGGCAAGAGCTGGGCGATTGCAGTCCTCTGCGAAAAACTCTGCGCCGCCGGGATAGGATTCTGCATCGTGGACACAGAGGGGGAGTACTTCTCCCTCAAGCAGAGATACCCGGTCCTCTGGGTAGGGTCCGATGAGCGATGCGATGAGGATATCGAACGGGTGAACCTGAAGGACCTCATGCTCAGGGCCGTGGTGAACGGCACCGCGGTCGTCTTCGATGTCTCGGAGACCGATATGCGGGAGAGGGTGGCAGGGCTCGCCGAGGTCCTCTACGATATCGCCTCGGCCCACAAGATCCCCTACCTCCTCATCCTGGAGGAGGCGGACAAGTTCATCCCCCAGGCGAAGGAGTCGATCAAGAAGATCGAGGAGATCTCCCGTCGGGGGAGGAAGCGGGGCCTCGGCCTCCTCGTCGCCACCCAGAGGCCCTCCTTTGTGACAAAGAACGTCCTCTCCCAGTGCAACAACCAGATCATCGGGAAGCTCTCCATAGAAAATGACCTCAGGGCCGTGGACCTCTTCTTCGGCTCCCGGATCGAGCTCGAGGAGCTCGCAACCCTCCCGCCCGGGGAGTTCTTTGTCATGGGAGGATTTGTCCGGAAGAAGACGAGGATGCGTTTCGCGAACCGGGAGACCGAGCACCGGGGCGAGACCCCTGAGATCTCCCGGAGAAAGGGGGCCACCCTTCTCCCTGGCAGGGCCGGATCGCAGCCCACTCATGCCGTACCCCCGTTGCGGGATGCCGGCCCGGAGCATCCCGGGGCAGCACCCCGACCGGTAGGCCTCCCCGGACCCGCACCCGCCATCACCCGCGAGGAGGCGATCGCCATCGCCGGGAAGCGGCGCAGGCGCGGGGCGATCCTCGGCCTCGGAAAGAACCGCCTGGTCTCCGCCGAGCTCGTTTCCTGGCCGGTCGCACGGGTGGAGGTGAAGTACCATGGAGGGCTCCTCGGGAGGACCGTCAGGAACGCCTCGTTCCTCCTTGATGCCGTCCACGGAGGTCTGGTGCGGATCCACCGCGGGTTCTCCATCCGTCCAGGCTTCTCCGAGGTGATCGGCCTCCCCGCCGATGCGGTCCGGGTACTCTCCCTCCTCCCCCTCACCGGGGCGACCCCGGCCGAGATGGAGGTGCTCGCTTCCCTCCCCAGGGAAGCGATCACCGCGGCCCTCGGGGCACTCCAGGAGCGGAGGCTCGCCACCGAGGCAGGCAGGGCCGGGCAGGCGAGGATCTTCATTCCCCTGCTCTCAAAGAGGCTCCCTGCTGTCGGAACCCTGAAGGGCGAATGTGACATGACCCTCCAGCCTGGAACAGGGCCGTTCCTGGAGGCGAAGGTCACGGAGGGGCAGATCAGGGGGGTGCTCAAGGGGATCGAGCCTACCGCCGAGGTGATCTCCTTCTCCCTCTTCTCCTACCCGCTCTACGAAATGGTTTTCTCGGACGGGGGCCGGGAGAAGCGGGTCTACCTCGACGCCATCACCGGTAAGGAGGCAGCCGGCGCGAGGCCCCTGAAAAAATAGGCGCGGAACAGGTTCCGAGCCTGCCGATCAGCCCACTTTCGCCCGAAAGACCACTATCCTTTAGTACCGGGAGCAAGATACAGAAGAATTGGCAATAGATCTCGCCCGGAACTTCGGGGGACGAATCCCCGTGGCCGGCGCGGATGTCTGCCAGCGAAGTCTTGGTCCATACCAAGGTGAACACACTACCATGGAAGATTCAGGCGAAGACGGAGACCCTGGGCCTCATAGCTCTTTTAAAACCGTGAGCACGGTAGCAATCCCGGCCCGCAGTATCGTTATCCAGACCGTTCAAGCCCAGAAACCCTACGATTACCGTGACAGGACCGGCAGGGTGAACAAGGGCAAGGCAGGGGACACCCATGTGCATGTCCTCTCCGAGAAAGGGGAGGGTGCCTGCCACATCACCTGGCTCGAGCGGGGCTGGAGGAGCAAGAGGCTCTCGAACAACTTCATGAAGGCGCTCCACTACGGGCAGCGCCTGGAACAGGCCATACGGATGAGGAACGGAAGCCTCTCCCCAGAGGTGATCGACCGGGACCTTATCCGGAGAGTTGTGTAACTCTCCCAGCCAATCCTAGTTTTTAGAGTTCCCTAGTTCTTCTGTTCTTTCCCAACGAGCTCATCGGGTACGATGGTGATCTGGATCTTTTCGGCTCTCCTGAGGACGGAGAGGACCGAGGATATATTGATCTTCTCCTCGGTGAGGATCCGGTGGAGATCGTCCACGGAGGCTATCGCCCTCCCGTCCATCTCAAGGATGATATCCCCGCCTGTCAGGCCGGAGGCCTTCGCCGGGCTCCCGTCTTCCACCGAGACCACAAGGACCCCTGTCTCCCTCTCGATCCCGAGTGAGAGGGCTGCCTTCCTGTGGATGGGTGCGTTCTGCCCCACAACCCCGATGTAGCTCCTGCGGATCTTCCCGTCCCGGACGAGCCGCGAGGCGACGAAGGTCGCGATCTTCGAGGGGATGGCGAAGCAGAGCCCCTGGGCGGGCATCACCATCGCGGTGTTCACCCCGATGACCTCCCCACGGGAGGTGACTAGCGGCCCGCCCGAGTTTCCGGGGTTCAGCGCCGCGTCGGTCTGGATGATATCCTCGATGAGCCGCCCCGAGCCGGCCCGGAGGGAGCGCCCCCGGCCGCTCACGACCCCCGAAGTGATGGTGCACTGGAGGCCGTAGGGGTTTCCGATGGCGACGACGAGCTGGCCGACCCTGACGGCATCCGAGTTCCCGAACGGGGCGTACGGGAGGCCGGCGCCTTCGATGCGGAGCACGGCGAGGTCCGTGTGGGGGTCGTCGCCGGCGACCCGGGCCTGGAACTGCGACCCGTCCTGGAGCGTGACTCCGATGCTCTTCGTGCTGTGGACGACATGGCTGTTCGTCAGGATGAATCCGTCGGGGGTGAAGATGAAGCCGGAACCGATCCACAGCCCCTGCCCGCGGAACCTGCGGCGGAGACCGCCACTGTCGGGCTGGGCGACAATATTCACCACCGAGGGGCTCACCTGCTCGACGGCGGAGATCACCGCCCGGGAGTAGGCATCGAGGAGCTCCTGATCGGAAGAGCCGGAATCTGAAGAGCTTGGCTCCCCAAGGTGGCTGACGGCCGGCGCGGCTTCTTTTTGCGGGGAATCTGATGTTGAATTTGACATGAATCCTCGAAGGAAAATGATAACAATGATACTGGAAGGCTTCCCCGATCCAGACGGAGTTTGGGTAGCGTACACGACGTGATGTAAATTCAGAATAACCCCTGTATCCAACAGTGAATTGCGAAGGAGGATACAGGGTAATGAATCTAAGAGACCACGTACTAAATTACCTTGTCGATGACAAAGAAGGAATGAAGCAGGTCGTCACCTGGTTTTTAAATTCGGTGATGAACCATGAGGCAGAACAGCAGACCGGAGCATCCCGGTATGAGAGAACACGGTCAAGGGTAGCCTACCGGAACGGAGTCCGGAGGAGATCCCTCCGGTCCCGGTATGGCGATCTCACCCTCGATAAACCGGTACTGCGTGAGGTACCATTCCAGACCCGGGTCTTCGAACGGTACTCCCGTATCGAGAAATCATTGGAGAGCGTGATCCTGGAATCCTACCTCCAGGGAGTATCGACGAGAAAGATCCAGGACGTGATATCCCATCTCGGAATAGAGAAGATATCACCGTCCTATGTATCCAGTCTTACGAAGGAGCTGGATGATAAGGTACAGGCATTCCTGTCCCGACCGGTGGATCCCTATATCCCCTATCTCTTCGTCGATGCATCCTACTTCAAGGTGAGGGAAGGAGTACGCTATCTCAACAAAGCTCTTCTCCTGATCGCCGGTATCCGGAGTGACGGGATACGGGAGATCCTTGGGGCGAGGATCGCTGATTGTGAGAACGAGCTCACCTGGGAGGATCTCTTCTCCGAGTTACGGGATCGGGGATTGGAGAAGACCGACCTGGTGATATCCGACGGTCACCGGGGGATCCAGAGTGCGGTAGAGCGATCCTTTCCCGGATCCAGCTGGCAGATGTGCCAGGTTCATTTCATCCGGGCGGTTATGCGGAAGATCCCGAGGAAATACTACAAAGAGGTTGCATCACTCCTGAAGGAGTCACTCAGCGATCCCCGGAGGCTCCAGGAGTGTGCCGGGGAACTGGAGGCACGGGGGTATCCCAAAGCAGCCGATACCATCGACCGGTTCATCCAAGGATTGTTCAACTACCGGAGTGCTCCCCGGGAACACTGGCGGAGGATCCGGACCACGAATCTCCTCGAACGGGTGAACGGGGAACTGAAGAGACGGTATCACTCCATCGGAGCATTCCCGAATGACGGCTCCCTCCTCAGGCTCGCCGGTTCTATCTTGATGGACATCAGCGAGGAGTGGATCACAAGTCGCCGGTATTTATCATTCGGGGAGGAGATATCGTGTCAGGATACGGGAGTCGAATTTACAGCTTAAGGTGTACACTGCCGGAGTTTGCCTTATCCTAACCAGAGGTTAGTATGATGAGAGGATAAAGATGATGGTGGGGGGTTCTGATACGTTGTCGGTGGATCGATACGCATGAGCGGAAATGATACATCGCGGTTGGTGGAATTACATGAAGTAAACAAGAGGTTAATAGAACATGATGAGACGACTATGAAACAACTTTCTGTCGTTGTTATTGTTGTGGCGGTGATTTCATACGTTCTGGGTTTTCTTGTTGGAAGAGTCAGTCATTTGTAAGGATCAAAATTACCATAGTATAACTGATCCCTCTTTTTTCGTCGCCGATTGAAATACCAGGCTAAGCCAATTAGGACTATGAGTACAATCACTCCTAGAACAATTAAAAACAATCGCAGCGTACCACCGAAAGAGATAAAGGATGAGCCAATGTTATTAACGGTATCGCTTAAACCAAGTAATTTAATGAACTCGTTTTCCGAACCACTCTTGATATATGAGCCAATAGATGGAAGAAATGCAGCACCAACGATTATCAAAATTAATGCAATTATTGCAAGATAGAATGTCCATATAATAATTGTTCTAATTAAATCCTCTAAGAACTCTTCTAATGACATCAGGTTCTCCAAGTTATACAATTCTCTGAGATGCTTGAGGCCTATAAAAACTTGGTTTCGGAAATATCTACCAATTAAAAATTAATATAGGTGGCAATATCGCCCAGATAATAAATGTCAGAAATCTCCGTATGATCAAGAATTACGCGTTTATTATTGTTTATATCAACCCCATCCCCTGTATAAAAAAACAAATCTGTCACCGTCAATCCGAGATCGTGTGCATCAAGCAAAACCTCAATATCGGCTTTGTCAGGAACATATTTCTCTAGTTCTCGATATACATCATTGTGGCCAACCCGTCTTCTATGAATAAGAAGACGTGTATTGTCCTTTAGCTCTTGGCATCGAGTAAACAAAATGTTTTCATAATCAGTTTTCGCGTTTTCTAGGTTCGTTATCATGGCTTTTCTATCGTATTTAGATTGCTCGGCCACTAAAATTAGGATATGAAAAATCCAACAAACTACATCTTCTTCTTTCCGTCTTTTCAAAATAAGAGTCAAAAGTGGTCTTACTTCAATCCCTCTTTTAAGGGCTGCTAATGTTCTTCGAAATTCTTTTTCTATCTTATGCCTTTTTGTCGCGCAACGACCACTATCCGGAGCGGTCCCAAAACATTCCTCCCAAACATAAGAACCAGTATACCGACAATTAGGTTTATCAAAAATTATTTGAGCTGCATCAGCCCAACCATCAGTCATAGGGAAATGATAGCCAATAATGACATTGCTATCGACGAAATCAGGCATTTCCCCTCATTATCAGGTTGGTTTACCTATTTCCAATTTATCTTTAGATAATATCTTACTAAATATTGATGTCGGGGGAACTCTAGTTCCCGATGAAACCCTTTTTCCAACTAGCTGATCATGCAGATAGTTCAATTTATTTTCATAAAACTCTGTGAATTGATGAGGATCAAGAGTTTGTTTTCTCACGTGTGTTTCCATAATTATAGTACTGAATACATCGCAAAACTCATTTGCGATTTCTGGAATAAGCTGTGGTTCTTGTCTTGTAGCAGTACGATAAACATCATCCCAAGCTAAATAGGCATCATAAAAGATACTTAAATCGCTTTTTGGAAACTCCCTGAGTAGGCAATCGAGAAAGTCTTCTATTATAACAATTTTATCACGGTCTAACGGTTGAATTAGTTTGGTTATCATCGCCGATTTCTCTAAGATATTCCAACAGAAATATTTCTGATAATCTGGAAAGAAAAACCCATATTCTTGTAATTTTGCAAGTTCTTCTGAACTTAATTTGAAATTTTCAAGATCAATCTCTGAGAGATCTTCCGCGCCCTCCCAAAATTGCATGTGAGAGAAAGTACTGACTGACCTAGCGGTCTTCCTCCTCACTGTCTCTAAAACAAAGTTAAGAAGTGATTTCTCATACTGCGAAAACATCGCCATGTCGGGCTTAATGTTTGCACGATACTTAGTAGTCTCTAGAGATCTGCGAGGCCTAGTTACAGAGAAAAACCTGTTCGATTCGCTTGCAATGGAAAAGGCATATTGTGGTACTGGTCCGTTCGGCATTTTCGTATATTGGTTCTCTAAAACGGTTGTTCTCTTGGTATTGTATGAGAACAGATCGCAAAATAAAACGTACTTCATCAACTGAGTTTTGCCAATAGAAGGGAATTCGGTAATAGCATAAAGAAGGGCATGGATTACCTTGTTTTGATCCATTTCGTCGACCCCCCCAAAGCCATATAGATTAAATCTGCATGTGCCATTAAAACATATAACCCTTCCCACCGTGGGGGGTTTTTAATGGGACTCTTTTCAATAAAAAAGATTTCATTTTATGGCTAGCCCAATCATCTTCTCCCACCGGTTCCCCATCAGATCAATCGGAATATTCGCCATTTGCGCGGGGGTTAATCCACAGATCCCCTGATGCGGCCTGATGTAGTTGTAATAGATCTGCATTCCTGTCACGAACTCCTGCGCGCCGATATCGCTGTCAAGGCTCCTGAGTACCTTTGTCCTCTCCCGGAAGGTTCCGTTCAGCCGTTCAAGGATGTTGTTATTCGGCTTTGTCTCGAAGTCCTTTAGTCTCATGTGGGGGTTAGCGATGGGTTCAGCAGGGTCATAGAATTCATGCTTGATTGCATCCTTGTATGCCTGCAACCCATCGGTAACAATCGCGTCCGGCCTCCTGTTGGCGGTCTGCTTGGCCTGTATGAGTGCCTTCCGTGCATCAGTTGTGAATCGCTCCTCGGTAACCTGGCAGGCAAGGAGATACCGGGTCTTGGCATCCATCACGTTCCAAATCCACTGGTAGTACCGCTTCTCATCCTCTTTCTTGATGAATACAGTTGTCTCATCGGAGTGCCAGATATTCCCGACCTCGGCCTTGTACTTCTCGGCGTATCGTGCGAGGAGCTTCAGGTATTTCCTGATCCACCGGAGGATAGTTGGTTGGGTTACGATGGTATCATAGAACTGCTTGATGTGGTCCACGATCTTCCTCTGCGAGATCCCCTTGAAGTAGAGGTCCAGGGTAAGGGTGACGATCTTCGGGTTGTGCTTCATCCGGCAGAACCCCTTATCGACAACAAAGGTGTGGTTGCAGACATGGCATGAGTACCGCTGGACCTCCCCGTACTGGGTCTTGCGGTTCCCCCATTTCACAACGTTTGGACTCTTGCAGATGGGGCAGGCAACCTTCTGGTCAACTTCTGCGATGTGCCGTGCTGCACTCTGCTCCTCTATCTCGTTCTTGAGCTTTAACGAGAACTGGACGGCATAGATGTGCTTGCATACGACGTTTCGGGTAGTGTGGTCGGGGCAGGTGCATGACCAGTCATGCCAGCGGTCCCGGGGGCGATTCTTCGTGCTCACGAATTTCCGGGTAACCTGATAGAAACCATTCCCGAATTGGGATTTCACATTCCATTCGTTCTTGCTGATCTGGCTCACGGTATCCGGCTGCGAGAGGATCGCAAGGCCGCGAAGTTCTCTTGGGTTGGTTAGTTGTCGCATTTTCTTCACTCCAACTTACCTATTGGTAATATACTATTAGGTAAGGTGAGAATAAATACCTTTCGGTAATACACCAATGGTTATATACTAATAGGAATATACCAATATACATGGCTAAGATACAACTTGAAGGCTATAGGTGTGAAAGGTGTGGTCACGAATGGGTGGCTCGTGGCAAGGAAGAGCCAAGGGTATGTCCCAAATGTAAAAGCCCTTATTGGAACACGCCGAAGTCTGATAAGAAACGTTCTGTCTAGCTCGGTCATCGAAATGTTTATCCTCAGATAAATTGTATTAGATAATTGACGCCCCGGGGGGGATTCGAACCCTCGTGTGAGTGTTGGGCCCACACCTGATCATAAGTCGGGCGCCTTGCCTGACTAGACTACCGGGGCTTCTTTCCTCAACTGTGACCCACAGTATCATCGGAGTGCTCTTAACCTAAGTTCCACCTTCGGTGGAGGTAAGTTTTGCTTTGATCCTCTTCAGAACATTTTCCACTACATCGAAGGCATCCACATCTTCAAGATCGATGATCGCATCGTATCCTGGGTACTTGATGTGGACGAATTTCGTCGCGCTTGTTGCTTCCACTTTTTCGCTCCTGTCCCGCGCGCCAGCCGTTGGCTTTGTCTCGGATTCGCCCTTTTCAGAATCCGGCTTGACTGTGGGCGCTATGACAGGTAATAAGTATTTAATATCCTCTATATATGCTTTCCTGACATCGTTCGCCTTATTTTGCGATTCTGGGCGCGCAATGCCCGTTATATCTGCTAAATCTAGCCAAAATGTATCCGGGAGAGGTTCTATTCCGCATTTCTTGTAAATTGCCATCCACAATTCAATGTTTCTTACGGCTTTGTCCAAAGCATTCAATTTCTCTGTTTCATTACCACCAAAGGTAGCTTGGATACCAGTTTCCGAAACGGTATATTTACCGTGACCTCCAGAAAGCAATCCGTAAGATCGTAAATCTGCAATCTTTTGACCTAGGCCACCGCTTGTTACTTTTTGCCCTAAAATCTGAGCGATATGTTCGCGAGTGAACTCTTTACGCTCGAATTTTTCATGTAATGTTTTTGTATCTTTCAGTAATGCATTCAGTCTGAATAAAGGGTACGAGTATCTACCAATCTTCATTTCACAATCACCGTATTAAGTGTACATTCCCCAATATATAAATCTAGCTGAATCATCTAAATGCCTATTTTATATCACCATACATATAAATCATCTTATTGACCAACACCAACCGCGAGGTATCACCAACCGCTGAGGTGGTCGATCAACCGTTAACGTATCAGAACCTGGTGGGGGGTTCTGATACATTGTCGGTGGGTTGATACATTTGGA
The DNA here is from genome assembly GCA_964551875.1 of uncultured Methanomicrobiales archaeon. Classification (GTDB taxonomy): domain Archaea; phylum Halobacteriota; class Methanomicrobia; order Methanomicrobiales; family JACTUA01; genus JACTUA01. The sequence continues at coordinate 940 of CAZKEV010000046.1, read as the reverse complement.
TGAAAATGATACAATGGCAGTTGGCAGCGCAAAGAAGTGTATGGCAAGATCTTCTATCAATAATTAAGAGAAGGATTATATAATCTTATAAAAAAGAAATCAGTTGAAATGAGTGAAGAATTAACACCTGAAGAATGGGTGTTAGCATTTGTTTTGGCTGGCAATCCCTCGAATCCTAATGATGTTGAAATCAGGGGCAAGTTATTATTTATAAAAGAATTCTTTGTTTTTGTCAAAGAGATTAAATTGGATTTAGATACGTTTTTCAATTTTATTCCATTTGATTACGGCCCATTTAGTTTTCAATTAGCTTCAATTTTAGATCATCTGATCAAGAGTGGTTTAATTAGCGTTTCTGAAGCGCAGGTAAAAACAGGAAAACGATATGATTACAAATTAACTCCGTTGGGCGCTGAACGATCACGAGGTATATATGAAGCCATTGATCCAAACATTAGATCCCGTCTTGAGAAACTAAGATCTGATGCAACAAAAATGGGTTATTTTTCGGTATTGAGATATGTTTATTCTAGATACCCAGAATATACAATAGCGTCTAAAATAATTAGAGATGTGAAATGACTCTTGATTTTGGTACTACAGTAGCATTATTTTCATTTTTAGTTGGAATTCCTGTCCTTGTTTTCTTCACAAATAATTTCTATGAAAGGACCGAACGGAAAATTGCGAAAATAAGAATGGGTATTTTTGGATCTTTAAATCAACCATTGAAAGAACTAAAAGAGTTGTCCGTATTTAGCGAGGGCGATAACGAAGAAAAACAAGATATTGTTGTCACAGAATTTATGACATTCATGCGAAAATCAGTTCTTTCATCTATCATATGGGATTTTCAGGACTTAATAGACTATCAAAAGGATTTAGAGAGCCAGGTCAATCGTATTTTATTCATTGTTCCATTCTTCACACTCCCAGGCAT
>CAZKEV010000045.1:0-16147 GCA_964551875.1 uncultured Methanomicrobiales archaeon | reverse complement strand
CTACCGGATGAACACGGTCTTCAAGTTCTACAACATCGCCTGGATCCTCATGGGGACCTCATCCCTTAGCATCGTGGCGGGGGCCCTAGGAAGGGTGAGGATACCGACGATCCCCCTGGACACGGGGAGGGCTGCCCTGGTCATCGCCTCCGTCATCCTCATCATCGCTGCCCCTGCCATTCTCGTGATCGCCAATGGGGACGGGGTTCCAACCCTCGATGGCCTCCAGTATCTCGAGAGTACTCACCCGGGGGATTCAGCCGCGCTTCCGTTTGTCCGGGGACTCCCGCCCGGCACCGTGATAGCCGAGGGAGCGAAGGGGGACTATGGCTATCCCTCCCGGATCTCCTCCTTCACCGGGGTCCAGACCATCATCGGCTGGCCCGGCCACGAGTTCATGTGGAGGGGCGCCGGGGGGAGAACCTCGGACCGGATCGAGGAGGTGCGGGCGGTCTACGAGGACCCGGAGAGAGCGCCCGGGATCCTGAGACGGTATAACGCCACCTATGTCTACATCGGGGATACCGAGCGGGAGCTCTACACCCGCCTCTCGCTCCCGATGGAAGACCTCGTTCCGGTCTACGGGGCGCAGGGCGTCTCCATCTACCGGTTCACCGGGTGAGATGCCGTCGGGATATGGCCTGAGGCCCCGAGCGACAAACCTTTATCTCCCGCCCTGATGACATGGTATGGTTACGGCGTCACTACCTGTGAGTGATGAAGGAGATTACCCTCCTGAATGAGGTGTGTTATGGCAAAGGGATTTGTTAAATTCGAGGTTCCCGATGAGATCCAGAACAAGGCCCTTGAGGCGCTGGAGATCGCCCGGGATTCAGGGAAGATCAAGAAGGGATCCAACGAGGCCACCAAGGCCATCGAACGCGGAGTCGCCCTGCTCGTGCTCATCGGGAGCGATGTGCAGCCCGAGGAGGTCGTGATGCACCTCCCCGCCCTCTGCGATGAGAAGAAGGTCCCCTACCTCTTCGTGAAGCGGCAGAACGATATCGGCGCAGCAAGCGGCCTTGATGTGGGATCGGCCGCGGCCGCCATCGTGAAGCCCGGGAAGGCGAAGGAGATCATAGACGACATCGCCAAAAAAGTGGCCGAGCTCAAGGGATGAGCTGCCATGGCAGGAGACGCGACACCGGCCGAGGTCATCGAGGTCATCGGGAGCACCGGCATGCACGGCGAAGCGATGCAGGTGAAGTGCCGGGTCCTTGACGGGCCGAACAAGGGGAGGATCATCACCAGGAACACTGTCGGCCCCATCCGCGAGGGCGATATCCTCATGCTCCTCGAGACCGAGCGCGAGGCGAAGAAGCTCTCGAAGAGGTGAGTTCCATGGTGGACGTGCGCACATGCAACTTCTGCGGGGAGGTCATCGAGCCCGGCACCGGCAAGATGTTCATCCGGAAGGACGGGGCCATCTTCTTCTTCTGCAGCTCCAAGTGCCAGAACAACGCGAGGCTCGGGAGGGTCCCCCGCCGGGTCCGGTGGACGCAGGCGGGGAGAAAGGCTCTCGGGAAGAAGTGAGCCTCCATGGATCGCACCTTCGTCCTGATCAAGCCCGACGGGATCCAGCGGGGCCTCGCGGGCGAGGTCATCTCCCGGCTCGAGGCGAAAGGTCTCAAGCTCGTGGGGGCGAGGTTCTTTCTTGCCACTGATGCACAGGTGATGGAGGTGTACCGGGAGCATATCGGGAAGCCCTTCTTCTCACATCTCAAGCGCTACCTCATGAGCGGCCCGGTCCTTGCCATGGTATGGGAGGGGAAGGACGCGGTTCCCGTGGTGAGGAGGCTTGTCGGGGCCACGAACTCCGCCGAGGCAGCCCCGGGGACCATACGCGGGGACCTCGCCCTTGACACGGGCAGGAACGTCATCCATGCCTCGGATTCCCCGGCGAGCGCTGCCCGGGAGGCAGCCATCTATTTTTCCGAGGGCGATCTCATCAGCTACCCGCGAATCGACGAACCGGTCCTCTACGAATGGGTCGGGTAGATCGGTTCACCGGGCAGCCCTTCATTTTCACCCCCCGCACGGCCAGTCTTTTTTATTTCATCCGGAGACGGTTTCCCTGCATACCATTATCCCAACTCTTTTAGTAAGAGGAGCCCCTGGCTCCCCTTCATCAGCTTTTTAAATTTCTACGCCCCAGATCAGGATGAGGCTGGACCGGACGTCCGGATCCCACCCCGGGGGAATGGATCTCTCTCCCGTTGCCCGCGAGGCACGTACCATGGAACACGATATCAGCGATACCCTTCTCATAAGCATCAGCCTCTGCTTCATCATCGGTGGATCCATCTTTGCCGCGATGGTGATAGGCAAGGAATACGGCGTCCTGGAGATCCCCTATGGACCGTATATTCTCCTCGTCATCGCCGTTGTGATCGTGATCCTTGCCGGTCTGATTGTCATCACCGGCACAGAGAAAGATAAGAATACGTGAGGCCTGGTCCAGGGAAATTCCCTCCTTCTGCACCGATGAAAGTCTGCACTGCCCAGATGGCAAGCACATGGGAGGACCCGGGTGCAAACCTCGAGAGAGCCGCCTGCCTCGTCGAGTCAGCAGGGGCGGAGGGCGCGGACCTGATCTGCTTTCCCGAACAGTTCGTCACCGGCTGGTCACCCCATTCCACCCGCTTTTCCGAAGAACAGGACGGTTATACCGTGAGCACCCTGCGGGGACTCGCGAGGGAACATTCCCTCTCCATCGTCGGATCGTATGTCCAGAAACACAATCCCCGTCCCCTGAACACCGCTGTGGCCATCGATTCCCGGGGAGAAATGGTGGCGAGCTATTCCAAGATCCATCCCTTCTCACCCGGGGGAGAGGATCTCCATTACGACCCCGGTGACCATATCTCGGTCTTCTCCATCGAAAACGTCCGGTTCGGGATCGCCATCTGCTATGACCTCCGGTTCGCGCCGCTCTTCAGGGCCTATGCAAGGAAGGGGGTTCATTGCGTCCTAGTGCCGTCGGCCTGGCCCTGCAGCAGGACCCGCGCCTGGGAGATTCTCATCGCAGCGAGGGCTCTCGATAACCAGTTCTACCTGATCGGGTGCAACCCCACGGGGACCACGCCGGTTGACCGGTACTGCGGACATTCCCTCTCGGCGGATCCCGTGGGGGTTGTCATAAGCCGCGGGGGCGAGGGGGAGGAGCTCATCATGACAGATGTCGATCCCGCACGCGTTGATGCGACACGGGCACGGATGCCCGTGGAACGGGACCGCCGTCCCGATCTCTATCACCGCCTTCTTTCGGAAAAAGATCCGTGATGAGATCCGGTCCAGCGATCCTGATCCCTGTCTGCCTGCGGTTCTGGGAGCCGGCCGTATAGTTATACATGCCCCTGCACCAAAAGTACTCCCCATGCACCACCTGGCCTGCATCCACTGCGGTGCCGAGTATCCGGCTGACGAGGTCATCTACTCCTGCAGGGCGTGCGGCCACCCCCTGGAGGTCCGCTACCCCCTCGACCGGCTCGGGATAAGGAGAGAGGAGTGGGCGAAACGCCCCCTCTCGGTCTGGCGCTACCGCGAGATCCTGCCGGTGCAGATCCAGCCCGTAACCCTCCGTGAAGGAGGAACACCCCTCTACCACCTCGAGAACCTCGGGAAAGAGCTGGGACTTTCCCGCCTCTATGCCAAGCACGAGGGTATGAACCCCTCCGGATCGTTCAAGGACAGGGGGATGACCGTCGGTGTCTCCATGGCGCTCCAGCTGGGGAAGCGGTCGGTGGCATGCGCGAGCACCGGGAACACCTCCGCGAGCCTGGCCATGTATGCCGCAAAGGCGGGAATACCGTCGGTGGTCCTCCTCCCTGCAGGGAAGGTCGCGCTGGGGAAGGTGGCACAGGCCCTCATCCACGGGGCGCGGGCCATCACCATACGGGGGAACTTCGACCGGGCCCTGGAGATGGTCCAGGAGCTCTGCGAGAGGCATGGCCTCTACCTCCTCAACTCGATGAACCCCTACCGGCTCGAGGGGCAGAAGACCATCGGCTTCGAGGTGCTGGACCAGCTGGGCAGCGTCCCTGACCGGATAGTGCTTCCGGTCGGGAACGCGGGGAACATCTCGGCCATCCACAAGGGGCTCCGGGAGCTCCATGAGCTGGGTTTCATCGACAGGCTCCCCATGATGACCGGGATCCAGGCGGAGGGATCGGCGCCGGTGGTGAGGGCGATCGAGGAGAATCTCCCCGAGGTGATTCCCGAGGCACACCCGGAGACGGTTGCGACCGCCATCCGCATCGGTGCACCGGTGAACGCCGAGAAGGCGCTCCGGGCCATCAGGGAGACCGGAGGGACCGCATTATCTGTGAGCGACGCGGAGATCCTCGCGATGCAGCGGGCCCTCGCATCCCGGGAAGGGATCGGGGTCGAACCTGCCTCGGCAGCCTCGGTTGCCGGGGTGAAGAAGCTCGTCGCGGCCGGTGTCATCGGCCGGGACGAACAGGTGGTCTGCGTCGTGACCGGCCACCTCCTCAAGGATCCGGAGACTGTGGTGAGACAGTGCGAACCCCCACTGGAGATCGAACCAGACCTGCCCTCGCTGCTCTCTGCGCTGCGATTGTGATCTGCACCGCAGGGGCAGGGGCCCTGAATGCCAGCTTCCAGATCTCCCCTGGAAGCGCGGCCTACTCCGCGGCTGTCGACGTGGCGGGGGCAGGGGGGTACTCCTTCTGGGACTACGGGCCCCTGGGAGAGAGGATCCCCCGCCGGGTCTCGAACGTGAGCCTCCACGGGGCCTGCGGCAACTGCACATTCGACTGGGTCGATCCCTTCACGATGAACTTCACCCGCGGGAACTACACCATCCTCTACAGCGGGGAGATCATGGAGAACCACCTGCAGGGCACCTTCGAGAGCCCCTACCATGTCTCGGTCCTCCTCCCTCAGGGCCTCGACGTGCGGGATCCCTTCCTCGGCATGAGGAGCCCGGGTTCGGAGATCACCGAAGGGCCCTCATCCCTCACCATCGACTGGAACAGCACACGATTCTTCGAGCTCCGGTTCTATACTCCTGACAGGGAGAGGTTCCTCCTGATCTTCGGTGCCCTCTGGCTGGTGGGGCTTGTCCTCGTCCTCATTCCGTACCTCCTGTCACGATCCGGGAGGGAGAACCGTGATTGAGGTCCTCCTCCAGTCGTTTGTCATCGGCCTCTCTGGGGCCCTCTCGCCAGGGCCGCTCTCGGCATCCATCCTCGGCATGACTCACAAGAAGCCCCTCATATCCACCGCGGGGCTCGTGGCCGGCCATGGTCTCGTGGAGCTCCTGGTGGTCTTCGGGATCTCCCTCGGGCTCCGTTCCCTCCCCTTCAGGACCGAGCTCGCGCTCCTGGGCTGCGCCGTCCTCGTCCTCTTCGGCATCCTCCAGTTCAGGGCGGGGCAGGGGGATGGGGCACGGCCCGGCGACGGCCGGAACCCGTTCCTCGCGGGCGCCATCCTGACCCTCTCGAACCCGTACTGGTGGATCTGGTGGCTCACCTTCGGGGCAGGGTTCCTGGCCCTCACTCCTGCCTATCCCGAGTTCTTTACCGGGCATATAGCGGCAGATGCCCTCTGGTTCGGGGTTCTCGCCGTTGCGGCATCCAGGGGCGCGGAGATCCTGGGAGAAAAGTACAGGTGGGTGGTGAAGGGGAGCGGAGCTGCGATGGCAGCCTTCGGGGTCCTCTTCGCCCTCTCTATTTTTTCAGCCTGAGGTGAAAAAAACGGAGGGGGCAAGCGGGCGGCCTTCGAAGTCCCGCCTCACCCTTCAGGCTTCTCCACCGGTTTTTTGAGCTTGATGTCGATCCCGAACTTCTCGGCGTTCTTGTCCGCGGTGGCCTGGATCCTCGCGATCTCGGCCTCGTTCCTCGCGGGCTTGAAGAGGTGGGCGAACCGCTTCTGGACCTTGAGGTACTCCTCAACGGGCTTCCTCACCACCTTCTTCACCTTCGTTACCGTCCCGTCGGTCTGCTCGAACATGACGAAGAGGCCGGTCTCGACGGCAAGTTTCCCGATGACCATGGTCCGGTCGCCCTCAAAGCCCCATCCCGTGGCGCACGGTGCATGGATCTGGACATAACAAGGTCCATTCACCTCGATCGCCCTCTCGACCTTCTGCATCAGGTCGTTCGGGTAAGCGATGGATGTGGTTGCAACGTACGGGGCCCCGTGGGCGGCGAGGATGGCCGGCATGTCCTTCTTGGGCCGCCGGTTGCCTGTGGAGCACTTCCCTGCCGGGCTCGTGGTGGTGTGGGCATCGAGGGGCGTTGCGCCCGAGCGCTGGATGCCGGTGTTCATGTAGGCCTCGTTGTCATAGCAGATGTAGGTAAAGTCATGCCCGCGCTCGAATGCCCCGCTGATGCAGAGCATCCCGATATCGAAGGTGGCCCCGTCACCGCCGATGACCACGACCTTCTCGCTCCGTCCCTGCTTCTTTAAGGCAGCCTCGATGCCCGATGCCACCGCGGCCGCGTTCTCGAAGAGCGAGTGTATCCAGGGGACCTTCCAGGCGGTCTCGGGGTAGGGGGTGGAGAAGACCTCCAGGCACCCTGTCGGGGAGACGACGATGGTGTTCGTCCCTGCCGCCTTCAGGATGAGCCGGGCCGCAAGGGCCGGGCCGCAGCCGCCGCAGGCGCGGTGGCCGCAGTCGAAGAGCTCGAGAGTCTTGTCCACCATCTAGGCCACCCCCTCGCGGAGGCCATAGAAGAGGTCCCCTTCGCCCTTCTCGGCGAGGGTGACGATCCGCTCGATGTCCTTCTTCCTCATGTCCCTCCCCCCAAGTCCGACAATGTAATCAAGCACGGGGATCCCCGAGCCATAGAGGACGTCCTTCACCTCGAGGCCGACGGCACCCTTCGACCCGAGGGAGATGTTCTTGTCGAGGACCGCGACCCGCTTCGCTCCCTTGAGGGCTGCGGCAACCTCCTCGCCCGGGAACGGGCGGTAGGTGCGGATCCTGAGAAGCCCAACCATCTTTCCTGCTCCGCGCATCTCGTCGATCGCATCCTTGACAGTGCCGCAGAGGGAGCCCATAGCCACGAGAGCGGTCTCCGCATCCTCGAGCCGGTAGCCCTCGACAAGAGCACTGTAATCACGACCGAACTTCTCCCTGAACTCCTTCCCTGCATCCCTGATCTTCTCCTTAGACTGTTGCAGGGCCTGGTCGATGGCGTACCGGAACTCCATGTAGTAGTCCGGGAATGCAAACATCCCGAAGGAGATGGGATCTTTTGCGTCAAGGCGCTGGTAGGGGTTGAACTTCGGGAGGTAGGCATCCACCTCCTCCTGGGTGGGCATGTCAACGGGTTCGTAGGTGTGGGAGAGGATGAACCCGTCGAAGCAGACCATGGCCGGGAGGAGGATCTTGTGGTCCTCGGACACCTTGTATGCCAGGTAGTGGAGATCGGCCGCCTCCTGGTTGTCCTCGGCGTAGAACTGGAGCCAGCCCGAGTCCCGGAGCGAGATGGAGTCCTGCTGGTCGTTCCAGATGGAGAGAGGGGCCGACATGGCGCGGTTCGCGATGGTCATCACCATGGGGAGGCGCATCCCTGCCAGGTTGAAGCAGACCTCGAACATCAGAGCGAGACCCTGGGAGGTGGTGGCCGAGTAGGCGCGGGAGCCTGCCGCCACGGCACCGAGGCAGGCCGAGAGGGCCGAGAACTCCGACTCCACGGTGATGTACTCGGCGTCGAGCGTGCAGTTGGCCACCATCTCCGCGAGGTTTTCGACGATATGGGTCTGGGGCGTGATGGGGTAGGCCGAGACGACGTCGGGGCGGCACATCCGGACCGCATCGGCAACCGCAAACGACCCCTCGATGAAGCGCATCATGTCACTTCTCCTCCTTTTCCATCTCGATGTCCTCTGCAGGGCACTCCTCGGCGCAGAGGCCGCAGCCCTTGCAGTAGTCATAGTCCGGGGAGAAGGACTCGTCCTCCAGCTCGAGGATGCACCCCTCGGGGCAGACCATGGAGCAGATGCCGCACTTCGTGCACTTGTCGTGCCGGAAGACCGGCTTGAAGACCCGCCATGCCCCGGTCCTGTTCCCCCGGGACTTCCCGGGCCTTGCCGTGCAGCCGACGGAGAGTGCCATCAGGCCGCCCCCTTGATCAGGCTATACGCCCGCCGTGCAGCCTCGATGTTCTTCCGGGCAAGTTCCTCGGAGAACCGGTGGCGGATGGCGTTCTCCATGGCCTCCATCGTGATCTCGCCGCTCGCCGCGGCAAAGGCCCCCATGAGGCTCGTGTTCGTGATAGGGACGCCGAGGGTCTCGAGGGCGATGCCCGTGGCATCCACGGTGATGACCCGGACGCCCTCGGGGACAGCCCAGCCACCCGCTTTCCCGGTGTTCACGATGGCGATCCCGCCCTTCTTCATCCCCGCGAAGACGTTCACGTCCGCGATGAGGGTGCTGTCCTGGACGATGATGTAGTCGGGCTCGTAGATCTGGCTCCTGAGCCGGATCTTTTTATCCGCGAACCGGACAAAGGCCTGGACCGGCGCCCCCCGCCGCTCGACCCCGAACATGGGGAAGGCCTGGGCAAAGACACCGCCCTCGAACGCCGCGGTAGCAATCAGTTCGGCCGCCGTGACCGAGCCCTGGCCGCCCCTTCCGTGGATGCGCAACTCCTTCATAAGAAGATCCCGGATTATTTTACATGATTAAACATATTAAATCTACAGATTCCAGCCCGGCCTGGATTCCGGAATTTCAATCATCTGCCAGGTGGGCGAAAAGATGGGGCGGGTATAAAATATCACCTGAATTATCGTTTCTCCATCGCGATCCGGTACTCCCCCATCGGGAATCCCGTGATCCGGTAGCGCACCCCGCGGGTGCAGAGGCAGGAGGTGACCGGGCCTGGAGTGGTGATGATGTACAGGAGGGTGAGGGAGTCGCCCTCAATGCGAAAATCCCCCATGATCTCGGCACCCCCGCAGTAGGTCTTCAGGAAGGCATCCACCCGGAGCGTGCTCTCGTCCTCCCAGGTTGTCTTGAGAATTCCTGCCTCCGGCGGGGTATAGGGATCCATCTCCCGCGTGCATGCGCCGGTGGAAAAATCCAGCACGGGACGCTCCGCTGCCTCGATGCATCCTGCCGCGGCGAGCAAAAGGAGAAGGAGCACAAGAAGCCGGAACGCCATGGTCAGGTGTTTTTCTTTGCGATTGAAGATTCTTCCGGTCAGAGATGAAAGTACCTGGACCCGGTCCCTGCCTCATCGAAACCCTCTTCTCTTCTTAGGATAGACCACTCCCCAGCAGGAGCCGGTATGGAGGAGAAGGCCCGGAATATCATCTATATGAACAACGCAGCCACAACCTGGCCAAAGCCCCCGGGTGTCATAGAGGAGGTTGCCCGTTCGCTTTCCATGCCCTTTGTCGAGGAAGGGAGGAGCACCCTCACCGGGCAGAAGGATTATCCCAGAGAGACCAGGGAGCTCCTTGCGAACTTCTTCAACGCCGATCCGGCGGATCACTTCGTCTTCACCCAGAACGCCACCGACTCCCTGAACATGGCCATTCAGGGATTTCTCCACCGTCTCGGCGGACCATGCCATGTTATCACCTCCGAACTCGAGCACAACTCGGTGCTTAGGCCCCTCCGTACCCTGGAGCGGGAGGGGAGGATCTCCCTCTCCATCATCCCCTTTGACGAGAAGGGTTACATCAGCCTTGATGCCGTGAAGGACGCGATCAGGGACGACACCCGGCTCGCGGTGATGACCCACGGGTCGAATGTTCTGGGGACGGTGCAGGATATCCCGCGGATCGGTGAATATCTCCGGGCAAATGGGATCTTCTTCATCGTTGATGGGGCCCAGACCGCGGGGCAGATCCCGATCGACTTTGGCTCGATGCCCCTCGACGTCTTCGCCTTCACCGGCCACAAGGCGCTCTTCGGCATTCCCGGCATCGGGGGGTTCTTCATCCGGGATCCGTCCCGGGTGGATCCGGTTCGGCAGGGAGGAACCGGTGCAAATTCGGGGTATCCTTACCAGGAGGAGGAGATGCCCTCCCGTTTCGAGGCGGGAACCCACAATTATCCGGGCATTGCCTCACTCTACGCCGGGATCCGGTTCCTGGAGGAGCGGGGCATCCGGAACGTGGAGCGGGAGACTATGGAGATGACGCGGACCCTCACATCAAAGCTGAGATCGGCAGGCTCTATCGTCATTGACAACGAGGATCCGGACCTCCCGATCATCTCTCTCAATGTGCATGGGATGGAGCCGGACCAGGTCGGATTCATCCTGGCGAGGATATACGGAATCGTCTGCAGGACCGGCCTCCACTGTGCCCCCCTGGTCCACCAGAGGATCAACGGAGGCAAGGGGTCCGTCCGGCTCTCCCTCTCCTGCATGAATACCCCCGAAGAATGCGAACGGGTCGCGGATGCCCTCGCGGAGGTGGCGAGGGGTGCGGGTTGAGAGATCCCTCCAGAGGAAGCTCTGCGTGGACGGGTCCCTGATGAAGGAGTTTGTCCTCGACGAGCCCGTCACCCCGGACTTCGCTGAGTACCTGCGCAACTTCGGCGAGGTGAAGATCATGACCCTTCATGGGAAGCCATTCCTCTCCTTCGAGAAGCCGTATTTCATCTCGGCGAAGGGGGTCATCGGAGAAGATACCGTCGAGGTCCGCTACGCAGCTGGCGTCCATGACCTGACCGCGGATCTCTTCCACCTTCTCCTTTTCTACTACAGCAATGGGAGAGAGATCGGAAAGGTGAAGGAGATCGAGGGCGCGATGTGGAAAGCAATCCAGGTGAGGCTGGGAGTTTGAAGAACGGGGGGTTCCTTTCCATTACATCCGCACGCGGATCCCCAAGATCTCCTTCTTCCCACCGAAGACATCCCTCGCAACCCGGGCAAGCCCCCGTGCAGCGCACCATTCGTCAAAGACTGCCGGCTTCTCCCCGAGAAGAGCTTCCACCTCCGGGGCAATAGCGGGGGCGCATGTACCCGCGAGGGCGATCCGCGCCCCAGGGTTCAGGACCCTGAGGGCCGCACACTCCATCGCCGAGAAGAGGGCAAGGGCGCGTATCCGCTCACTCTCGGGCAGGGTAGAATTGACACCGGCCTGCATGAAAGCCCTGTTCGCCGTCATCTCGCCCTCATCGATCCTCCGGATGGCGTCCACGTCGATAGCCCCGTGGGTCGTCCCGGGGGCGAAGATGCAGGCATCGATGGCTCCCATAATCCGTCCTCCCGACACAAGGATGCTCACCGTGTTGGAGGAGACGTCTGAGACCACGAAGTCATTCCCGAGCGACTGGTGGACCTCGTACGCGATCCCGATCTTCTCCGGGCTCGCCTGGTGGGAGTACGCCTTGAACCTGGGATCAGTTGGGGAACCACGGTGAAGGCCGGGGATGGCGACAGCCGGGAGGCCGCTCTCGGATATCGCATCGAAGATCCGCGTCCCCCCTCCGATATGCTCACCCGCACCCTCCTGGCTGACCACCCCGCGGTTCGAGAGAAGGCCGATGGGTGTGATCTCGCTGAAGTTATCCCCCATGGAGTAGCAGACGGCAATTCCCTCGATACCGCTGATGGGGCCGAGCCGCTCCAGGTCCCGGACGGTGAAGTCACGTGCATCCCTCCGGCTGATCTTGAACTCCTTATCCCCCGAAGAGAAGCGGATGGCCGTCGTTCCATGGTCGATACCGATGAACATGAGATCTCCTGGCCCATCCCGTTCCTTCGATGCCCGGCGGGAGAAGGTATCTTCCCTTAATGTACCTCCGGGAAAGAAAAAATGTTCCCCTGCGGTGCACCACCGTCAGATCCGCCGGTTCTCTCACCGCAGGGATGGGATTTGGCGGTTCACCGCCTGTTCAGTCCCCCTCCGAGGATGCAGATGGCAAGCATCGCCGCGAGAGCTGGGATATATCCTGGCAGGGGAGCTTTTGTGGGGGTCGCTACTGGGGTACCGGGTCCGCCGGCTGCCTGCGTGGTCCCTGGCGGCGGTGCCAACTCGTTCAGGGTCATAGTCGGGGCTGGTGTCGTTCCCTGGGGAGACATAACGGGGGTCGTCCCCTGAAGAGTGCCCGTCACGGTCTCAGACATCTCCCCTGCGTCTCGGACCAAGTCAAGCTGGATGTGGGCCTCGTTCACGCAGTTCGCCGGGTTCATGTTCACGAGCAGCCAGTACCTGCCCATCTGCCAGGAAGGCTCAGGATTCTTCCTCGGGTCGAAGGCGATGAACCCGGTATTGAAGACCTTCAGATCTTCACCGACAGGTACAAACACCAGACCGGATCCGTTCTTCCATCGCGCAAAATACTCGTCAGTGGTCAGCTTGAAGACCAGGCCGCATGCACTGGGAGTTGCGGCCGTGGGGTTCAGCATCTGGTAGGAGAGGTTGAGGTACCTGAACCCCTGGAAATCATCGATAATAAAGGGGATTCGAGCGGCGTTATTCTTCTCCCAGGTTCCAGTGACCGTCATGGTCCTGTCCCTGAGGGTGGTGACGGATTCCCCTGCTGATGCCTGTCCGGCCATCAGAAAGAGGAGCAACACAACGATGACGGGATAAAAAGTGCGGCAGGCCCGCTTTCTCATCTTTGGGTCCATGGACGCTGATGGAGAGCCTATGGAAATAAAGATTGCTTTTCGATCTCGCCGGGGATTTGGCGATGGACCTTCCGGATTCATAGTACAATATCCGCCGTCGCGGATAAATGGCCGGGGGCCCTCCCCCGGGGGCTCACCTCAGGGGTCCCCGGAACCTCACGGGGATACTCGCCGGTTGACGGGTGAGCGGTCCCAAACCGCGGAATCATGATGGAAGGGCTGCCTGAAATGAGACCGTTTATAGGAAAACGGGTCTCGGGAGAGTGAGAAAAAGGGGGGATTTGGTACTGCACTAGAGCGGGCTCACGTTCTCTGACTGGCACTCAGGGCAGCAGGCCTTTTTATCGAGGCCTTTGAACTTCTTCCCGCAATCATTGCACTTGTAGTTCTCTTCGTCTCCATCGAGGATGATTAACTCCATGGGTCCGCCTGCAGAGCAGGCCATGGGAACACCTCCCGGGAAGGGATGATATTGGCTGGCACTATATGAAACTTCCTCCCGGCTTACCCTCCCTTTGCCATCGAGTTCCCGGTCCTGAAGATATCCCCTCATACAGGGGATATCGAAAAACATGGGTTCATGTTTTGAAGATGGCAATCGAGAAAAAGAGGCTTATTTTTTGAAGAGGGCCCCTCACGGAGGCGGTATCGAAAAACCATCAGGTTTTGAAGATGAGCCAGTCCTTCTCTCCGGCACGCCGGAAACGGACCAGGACATACCTGCCTGAAAGCCGGCTCCCGTGGAGAACGATCTCGATCTTCCCCTCGCCCCAGGTAAGGGTGTCGTAGGTCCCCGTATCCCAGATCGCCTCGGTTCCTGCCCCGTACTCGCCTTCGGGGATGGTCCCTTCGAAGGTGAGGTACTCCAGGGGGTGGTCCTCGGTCTCCACGGCAAGGTGCTTCTCCCCCTGCGCCTCGGGGATCCCCTTTGGCACGGCCCAGGACTTCAGCACCCCGCCCCGTTCCATGCGGAGATCATAGTGGAGGTGCCGGGCGCGGTGCTCGTGGACGACAAAGGAGTTCCCCCGGGATTCCACCGCCTTCTTTCCTCTCGGTTCGGGCGTCATCGTGAAGTCTCTCCTGGCCTGGTAGGGAAGAAGGTTTTCTTCTGCCCCGAGTTGATCCGGGGTACAGTCCTCCGGCTTCTTGTCGGTCCGGATCCTGATGAGCCGGGGCATACGGAGGCGGCCGTCCCTGGTTACCGACTGGTAGGCGACCTCGACAACCATGCGCGGGCGAACCCAGGTGATCTCCCCCTTATCGGCGCCTGTGAGGGTCGGTTCATCTGCCTTCAGACCTGTTAGCGTAGCGGTCATCCCCTCGAGGTCAGCCTGATTGAACCCTGTCCCCAACCGGCCGATGTACACTCCCTTTCCCTGGTCGCAGAGCCCGAGGACCAGGGCGCCGAAGGCCCCTGCCCGTGCCCCCTCGCCCCTCGTGAAGCCGAAGACCACGCAGTCGCAGGTCCGCACCGCCTTCACCTTCAGCCAGGAACCGCTCCTCACCCCGGGCTCGTAAGGGCTCCCCAGGTGCTTGGCCATGATCCCCTCGAAGCCACGCTTCACCGCCTCGGCAAAATAGCACTCCCCCACCCCCTGCACCGCAAGGGAACGGACAAGGAAACTCCCCTCCTTCACAGAGGCTTCCAGGATCCTCCACCGTTCCTCCAGTGGGAGGTGGATGAGGGGGCTTCCCTCCCTCTCCAGGATATCGAAGGCCACGTAGGTGACCGGGAGGGCCAGCGAATCTTCCCTGATCCTGCCCGGGTCGGTCTCCTGCACCCGGGCCATGAGGGCCTGGATATCGTTCCGACCGTCCTTGAGAAGGACTATCTCCCCGTCCAGCACGCACCCGGGGGCGAGATCCAGGATCTCACCGAGCTCCGGGAACTGGCCGGCCATCTCCCGGCCGGTCCGGGAGAGGAGGGATAAGGTCTCATCGGCATAGGCGATGG
This sequence comes from uncultured Methanomicrobiales archaeon, assembly GCA_964551875.1. Taxonomy (GTDB): domain Archaea; phylum Halobacteriota; class Methanomicrobia; order Methanomicrobiales; family JACTUA01; genus JACTUA01. The sequence goes on along the minus strand of CAZKEV010000045.1, from coordinate 1,627 downwards.
CGCGGATCCCGTCCCACTTCACCTCATAGACCCAGTCTCCGGATGAGAAGGGCGCCCGGGCCGTCCGGGCGAGCATGGGGCGGTAGAGCGGCCGGTTCATTGCTTCCCGAGCTTTGCCACGGTCTCCTCAAGAGCGACCATCAGCTCCTTCACCTCCGCCGCCTTGGGCTTCTCCACGCGGATGGTCTCGCCGGCCCGCTTCTTCTCGATGAGCGCGAGGACCCGCTCCCGGTAGGTATCCTGGTACGCGGAGATCTCGAAATCGCCGGAGAGTTCCGTGATGATCCTTTTTGCCAGGTCGAGCTCTTTTGCCCCGGGAGCCGACAGGGCCTTCAGTTCCTCGAAGGCCGAAGGATCCATGACCTCGCTCGCATAACGGAGGGTGGTGAGAATGAGCGCCCCATGGTATGCGTGGACCACCGCCGGGTATTCCTTGGTCCGGAGGGTGAAGCGCCCGACCCCGGCCTCCCCCAGTTCCTGGCAGACGGCGTAGAGGAGGCTGTAGGCATCGGGGGTCCCATCGGGTACAAGGGCAAAGGAATTCTCGAAGAACACGGGGTCGAGCGAGAGATAGTGGACGAACGTATCGATCCGGATCCTGCGATCCGACTCGGGGAGGGCTGCGCGGAGCTCCTCCTTCTCGAGGATGATGAACTCGTTCCTGCGGACCTCGAAGCCCTTCACGGTCTCCTCCCAGGGGACCACCTTCCCGTCACGCGTGCAGACCCGCTCGTAGCGGAGGGGCTGCCCGTCCTTCCGGTGGAGGAGGCGGAAGGATACTGACGTATCGCGGGTCATGGGATAGACCTTCACCGGGACATTTACGAGGCCGATGCTGATGGCGCCGCTCCAGATGGGGCGGCGGGGACTCTTCTTCTCTTCGCTCATCCTTCTCCTCCCCCCGCGGGAAGCCTCTGGGGATGCATGAGGAGGTCCCTCCAGGGGTCCTCCTCGCGTGCGGGGACACTCTGGATATGGAAGTCCCCGGGGTTTATCCCTTTTCCCACCTCCTCCCATGAAAGGGGGGTGGAGACCGTGGCCCGCGGGGTGGCCCTCATGCTGTAGGGGGCCACCATGGTCTTCCCGGCCCCGTTCATCGCATAATCGACAAAGACCTTCCCGGGGTTCGAAGGGCCCGGGGCCTCCGAGGCGACAAGGGCATGCTCCCGGGCAAGGTCCCGGGCCATATCGTGGATGAAGCCTCTCACCTCCTGGAAGGTGAGGCCGTGGACGAGAGGGGTGACGAGATGGAGGCCCCGCTTCCCGGAGGTCTTCACCGAGATGCGGACCCCCTGGGATGCAAGACGGTCGCGCACGAGCAGGGCTGTGGTGGCTGCATCGGCGGTCGTTGCCGGGGGCTCCGGGTCCAGGTCGATGAAGAGGAGGTCCGGGGTGGTGTAGGACCGGGTCGTGGAGAACATCACGTGGATCTCGAGGGTGTCAAGGTTCGCGAGCCAGAGGAGGGTATCCAGGTTATTGCAGATGATGTAGTGGATCATCCTGTCTGCTGTCTCCGAGGGGTGCGGGTAGGTCTCCACCCAGTCGGGGGTCCCCATCGGGGCGTCCTTCTCGTAGAAACCCGGGGCTCCTGCACCGTCGGGGAACCGGGTGAGGACGATCGGCCTTC
>CAZKEV010000044.1:3866-16428 GCA_964551875.1 uncultured Methanomicrobiales archaeon | reverse complement strand
AGGGACACAGGTTTAGCAAACCTGCGCCATACCTGGCTTGGCTACCTCAACAGAGAATCTCGCATCTTTCGATACTCGCGATGCAATCCATGCACCGCTCCACGAACGGCGTATGTAATTGGCGACGGGGTCTCATAAGGGTTGTGGTGGTCACGGGGCACGACTGAGGATCGATTCTTCCGAGCTGGTGGTTCTTGGTACCGTCACGACTCGTTTTAGTGGTGTGCTCTTGGGGGGCTCACCTGCCCCCCCCGCCGCACGGGCAACCCCCCCCGTTTCGGGGAACAGTCGATCGGCGGTTATCCGTATTCTGGTGGGGGAGGCTCCGGGACAGACCCATCCTCACGCGGGGGACGCCGCAGCGGCGGGGGTGAGCGGAGCGAATCCCCCAGGAGCGTCCACGTATCAGTTAACCCCCCTCCGAAGGAGTGATAGTCCGGAATGTCCGAATCCTATATTCTCCTCACCCGTTTCTCCCCCCTTGCGACAAGGGCCGAGGTGACGAGGGGGAGGGCGATGGTCGCGTCGCAGAAGACCTGGACCTTCGGGGAGGTGGGGGACTCCTTGCCCCAGGAGACCGCCTCCTCGAAGGTGCACCCCGAGAGGCCTCCCCAGTGGGGTGCATCGGTCGTGTACTGGATGGCATAGTCATGGCCGCCCAGGTCCTTTTCATGGATGGAGGCGACGACCTGGGTCTGCTGGATGAAGTTCTTGGGGACACCGCCCCCGATATACACGACCCCCGTCCTCTTCGACCCCTCCACCATCCGGGTGATCTCCTCTATGTCCGCGATCTGGTCAACCTCGATAGCGGCACCCTCCCTCCGGGCCATCACGAGGCCGATCCCGATGGAGGAGTCGGCGAGGGCGGGGATGAAGACGGGGATCCCCTTCTCCACGCAGGTGGTGACGAGAGACCTTGCCTGCGGAGCCTCCTTCCGGAGGTGCCGGCCGAGGCGCTCGATGAACTCCCGGGAGGACCCCTTGAACGGTGAGATCTCCCTCGCGAAATCGGCGATCCGACGGTCCACCGCCCGGAACTCCTTCTCGTAGGCATAGATATCATGGATCCGGTCGATCCCCCGGGAGAAGAGCTCGGCATCGTCTGCATGGTGATGCCCCTGGTAATGGCGGACCCCGAGGTGCTCGCAGGTATCGTGGAAGATGTTCGCACCCGTGGAGACAAGCACGTCGAAGTAACTCCGGTTCGCGAGCTCGATGAGGACCTTCTGCATGCCTGCCGGTATCATAGCCCCCGAGAGCCCAAGGAAGATGGTGCAGTCCGGGTCCCGGATCATGCCGGCCCAGACCTCCACCGACTCCCCGAGCCTCCGCCCCTGGAACCCGGTCCTCGCCATCCCGGCGAGGAGGTCCCCCACGTTCTCGGTTGGGATGACAGGCTGCGTGGGCTTCATACGTCCTCTCTCATCGTTGCCGCGCAAGGATAAAAAGAATGGGGGAGATCCGGGCACGGGAGGGGGGTTCCCGGGCCCATGCACCCAGTCGTTCGCGGGGAGATCCTTATTGGGCCTGCTTCCCCGTCACCTTCGGGGGCTTCACGAGGGCGAGCGCGACGAGGAAGCCGATCGCGGCAAGGACCGCGACGTAGGGGAAGACCCCGATGTAGGATCCGGTGGACGTCCGGATGAAGCCCGCGAGCTGGGGCCCGGCGATCGCTCCTGCACCGTAGGCAAGGAAGACCACGCCGTAGCACCGCGGGTAGTCGCAGGTGCCGAAGTAGGTGGCCGTTGCCGTCGGCGCGATGGCAAGCCAGCCCCCGAGGCATCCCCAGAGGATGGCGAAGGCGATGATGTAGACGGGAACCATTGGCGCCTGCCACATGAGGAGCGATCCGAGGGCGATCAGCACGAAGGAGATGAGCGCGGTGTTCCTTGGGTTCAGCCGGTCGGTGAGGCTCCCGAAGACCGGCCGTCCCCCGCCGTTGAAGATGGCAAAGAACCCGACAAGCATCGTCGCGAGGGCCGAGTCGATATGCACCACCTCGGTTCCCACCGGTTTTGCGATCCCGATGGCCATGAGGCCGGCGAGGCATCCGATGAAGTAGCAGACCCAGAGACCGTAGAAGGCGGTCGTCCTGACCATCTGGCCCCGGTTCATCTCGCAGACGGCCTCGCCGGGTTTCGGGGCAGGGGGACTCCATCCGGCAGGCTTCCAGTCCTTGGGCGGGAAGGTGAGCGGCAGGGCGAGGAGGCTGATCAGGACGAGGAACGTGATCCCGAAGATCCGGAAAGTCGTCATCACGCCATACGCCCCGATGAGGAAGCCCGCGACATTCGCCGTGAAGAAGGCCGAGAACCCGAAGCCGAGGAGGGCGAGGCCGACGGCGAGCCCCCTCCGGTCAGGGAACCAGCGGGCGGCGACGGCGACGGGGACGCCGTACGCGACCCCGACCCCGACCCCGCCGACGACCCCGTACACGAGGTAGAGCATCGGCACCGAGGTGACGGTGGACGCGAGGAGCCAGCCGAGGCCGGTGAGGATCCCGCCGGCGATGGTGACCTTCCTCGGCCCGTGGGACTCGATGAATCGTCCCGTCAGGGGCATCGCGATCGCGAAGAACGCGAGGAAGACCGAGAACGGCAGGAGCACGTCGTTCGCGGTCACGTTCTGGCCGAGGTCCTTGACAAAGTAATTCGTGAGGGGTGTCACAAAGACGGACCAGGAGTAGATACTCCCGAGGCAGAGGTTGATGACCATCCCCAGGAGGACGAGCATCCACCTCCCTCTCTCCGCTTCCATTCCGAAGACTTTCATGAGATCACCAGAGACGAGGGATCGGGGATCCCTATTTTACATGATTAATAATGTATATTTATATTTATGAAGGTTGCGATTTCATCGTGGGGACCCGTAGACCACTTCGGTAAGTCCTTGATCAATGATCGGCATGTTTGGGTCAATGGTTGATGCCCCAGTAGAAAACGGGCAAAAAGGGTATGGATGCACTTTTTTCGTACCCGCCGGGTAAGTAACGATGAAGGCGGTATCGGGAATTCCTGTGTTGACCGTGAGATTTTTCACCTCAAAGGTCGTTATCCAATTTCCCGAGGCGTTAAAGGCCTGGATCCTCGTCACTAACCAGAACTCTTTGTCGATCCAAAGCCTGATGGTACCACCTCTACCTACGCCGAGACGATCTCCATATCCGGTATATACAGCATCAATCCTGTACGCCATACGACCATTTATCATTCCCGATTCCAGATCGGACAGATTATAATTTCCAGAAAACAGTACCGGAAGGGCAAGCCGATTAAGGTCCTGAATCGGGGGAAAACATCTCTCTGGGTCGGATATCACGAGGAGGTCGACGGTCCGTGCTTCTGGGTCGTAATCTGTATATGTGAGACTATGAATGGCTTGGGTCCATGTCCGACCGGTCTGTTCAGAACGGTGTTTTAACAGGTATTGGTAAGGTTGTTTATAGAGAATATCGATATCCTTTTCCCCCCAAGAAGCCGTTTGCCTCACCGACATCGAGTAATCGTCAATAGAACTGATGCGAGATTGATAGTTGGTAATTACATCGGTGATAGTCGCCGGGGTACTCGTGCAACCAGTAAACATCATAATGCCGGCACCGAGCAGGAATAAGGCAATTAAAGAAAATGGGATGGAGTTCATAGTTACAAGCAGGAATGTCCACCATGACAGTTTACAGCGCCCTCACCAGGGACTCCAGGGTGAGCAGGCCGGCGAGCTGGCCCGACTCGGTGATGGGGAGGGCCGAGATGCCCTTCCCGAGCATCAGGTCCACGGCATCGGTTACGGGAACGGTCTTCTCGGCCGCGATCACGGGGGCGGACATGATGTCGCTCACGATGAGGTTCCTGATCCGTGCATCCTGGTGCTTCGTCTCCACCATCTCCCGGAAGCTGCGGAGGGAGGTGGCTACGTCCGTCTCGGTGACGATCCCCACGATGGACCCGTTCGCCGTGACGACGAACCGGGTGATGCTGTCGTCGAGCATCCTCCTCCTCAGGTGGACGACCCGCTCGTCCGCCTGGATGGTGTAGGCCTTCTCCATGAGCCGCTCGATGGGCACCGCGGGCTTCATCACCCGGAGGAGGTCCCCGTACCCGACCTGCCCGATGAGGCGGTGGTTTGCATCGAGCACCACGACGACCTTGGAGGCCTGGAGGAGGGGTACCAGGATCTCGATCGACTGGTCGGGGTACACGCTCGTGAAGTTATCCTTCACATGGTTGGCGACATGAATCTTGGTAGGGGAGATCTGGGCATTCTTCTTGGCCCCCATGATCTCGGCGATGGACCTCCTCGAGATGGTCCCGATGACCTCACCGTTATTCGTGACGATGAGGGGATCCACTCCCCCGGCGAGCATCTTCTCGAGGGCCTCGGTGATGAATGCAGACTTCGCGATCGATGCAGGCTTTGCCATCACGGCTCGTACGTTCATTTTGCCACCTCCCGGATGATGTTGTCCCTGTTCACGATTCCTGCGAGGTTTGTCCCGTCCATCACTACCACCGAATTGATCCCGTTCTCCTGCATCAGTGCGACCGCAACGGTGACCGGGTCCTCCTTCCCGATGGTGATGACCGGGCGGGTCATGATGTCCTCGGCAACCGCATGGACCTCCATGACGTACCTGAGCCGTTTCCTCCCGCCGGACTCCCCCTTCCGCAGCATCTTCACGTCCTTCTCCGGGAGTCCTTTGCTGGAATCGGTAGAATAGCTGTAGAATGCGAGGTTGCTCTCGGTGATGATCCCGGCAAGGGTGCCGTCGGTGTTCACCACCACGAGGGGTTCATTCCGCTCGCTCATGAGGTTGATCACATGGTCGAGGGAGTGGTAGCGGTTCACGGTAGTGGCCTCTCCCATGAGGTCGCCGGCTTTGAGGGTGAGGCTGTTCACCGAGGCCGAGCGAAGGAGATCGGTCTTCGTGACCATGCCCACGAGCTTCCTCCCGTCGAGGACAGGGAGCCCTGAGAAGTCCCGGGCCATCATGAGGGCCGCGATGTCCTGCACGCTCGTGCCCGGGGTGACCGAGACCGGGTCAGGGACCATGAGGACATGGACCGGGATCCTGTCGATGGGCCGGCGCCTCCAGATGGGATCCGACTGCCTGAGCCGGTAGGCGATGTCCTTCTTGGTGATTATGCCCACGAGTTTCTCCCCGTCAAGGATGGGAAGGCGTGAGATCTTGTGGGAGAGCATGAGGTGGCGGGCATGGGCTACATTCTCCTGGAGGCCCACCACGTAGACGGGCGATGACATGATGTCAGATGCGATCATCCCTTACCTCCGGGCAAAGGCTTTCACGAGGTCGAACTCGGTGACGAGCCCCACGAGCTTCGCGTCCTCGATCACCGGCAGTGCCCCGACATTCCGGGCGAGCATCTCCCGGGCCGCCTCGTTGATGTTCTTCTTCGGGTCGATGGTGTGGAGGTTCCCCGAGACCAGGGTCCGGACCGGGAGCGCCATCACCTCGGCCACGTTACCGGTAACCATGCGCTGGAAGACCTGGCCTGTCCCGAGGTATTTCATGATATCGGTGGCCGTGATGATCCCGTAGAGGACATCGTCCTTCACCACCGGGAGCCTCCTGAAGTGGTGGGTGATCATCTCTTTCGTGGCCTCGCCGATAGGGGTCTCGGGCCCGGTCACCTTGAGGGAGGTGGACATGATCTCCTCCACGAGGCCCTGGCTTTTTTCAGACGAGAGCACCTTCATCACGTCCCATTCGGTGACGATCCCGACGAGAACCCCCTCGTTATCCACGATGGGCAGCCCCCCCATCCTCTTCTCGACGATGAGAGAGGCGGCGTCTGCAATCTTCGCATCGTTCCCGATCGTGAGCACCTTCTCGGTCATGATCTCGCGGACGCTCTCGTTGATGGCCGCGAGCAGGTTCCCTGCATGCTTCTTCCTGACAAGGTTGAACTTGTTCCCGCCGCCCATCATGTCGATGATGTCCCCTGCGGTCACGATCCCCCGCAGCCGGTGGGTGCCGGCATCGGTGACAGGGAGCCTCCGGAAGCCGCAGACGGTCATCTTCTCGATTGCACCGATGATGGTGATGGTGGGGGGGACCGAGACCACTTCTTTGCTCGCGATTGCCATGATCTCCCCCTCGCGGGCGGCGATCCGGGACTCGAAGTTGACAGGCCCCCGGTCGAACTTGCCCGGCATCTTCAGCAGCCGATCCCCCTGTTTATTGATCCTGTTATTCCGGTTCATGATCCCTCACCTCTTATGTGGTCACGGTTTAAAAACAAGACCCTTCAGCACATCGTGCCGGTCGATGATCCCCACTATCCTGCCGTCATCGACGACGGGCATCCTGCTGATGTCGTGCTTGACGAGGAGATTCGCAGCATCCGCTGTGGTTGTTTCCGGGGTGACGATGATGACCTCCTTCGTCATCACCGACTCCACCTCCACGTGGGCCGTATTGTCGAGGGCCTTCCTCATCCTCCCGGCCGCGAGGAGGTCATGGCGGGAGACGATCCCCACGAGCCGCTTCTTCGAGACAACGGGAAAAGCGGTGAAACCGCTCTCCGTGATGAGGGTGTACACCTTCTGGATGGGCTCATGGGCGACAGCGGTCACCACGTCGCGGCTCATCCAGTCCCCTACACACCCCTTGAGCTCGTGGCGGGTGATGAGGATGGGGAATATCTCGGAGAGGAGGACTGCGCCCAGGATGGTGCGCTGCCCGTTTACAACCGCCGCACTGTCGGTCGCGGAGTCCCGGATAACGACCGCAACCTTCTCCAGGGTATCACCGGGTGAGACGCTGACCGCGTCCTTGAGAAACCCCTCCACCGTCACGTTGGAGCGGGTGTCGGTGATCCGGAGGGCATCGGTGATGTCCACGTAGCCGGCGAGGTGCTTCTTCTCGTCCTGGACATAGACCTCGCGGTAGACGTCGTCGCGGAGGATCTGGCGTGCCCGGGTGATGTGGTCGGTGAGGGAGAGGACCGGCACCTTCACCATGACGCTCTCGGCGGTTTTCATACGAGGAGATCCTCAGTCCTGCAGCCAGGGCAGAGCATCATGTTGTCGCTCCGGCGGAGTTCGTCGGACATGGTGCCGCACCGGTCGCAGACCCCCATCTCGAGGACTTCCTCCCGGTTCACATCGATGAGCTCTGCGAGGATCTCCTCCATTGCGCTCGCCACAGAGAGGATATCCCGTACGGTGACGATCCCCACGACCTTCTGCCCCTCGACAACGGGGAGCCGGCGAACCTTGTGCGCAACCATCATCTTCGCTGCATCCCCGACCGACTTCCCGGCGCTGATGGTGATGAGGGGGGAGGACATGGCATCCTTGACATAGACATCCGAGGGCTTCCTGTCCCTGGCCACAACCTTGCAGTTGATATCCTCTTCGGTGATGATCCCGATGGGGAAGTTGTTCTCGAGGACGATACAGCTCCCCACCTTGTCGCGGCACATGGCAAGGGACGCGTTTGCCACCGTTCTATCTGAGTCGATGGTGGTGGGGGGGTATCGCATCACCTCACGGAGGGGGACGCGAGTCTCGAACTGGATGGTTGGCCTTTTCTGGGACATAGATACTACCCTAGAAATTGAATTGTGGTTCGTTGGTTTTGTGGAGTTTCACTCTTACTAGGTGAAGGCAGTATAAAAGAATTCTTCTCTCCGTAGAAAAACCGGGGCAATACGGAGCAGCCGGGTGGAAAAAAAGGAGGGAGCGCACGTAGGATTATATATGCTGGAAAGGAGAAATTTAGCATAAAGAATCCCCATCACGGGAGAATCAGGGGGAATAGCATGAGTATCTTTGTCAGAACCAGGAAGAAGTTCTCGCACTTTTTACGGATCTTCTTCAAGAAGCGGAGGGCGAGGATCGGGATCTACGGCCCCCCCAATGCAGGGAAGACCACCCTAGCAAACCGGATCGTGAGGGACTGGACGGGGGATGCCATGGGGGCGGTCTCCGAGATCCCCCACGAGACGCGGCGGGCGCTCCGGAAGGAGAACATCACCATCACGGGGGTGAACGGGGACTCGGTGGATATCGATATCGTCGATACGCCCGGCGTGACCACGAAGATCGACTATAGGGAGTTCATGAACTTCGGCCTCTCCAAGGAGGAGGCGGTGACGAGGGCCCGGGAGGCGACCGAGGGCGTTGCCGAGGCGATGCACTGGCTCCGGGAGGATATCGACGGGGTCATCTACATGCTCGACGCGACCCTCGATCCCTTCATGCAGGTGAACATCATGATGGTCGGGATCATCGAGTCGAGGAAGCTCCCGGTCATCATCGTCGCGAACAAGATCGACCTACCTGAGGCGGCCCCTAACCGGCTACGGAGTGCCTTCCCCCAGCACCCGGTGGTCCCCATCTCGAGCCTGGACGGGTCGAATGTTGAACAGCTCTACGAGATCATGACCGAGAAGTTCGGGTGAGGGACATGGTGCAGGGAATTCAGATCGACCTCATCTCCGAGGAAAGGCTCCTCCGCCTCACCCCCATGGAGAAGATCCGGCTCATCCTCGATGATGTGAAGAAGGGGAACATCGTGGTCCTCGAGAAGGGCCTCCCTCCCGAAGAGGCCTCCAAGCTCATCGAGATCACGATGATGGAGATCATGCCGGACGGGTTCACGGGCATCGAGATGGAGACCTACCCGGCGCGGGAAGGACCGGAAGGGCTCTCCGGGATCTTCTCCCGGATCGTGGGGAAGCGCCCCGAGTCCCGGCTCACGGTCATCGGACCGGCGAACCAGATCAAGATGATCAAGAGGGAGAAGGACCTCATCTCAGCCTGGGTCTCCTCGCGGTAAGGCCGATGCCCCACAAGTGCACGAAGTGCGGGAGGGAGTTTAAAGACGGGTCCACCGAGATCCTGAAGGGCTGCCCGAGCTGCGGCAGCAAGAAGTTCCTCTACATCAGGGAGGAGCACCGGCACCGCGACGTGCTCGAAGAGAAGACCATCACCGAGATCGCAAGGGAGACGAAGGAGGAGGTCCTCGAGGTGGTGGACGCCCCGAAAAAGGCGTCGGACCTCCAGGGCCAGGTCGAGTCCATCCGCATCCTCTCGCCTGGGAGCTACGAGCTGAACTTAAAGAAGCTCGCCGAGAGCAACGATATGGTGGTGGGGCTCGGGAAGGAGGCCAGTTACCTGGTGGACATCTCCTCCATGGGGAAGAAGGAGGAGAAGAAGGGAGGGAAAGGGAAGAGAGATAAAGGGAAGGGGAAGAAGAAGGGATAACCCTCCACACAACGGCTCCCTTTCTTCCCTCATTTTCACGTAAAGTACGGGGTTCGGATCACGCTTGTTTTTACCCTGTTCTCACTCTTGAACGATAAGGGAGGGGTTCTCCATTTCTCCCGCTTTGATACAAAGGGAAACGCCTAGCTCATGGTGGTCTGGGTCTGTTCTGTACTGAGTGACAAGAAGGTGCCCGGGTCGTTCTGGTTGTTGTACTCGGTCAGGATCCAGTCGGAGGAGCGCCCGACGCTCGAATAACGCACCTCGTCAAGTAACCCGCTGTAATATCCAGCTGCTGAATAGGGCCAGAGGCCAGAAAAACGATATGACCCCATCCTGAGGTAGCCGGTCAGGGTCTGGGGGGCGTAACCAGTTTTACTCCCGATGTAGTTCCCGTCAACATACAAACTGAGGTTTTGCGTTGGTGAAGAAGAATAAGTTAAAACCGCATAATGCGGGTAATCATCATTATATGTTGTGGGGCTTGTATTCACATTTCTTACAGCGCCACCGCCGTATATCCCGCCTACCACATATCCATTATTACCTATGTAGAGTGTCCAGTCTTGAGAGCCCGACCCTGTTCCTTTTTGGTTGTTTTCCAGACCGATGAACTTCCCAGAGGCCGCGGTCGCGGTCTCGAACCAGGTGGATAATGTGAAGGCCGTTGGTGGGGATGTAACTGTTTTGTTTGTGGCAATGTAATCACTGGCACCGTCAAAACTCTGCCCATATCCGATCTGCCCCGTGGTCTGGGTGGGGTATGCGCCGGCAGTACCGCCACCTGCCCACCCGTTGTTGCCATTCATGCTGCTGTCATTATAATCGTTGGGGTATCCTGTGCCGACCTCTTTCAGGTGCCAGACCGCTTGGTAGCCGTTGCTCCAGACGCCGCCAGTCTTATCCTCCTGGTTGGAAGCGGCGGAGTTGTTGTAATAAATGTAGATGACCGTATCGCTCGCGGACGTGACGGAGGGGACCTTCACCCAGGCCACGAGGATCCCGCCGTTATTGTTATAGTATTCAATCTCATGGGCGAGCGGGGCCGTGCCACCCCCTGAGGTGAAAAGAATGTCGTCGCCATCGTTCTGGGCGTAATTCTGGAGGCGCAGATCGGCGATGCTGATGAGGACCGGGAAGTCGGTGAGGGATCCCGACACCTTGCTGGGGTTGATGGTGATCTTCTTCCGTTTGATCCAGTTACTGGAGTACCAGCCGGCAGGGGTGAAGGGAACCACGTGGACGAGATCGGCCGAGAGGAGGACGGTCCCGCCCCCCCACGAGGTGTTGAAGACCATGACGACCCGACCCGGCATGTTTGGCAGAGTGGCGCTCATGACCTTCCCCAGGGAGAAGGGCCCGCTCAGGGATTTCGTGAAGTTGTAGGTCTCGTCCACGCCGTCCACGAGGATCTTGAACTGCCCCGTGTAGAGGGTGTCCCCGCCCTCGTGGGAGATGTAGACGGTCTGGCTGGAATTCGAGATGAGGCCGGAGAAGGCGGGGACACTGGTCGGCAGGGGACCCGCAAATAAAAACAGGATCACGATGCCCATTGCCAGGACGGCGACAGAGATGAGGATGATGGCGCCGATCACCTCCGAGACCCCGTCGCCCTTCATGGGTTATCCTCCGCCGGAGGGAGCCGCGGTCTGGATTGCTGTCTTCACGGTCACATTGCTGAGAGTGAGGCGGACGCCGTAGATCGCGGGATCCGCGGTGATGTTCAGGAAACTCTCGCACCCGGCGGTCTTGTTCGTGTAGATGCGCGTGGGGAACCCCGCCTTGTCAGCGGCGTTCGTGAGGGCCTGCAGCCACATCTGCGACGCGTTTTCTGACTGGGTCCACACGCTGATATTCACGAACCTTGTGTTGTTTCCCGCGACCATCGGGGTATCCGTGATGGAGGCCACCGATGACGTCACCCGGACGGGACCGGACGCCTGGATCATCCCCGAGCCCGAGAGGAGGATCTGGTTGATCTTCACCACCGGGATGCCGTTTGACATGGAGAAGGTGATGGCCGGGGGGACCTTCACCGTATTTCCCTCGTTCTGTTCCAGGAAGACCCCGCCCATCTGGTAGTAATAGGTCTGCGGGATCCAGTACTCGTTCTGGGCGCGGTACTCCAGCGAGCCCATGGGCCAGCTCTGGGAGGTCTGCGTGGGCCAGTAGCTGTAATTGGTGAGGAATGTGGCGTTGACGACCCCGTCGCTCTTCTGTGCCGTGAGGATCGGGGTAGCACCGAGCTGGTCGCTGATCCCGTAACCAGGCTTCATGAGGTCCACAATGTACGTGGTCGGCAGGGGGGCGATATTCTTGTAGACAATAAAGTCCTGCATAAGCTGGATGCCCTGGTTCCACGTGCTGATGGTGACATCGGTCCGGTTCCAGCGGGTCTCGTCCTCCTCCCAGAAACTGTAGATCTGGTTCCAGCAGCATGTTCCAGTGCCATTCGAGACCAGGAATCGCCGCGAGTACGAATAGACGGGGGTTACATTCACCCAGGCTTCCCATGCAGAGCCCGAGGCGGGATAGATATGCACTCCGCGTCGCTGGAGGAGTGATGAAGAATCGGGCGAGGAGATATTAATGAAGAAGTACTTCGGGGTTGTGTTGAAGGTGATGGGGGTGGTTGACGGGTAGGTGCTGATGAGGCCCGTCTCGTTCCAGCTATTAGCTGCAGAGTCCACGATGAGCAGGGAGTCCTGGACGATGGTGATGTAATCGGCCCGCTGGTTGAGGGCGAGGGTGGCACCCGTCTTGACGGGTGCGAGGATGGGGATGATGGAGAAGGAGCCGGTGGTAGCTCCACCGCCCGTTCCCAGCGTGAAGGAGGTACCGATTGCGGTCCCGCACTGCCTGTTCGACCAGAGCGAGTCGATGTTGATCTTGAACTCCACGAACCGATCCCTCACATCGTTCATGTGCGCGATCTCCCCCTCCCTGCCCTGGGCAGGTATCCCGAAGGTGGCGAAGAGGGCAACCGCGATGACGATGGCCGCAAGTATGAGGATAAATCCGACGATCTCGGAGAGCCCTCTCTCTCTGTGGGAATGGAACATGCTTACTGGATATATTCACGGGATAATATATAAACCTCTTCGAGGTGAGGACGGGAAGGTGGCGGTCAGAAAAAATGGGGGAGAGGGGGAACCCGGACGGTCCCCCGGGGTCCTCCTCCTCCGGTTCGGGCTCAACCCTGTCCGGGGGCCGGTTCAGGGACAGGGGTCGGCTCAGGTGACGGTTCAGGGGTTGGATCCGGAGTCGCCGCAAGGGTCGGCTCAGGTGACGGTTCAGGGGTTGGATCCGGAGTCGCCGCAAGGGTCGG
>CAZKEV010000044.1:3701-3766 GCA_964551875.1 uncultured Methanomicrobiales archaeon | reverse complement strand
CTCAGGTGATGGTTCAGGGGTTGGATCCGGAGTCGCCACAAGGGTCGGCTCAGGTGACGGTTCAG
>CAZKEV010000044.1:0-3601 GCA_964551875.1 uncultured Methanomicrobiales archaeon | reverse complement strand
GTTCAGGGGTTGGATCCGGAGTCGCCACAAGGGTCGGCTCAGGTGACGGTTCAGGAGTTGGATCCGAAGTCGCCACAAGGGTCGGCTCAGGTGACGGTTCAGGAGTTGGATCCGAAGTCGCCACAAGGGTCGGCTCAGGTGACGGTTCAGGGGTTGGATCCGGAGTCGCCACAAGGGTCGGCTCAGGTGACGGTTCAGGGGTTGGATCCGGAGTCGCTCCAAGGGCTAATTGAGGTGCCTCCAACCAGATCACGGTCACGGGAGCGCTCGCAACATCCCCGGCACTGGCGGTGATGGTCGCGGTATCTGCCACTGAGGAGGTGACGGTGACACCTGCCTGCCCGTTGTCATCGGTATACACCGTCGTTGACTGGGTACCCCCGGAACCGAAGACGGTGGTGAAAGTCACCGGAATGCCAGACATTGGCTTCCCGTTCTGGTCAAGTATTGTCGCCGTAATGACCTGAGAGGTAGGACTGTGCAACTCCAGTGTTGCCGATTCGGGTGAGAGGGTGAGGCTCGTGACCTTCGGTGCCGCCGACCAGGTCACGGTCAGGGGAGTGCTCTTCGCATCCCCGGATGTTGCTGTGATGATAGCCTCACCGGCTTCCGTTGAGGTGATGGTGATGATTGCCTGCCCATCGTCATTGGTGTTCACCGTGTTCGTGCCACCAAAGGTGCCGAGGGTGGTCGTGAATGTCACCGATGCATTAGCCATGAGCTCCTTATCCTGGTCGTACACAGTCGCGGTGAGTGTTATCGGTTCAGGATCAGGCAACTGCATTGATGGCAGTGAAGCTGCAAGGTCGATGGTTGTAGCCTTTTGCCATTTCACGGTTGTGGTGGCAGTCCATTCCCCGTCATCGAGTTTACCATTGTTGTTGGCATCGATCCAGGCGGTGAGGGTTGCCTTGCCGGGAGCCGAAGAGGAGATGTTAACGGTTGCCACGCCGTTGCCATCCGTCTTCGCGGTTGTTTCTTTGCCGTTACCCGAAAAGGTTCCGTTGTTGGTTGTGAACACCAGTGGGGCATCTGGTACCGGTCCTGAGTTGGCGGTCACGGTAACCGTCATGGTCTTGTCCGTCTGGGGCTCCGGAACGTTTGCCGGGAAGGGCGTAAGGCTGACAGTCACCTTCGTCAAAACATACTCAAAGAACTTAGCCGGCTCCCCGTTCACGTTATCAGCCGGGTTAGTGGATAAGACCCATGCATCCTTGGTGGATGATGCGGCGGTACAGATCTGTGCCTCAAATATGAGAGCCCCGATATTGGTGGAAGTGGTGCCCTTTGGCTCTGCACAGGAACCTCCGCAGCCAACGAGGTCGCCTCCGGTAACGAGGACCGGAGAACCGCTCTCCGAACCGGTGGGATAGTCTGAGTCCGTGGCCGTGACTCCCCTGGGGAGATAATTATCGCAGCCCATGTACCGGTTCGCAGTCTGGATGAAGAGGGTATTTATACCCTCCTTCAGCGTACCGGGTGTCTTATTGAGATTGTACTCTTCCACCGATTTCCAGAGGCCGTGCCCGGGGACATAGGCATACTTCAGGTTGCTCGTCCGCCAGCCGTTATTGAGCCCCTCGCTCCCCACGGGCACCCCATTCAGGGACACGTTGTACCCGTCGTCGGCAGTTATCCAGAGTGTCCCGCTCACCGGAACGCCGCTCACGGTGAAGGTCTTCGTGAAATCGACGACATCCCCTTTCCACGGATCCTTCACCTTGCTGCTCTCCCAGATCCATTTTCCGAAGGTGAAGGTGAACGGGGTTCGATTTGTTGCGAAATAGAGTGACGGGTTATGCCACGGGGATATGTAGGCCATCACGGCAGTTCCGGACCGGGGTGAGAGTGTTCCCTTTACATCCGGCCCAAGCCTCGGGTTGTTGTTGGCGGTATAGGTCTCGTTCCCATCGCTGGAGATCCAGGTACAGGCCTGGAGGTTCTTCTTCTCCACGGTCACATAGGCAGAACCCCAGATACTGGCCACATCCCGCGATAGCAGATCACTGATATCGACCGGCTCAAAGTTGTGAAACTTCTCATCTTCCTTGAAAAAGTACGAGTTTTTGAACAGGTGGGTGAGAGGAACTCCATCTGAATCATGCGGAATGGAATCACCCTTTGTTGCGACTATCCATGTCCAGTTGGCCATCGTCATCTGGACTGATGGGGAACTGGAGATATTCACAGAGAGATACCTGTTGTCGTTCGTAATTGCCAAGCATCCGACGATCTCTTCATCGGCAGCCGTCAGATTCTCGTACTTGACTGCCCATGTGGATTGAGGACAGCTGAAGATTGGGGAAGGAGACGGGGGAGGAGGAGTTGGGGTCTCGCATGCCATTACAGGCGCCGCGATGATCAGAACACCGAGGATCATCACGAGCGTACAGAGGTAGGTCTCACTCGTTCGATGATAGGTCATAGATATCCACCACTCACCAGTTATGAGATGTACCATTGATTTTCTCAACCTTGTATATAAAACCTTTCGATAATGATTTTTCATTTATCTCTTTTATTCTCTTTAAATACAATTTAAAAATAGTAAAACGAAGATTTATCCCATATCATCCAGGAATACGATGGTTTTAGATATGCCATCGATATACCATGTTATTTCTGAAAAGAATCCGTTTTCTCTCCCTTTTCGGTTGGCAGGACCAACCCCACAACCGGTTCGGGTGGAGGTCCCGGAAAGGAGCGGGAACCGCGTTTCGCGCGGGAACGAAAGGTTCTCCCGGGAACTGATAGGGAATCGCAGGCGAGATCTCTGATCCGGTCCTCCCTTGCAGGGGAGATGGCAGGCGGGAGTGAAAATGCTCCGTTCCCGGAACCACCCGCCCTGGCCCGGGGTGAAAAGGTTCCTGTTTCCTTGGCAAAGGAAAAAACGGGGAAGAGTTTTGCCTGGCTGAACCTGGAGGATGGAGATGAAGTACTTCCCCTTAGCTCCCTTCGGATCAGGGATTCACCGGATACAACCCATGCATCCTTTCCGGACCGGGTCACGGCATGGGCAGACAGGGTGAGGTAGGCGACATCAGACGCCACCACGGGGCGTCTGATGCCGATGCCCGTGAAGCTGAAGGACCGTTCAACGATCCTGAACAGGAGGAACAGGGAAACTTCTCGGGGACCGGAATGATAAATGAATGGTACATTGATGATTTTATCCTCTATCCAACCCTGATGCATCTGAATCAGGGTCGGCTTTTCTGCCAGGTTTTATCAACAGCTGCGCGTTTCTCTGAAACGGTTTATCAAGCATCAACCCGTGTCCGGAGTACAGAGCCACAATCCCCGGTCGTCCCGGTTTACGCCCCCTTGAAGGCCACCATCTGGAGTGCCCAGTTACCTGAGATGGCCTGCGTGGCGGTGACATTGAAGGTACCCGTCATGAAGACGGTCCGGTCAACAGCGCACCGGCCGTTGGCGGTCTCCCGGTCGGTATACGGCGTGGCCGCATGGCAGCTGGAGTTACCCGCCCCGAAGCCGTAGATCAGGGAGGGGGCATTGGTGATGGGCTTATCCCCGCTGTTCATGGCCGTACCGGAAGAGGCGGATCCGCTTGAGAACACGTCGACGGGACTTGTGGAGGCAA
>CAZKEV010000043.1:874-16577 GCA_964551875.1 uncultured Methanomicrobiales archaeon | reverse complement strand
CCGGGATGAATCCGGAGGCGTTGCCGGGGTTTTTGCTGCCGCACGCGATGTCACAAATTAGTTGAGGAGGGAATAAACACTGCGGGAGAAGAAGATCCAGTATAGCTTCAACCAGCGTTAAGGGGATGAAATCCCATGTCCAATGAGAGAAATAAAGCGATTGCCCGCAGGCTCTTTCAGGAAGTGCTGGACGAGCGGGATCTGGGTGTCATACCCGATATCGTCGCGAAGAACTACGTGCTCCACAACCTCCCTCCGGGGCTTCCGAAGGGGATCGAGGGGTTTAGAGATCTCATCAGGATGTACCACGCAGGCTTTCCCGACCTCTTTATCAAGATC
This sequence comes from uncultured Methanomicrobiales archaeon, assembly GCA_964551875.1. Taxonomy (GTDB): domain Archaea; phylum Halobacteriota; class Methanomicrobia; order Methanomicrobiales; family JACTUA01; genus JACTUA01. The sequence goes on along the minus strand of CAZKEV010000043.1, from coordinate 16,238 downwards.
GAGTAGCTGCTCGGGGAATCGGATCAGGTTGGGGTCCGCTGGACCGGTCAGGCCACCCATGGAGGCCCCTTCATGGGTATTCCCCCGACGGAAAAAAAGATACAAATAACCGGAATAGCCCTTGTCCGGATTGAAGGTGGCAGGATCGCGGAGGAATGGACAGAGATGGATAACCTGGGGATGCTCAGGCAGATAGGGGTAATCCCTTCGTAGAATAATTCTTCATGCTATCGTAAGTTACGAGAAGAACCCGGAACACCCGGATGACCGGAGGGAACCATCCGGGATGCCAGGCGAAGCTGGCCGGCAAGGGATCCCAGCAGCACGGGACTTGGAAGAAAAAAGTGATTCAGATATTCCCCGTCCCGAAGGCCGGCTGCTTCGGCACGAACGCGTTCTCGAGGACCCCTTTCCCGAACCCCACCGGCACGTTCCCGGTCTTCGCATAGGTGTAGAGGGCAGTCACGAAGATCCCCTGCATGGCGGATGCCACCACGCTCACGACGGCGACGAGGAGGATGAAGAGGACGACAGCGAGGATCATCAACGTGATACTGCGGGTCAAGAACGCTGCAAAGACGCCGAGGAGCCCGACAATCATGATGGCGCCGAAGATGACCCCGATGGAGACCGACCCCACGACGCTCTCTCCCCAGGTTTTCCTGAAGAGAGCAATCGACTCCTTTGTTGCATCAACCACCCCTTTGTCCTCGAGGACAAGGACAGGGACCACGAAGATCGTGACCAGGCTCCAGATCCCGCCGATGATGGCCACAGCGATCCTGCCAATGAATCCGACACGGTTCTGGATTGTGCGGAGGATGACCCCCACGGTTGCGGCGATGATGGCCCAGGCAAGAATGGGCACGATGTGCCGGACCGCGTTGGATAACCCTTCGGTGATGCTCGTCTCCCGGCCCTGGAGGAGGGCATGGACGCAGGTGATGAGGGCCGTGTTGAAGAAGATGGCCACGAGGTAAGTCACGATGTAGAAGAGGAAGAGGAGGACGTACCAGGGGGCCGGTCCTGCTGCAGCCCGCCCGAAGACCGCCCCCGAGAGGAAGATCGGGAGGATGAAGGAGATGACGACGAGGAGGGTGCAGATCCCCGAGAGGACGGGGAAGACCAGGAGTTTCCTGTCCTGCGAGAGGATCCTCCAGCTCGCTTTTACGAGCTCCCAGCTTCGGCCGATGCTTTCAAACATACCCTGCGTTGGTCATGAACCGAGATGAAGGTTGGGAGGTCCAGCTTCCGCACCATTCGGGGCGACCTTGCGCGATCATCATCCCGACGCCTCCCGGCAGGGATGCAATCCCCCCTGCTGATCCCCGCCGTGAACCGACCAACCCGGAAAAGCCTTTATCCTCCCCCGCCCATCGTGTGGTATGCTTCGACCTTTCCCCCTCATCCTCCTTGCCATCGCCCTTATCCTTACCGCAGGTTGCGCCGAGCATGCCCCGGCCTCGGTTGCTCCTTCGGGCGGCCTCTCGGGTTCGGTCTCGAAGGTGGAGGACCACTGGAACTTCGGCCTCGGCTGTTATTGGAAACCCTCCGGGACCGTGTTCAACTCCGGAGAGACAGAAGCCCGCACTGTGGTGGTCTACGTCCAGCTCGTCGATACCTCGACCGGGAATATCAGGGACGCAAAGACCATCGCTCTCGGGAACCTAGACAAGGGCGACTCCCGGTCCTTCGAGGTATCCCTGGACGGCGAGTGCGACCGGAACTACCGGGTAGAGGTCCGGCCGGTGGAGCAGGCCTGAAAAAGGGTGATTTTTCCGGGCGGTTGAATCATCCACCGTTATTTCTTCACGACACACTTCTCTTCAAGGGGTCCCCGGGGCCAGATGAAGTACAGGATCACAAAGGCGATGATTGTCCAGATCAGGCAGTCGATGACTGCGATGGGCCAGTCCACGAAGGCCGGCCCGGGAAACGTCGCGACCAGGTGGAGGTAGGGGAAGGGCGATCCCCACTGGAGGACATCGACGGTCCTCTCCGGGAAGAGCGGGGTGAGGAAACCGGAGAAGTAGGTGATCGCTATGCCCACGATGAGCGCCCAAACGGGCTTTACATTCATCCTGGCACAATTGAACATGGTTTGCACCGAATGAAGCCTTTGCAGGTTCCCTATAAAACTTTTACCCCTGTGGATAATTTTTGAAAGGTGGCCTCCCATGAACGCACAGATCCCCGGGGCTGGTCCGTTCGGGAAAGAGGGGCCGCCCGATACCGGGTATAATCGAAGACCTTTTATCAGCCGGGAAAGGTTTTCTCGCATAGCGTTCACACAGCCAATTCCTGATCCGACCACTCCCGGTCTCTTTTTGAGCCTGAGAATGCTGCGCTGAAGACCACAAATAAGTATAATAGCGGGGAGAATCATCCCTCACTCATGGATATCGGGGCTCTCAATAAAAAGCTGAAATTTTTATCCCCTTTTATTATTATCTCCGCAGGGATCATCTTTACCCTGATCCCCTTCTCCCTGGCGGAACCATCGATCTACAAGCAGATCGTGCTCGCCATCGGGTTATCAACCATCGTCTCAGGCATTGTCAAACTGATCCATGAATTCATCAACTCGGGTATCGAGTCAGAGGAGATCGCCGAGAGGACGATACTGAAGGCTTCGAGGTCTGAAACACTCGCGAACTTTATCTCCGAGAGGACCTATCTTCGCCTGAAAGAACAGTTGCAGTCAGTGACACCGGGGATTCTCGAGCTCTCGGCGCACAGGGAGGATTACCCGGTCTACAAGGAGATCTGGCTATCAGAGGAGAAACAGGAGATCAAGATTCTGGGAAGGTCTGTCATCGACAAGATCCACCAGGACCTCAACCAGTTCGTAAAGAAATCCGCGGTATGGGGGATAAAGAACAAGCTGATCCGGGGTTCAAAGATCACCATCATCCTCCTCGATCCCCGGTCACCGCTGGTGAGACAGATTGCCGAAGGGGAGGGAAGGATCTCCACCGACATCCTCCGGGACCTGAAGAGGTCCATCAGGATCTGCACCGAGGTATACAGGGATCTGTTAAACGTCACGTTCTCGCCCGGTTCGACACGATGGGCCCTGAAGATCAAATTCATCGACCAGATCCAGTATATCACCTATACCGACATCTCCAATCCTGACATGTCTCTCGATAAGACGATCATCGGCTTCTACCTGAACCAGATCGGTTTCAAACAGCCGTCCTTCAAGGTGGTTGACCGGAAGATGAAGACCTATTTTGATGATTATTTCAAGGCTCTGGAATCGATCAACAAATTGAAGGATGCGAGTGGGAACGAGATCCCGAACTGGCTGGTCAAGTGGGATGAGAGTTCAGACAGGCCCCAGTTGAACCTCAGCCTCTACACCGAATTCTACAACTTTTACCGGAACTTACCGGAGATACAGGAGGATGCCCTTCCGAGACCCGACGATTTTATGTCGTAGAGAAACCTGGTACGATACGGTACAGCAAAACAGGATTCTCTCCCTGTGGCTTATAGGGTTTTTTCACGATAGCCTCATTTCACGTCGAATTCCAGGGCCTGTTTGATGTAGTAGCGCAGCGCGTCCTTGTTTATCCTTTGAAGGTCTTTGATCTTGACGTGTTTTGATACTTTTCCCTTACCCTGGAGCAGACCGTATCTGTCCTCGAACTCCGCACCGCGGGAAAAGGCAAAGGTGATATCTTTCCTGGTCGGGCTGATGACGGCGAGGATTCGCCTGCCCTTGTACGCGGGTATGCCGTACCTTATCTCTTCTTTTGCGTCTGGAGCCATCTCACGCATCAGCTCACGCAACATCGCCACAATGGGTTGAAATTCTGGCAGAACCCCGGTCTTCATAAACTCATCGACTGTCATTTACCCTTTCTCCACGAGTTCGGCGAGACGATCCATGATCTCGGGCCCCCCTTCCTCCATCCCTGACTGGAGCATCCCGTCGCGATCCCCAACCGTCTCGAAGACGGATTTTTCCGTCAGCTTCGTCCTGCCGTCGAGATCCTCGAACGTAACGATTCCCAGCAGCACATGGCCCGGCATACCCTCGAATTCGAAGGTATAGACAAGCCGCTCGGGCGACGTAACCTCGTGATACACGCCGTGAAATCCAAACTCGTTGCCTTCGCTGTCGCGGTTGATGATGCGCCAGACGCCGCCCGGTCTCACGTCCATCCTGTCCACGATGATCGCAAACCTCCTCGGCGCCCACCATCGGGTCATGAGCTCCGGATCCGTGAACGCCTTCCACACGCGCTCACGCGGGGCGTCGAAGATACGGATGATGGAAGCCTCCTGTTTTCCCGGTTCGGCGACAAGAATGGTCTTTACCCGGCGGGATTTCTCCTCTTCCAGGACCTTTTCGAGCTTGTCGAAGGATTCGTTCCAGGCGGCTTCAGCGAGATTGCTCATCTCGCCAGCCGGGATGCCGGCATGCCGCAGGGTGAGCGTTGTCCTGCCGTCATGTTCCTCGAATGTCACGGTCACCAGCAACTCCCGCGGCCAGTCCCCGCTCATTCCGTAGTGCGAAGCCGGAACAATGTTGCCCTTCTCGTCCGCAAAGCTGTCCGTGGAGACGATCCTCTTGAGGGGATCGATCTCGCGGTAGACGCCTGTGCTCCAGAAGTCCCTGCCCTTGGGGGATCGCATGCAGTAGAGATACCTGCCGCCCACGCGGAGATCGATCCTGATGAAAGGCGCTGTGAACCTTCTCGGCCCCCACCAGAGCTTCACAAGATCCGGCTCTGTCCACGCCTTCCAAACGAGCCCGCACGGTGCATCGAAAGATGCGGGTGATTGTTAATTCCCCCCTCTCATTCTTTTGATTCGCCGGTGACATTCTGCTCATCCTCCCATTTTGCTGCGGTCTTCTCGTCTTCTTCCCTTATTAACCTGATCCACGATTGCACCGAATGTAAGGAGGCCACAGCCCTTCGAACGCTGTATCTCACGGTCATCACCTTCACGATCCTCCATCTCCCTGCTCACATTGCCTGGAACCCCATGGCGATGGCTCCTCAATACCAAGGTTCGCAGAAATAGATGATTCCCATCACCCGGACGTCTTCTTCGAGAGCTCCGGGGCCTCGGCGGCCATAGGCTTCTTTCCCGTGAGGAACTCGATGCAGGTCCCCCCCGCCCGTGGAGATACGGGGGGTCTTCTCGTCGCGGCCGGGCTTCTCCACCCTGGCACGAATGTGACCGCCCCCGTATCCCCCGCGGGGTGACCGGTGAGGGAGTTTTCAGGTGCTCCGGTGGTTAGCCCATCCGGGTCGGTATCCCGGAACCGCATCGGTTACTTCTTTCCAGCCCCAAGTTTCGCTTTCAGCTCTGTGACCGTGAGGCGATCCACGATCCAGTCTTCCTCGGGGATCTCGTGGATCATCACCCAGGTATACTGCTGAGGCATCCCCGTCTCCTTCACGATGAGATCCGTGATCTTCCGGGCAAGATCTGCCCGCCGTCTCGCGGTCTGCGAACCCTTGTCAAGATACACCTTCACAAGTGGCATACTTCACCTTCCTAGGCACCGACCCTCCTCCGGTCGGTGGGAGAGGGATATCGATCTCCGTCTCTATGAATATTTCCCTGGATCCATCCCGGAATAGCAGGAGCTCAAGGAGAGGGAAAAAAACTGTTCACCCGAACTTCTGCTTCGAGATCTCGAGGGCCTCGATGGCGGGGAGCTTCTTTCCCGTGAGGAACTCGAGGCAGGCCCCCCCGCCCGTCGAGACATGGGTGATCTTTCCCTCGAGGCCGAGCTTCTCAACCATGGCGCCGGTGTGGCCGCCCCCGATGACCGAGAAGGGCGCCTGAGCGGTGGCATTGAGGAGCTCGACCGTACCGAGGGCGAAAGCCTCCTCTTCGAAGACCCCGGCCGGGCCGTTGAAGACCACGGTCCCCGAAGCCCGGATCAGATCGGCCATCTCCTCGATCGCGTCCACCCCGATGTCCATGACGGGGGTATCCTTCGGGATGGCATCCACGGGGTACTCCACCCGCTCCCCGTCCTTTCGCACCGCCACCCAGGTGGGGATATGGATCTCATCACCATGCCGTTCGATGAGCTCCCGGGCGAGCTCGATCTCCTTCAGGTACTCGAGCTGGTGGATGAGCTGGGTGGAGGGCTCGCCGATGTCGTACCCCCGGGCGATGAGGAAGACGTTCGCCACGACACCGGTCACGACGACCGCGTCCGCGATCCCGTGGTCGAGCATGTGGGCCATGACCGCGATGGAGTCATCCACCTTGGTCCCGCCCATGACGGCGGTCACCGGTTTCTGGGTGCCCGCAAGGACGCGGGAGAGCATCGAGACCTCCTTCTCCATGAGGAGCCCCGCCGCAGAGCGCATGGCAAGGGGAAGGCCCACCACAGTGGGCTGGGAACGGTGCGCTGTCCCGAAGGCATCGTTCACGAAGAGGTCCCCCATGGCGGCGAGCTTCCTGACAAGGAGCGTCTTTGCCGCCTGTTCGGCCGGGAGCTTCAGGTTCTCCTCGGCGGAGAACCGGACGTTCTCGAGCATGAGGATATCGCCTTCGGAGAGCGTCCGGACGGCTTCCTTCGCCCGTGAGCCGACGATATCGTCCAGGTACCGGACCGGCCTGCGGAGGAGCCGGGAGAGCCGCTCGGCATGGGCCTCGAGGGTGGTGAAGTCCTTCTTCCCGGGCCGGGACTGGTGGGTGAGGATCACCACCTTCCCGTCCCTGAGCCGTTCGATGGTGGGGATATGCTCCCTGAACCGCTTGTCGTCCAGGATCTGGTTCGAGAAGGGATCGATGGGGGAGTTCAGGTCCAGGCGCAGGAGGAGCACCCTCCCCGAGAACCTTCCCAGCTCCTGGAGTGTCCTGAAGTCCATACCCCTCCTATGACCCGGACTTGGATTTGATCTTCTTCAGCCGGAAGAGCTCCTCCCGCTCCATCTCGTCGAGGCGCATCTTGATGAAGGCGCCTGCAGCCTTGAGCTCCGGAATCACCCGGAACTCAAGGGCATTGACGCGTCGCTTGGTGCTCTCGATATCGTCGAGAAGGCGCTTCAGGGTGGTCTCGATCTCGGCGCTCCTGATGATGGCCTCCACGAGATCCTCGAAACCCTCTGCTGCCTCATCGATGACCGAGGAGGTCCCGATGAGGCTGTAGCCCCTCTCCAGGATCCCTTTCTTCACCTTGCTGGCCTCGATCTCCGGCACCACCACACCCATGATGTTCTTGCTCCGGAGGTCAATCTTTGGCGTCTCCTTCACGGAGAGGGCTGCTGCCTTCACGCCGATGCTCCCCTGAACCGTGTGGGCGATGGCGATCCGTTCCATCGCCCGTTGGTATGCATCCTGGAGCTCGCTCTGGCTCTTCTTTGCATCTGAGAGCACCTTCCTGAATTCGAGGATGAGCCCGTCCCGCTTCAATTTCAGGATGGTATAGCCCCGCTCGGAGAACCGGATCTGCCGCTTGATCCGGATCAGTTCAGAGCGTGTCGGTTTGATATCGCGAAGCACCATGGAGCGTTACCCCGTCTCCCCGGGTACAGCCCCCTTCTTCGCCCCCCTGAAGGTGGGGTGGAACTTCTCGATGAGCCCGCGATCGATCCGCACCAGCTGCTCCACAGGCAGCGTGGCGAGGAGCTCCCATCCCAGGTCGAGGGTCTCCTGGATGGACCGGTCCTCGGTCGGACCCTGCCTGACGAAGCGATCCTCGAAGAGATCGGCGAACTCGAGGAACATCCGGTCGCGCTCCGAGAGGGCGTCCTTCCCGACGATGGCCACGAGCCCCCGGAGGTCATTCCCCTCGGCATAGACCGCGTAGCACTGGTCCGAGACCTTCTTGTGGTCCTCACGGGTGTGTCCCGGGCCGATACCCAGGTTCATCAGCCGGGAGAGGGAGGGCAGCACATTGATGGGGGGGTAGATCCCTTTCCGGTGCAGGTCACGGGAGATCACAATCTGCCCTTCGGTGATGTACCCGGTGAGATCCGGAATGGGGTGCGTGATGTCATCGCCCGGCATGGTGAGGATGGGGAACTGGGTGATGGAACCCTTTACCCCGTGGATGATCCCGGCACGTTCATAGATGCTCGCGAGGTCGGTATACATGTAACCCGGATACCCCCTTCTCCCGGGCACCTCCTCCCGTGCCGCACCGATCTGCCGGAGGGCCTCGCAGTAGTTGGTCATATCGGTCAGGATGACGAGCACATGCATCCCGAGTTCAAACGCGAGATACTCGGAGGTGGTGAGGGCCAGCCTCGGCGTGATGATCCGTTCCACCGCGGGATCATCGGCGAGGTTTAAGAGGACCACGGCCCGTTCAAGGGCCCCCGTGCGCTCAAAATCGGCCATGAAATGATTCGCTTCCTCCTTGGTGATCCCCATCGCAGCAAAGACCACGGCAAAGGGCTCTTTGGAGCCGACCACCTTCGCCTGCCGGGCGATCTGGAGGGCGATATCATTGTGGGGAAGCCCCGCGCCGCTGAAGATGGGGAGCTTCTGCCCCCGGACGAGGGTGTTCATGCCATCGATGGTGGAGATCCCCGTCTGGATGAACTCTTCGGGCGAGTGGCGTGCGTAGGGGTTGATGGCGGCCCCGGTGATCTCCTGGCGCTTGTCGGGAACGATCTCGGGCCCCCCGTCGATGGGGTGGCCTCCCCCCGAGAGGATCCTCCCGAGCATCTCCCTTCCCACCGGCATCTTGATGGTCTCGCCGGTGAACCGGACGCCGCTGTCCCTTCCGATGCCTGCGGTCGTCTCGAAGACCTGGGCCACCACCAGTTCGTCGCTCGTGTCAAGGACCTGCCCCCGTTTGATGGAGCCGTCAGAGAGGACGATATTCACGAGTTCCCCATAACCCACCGGCTCGGTCTTCTCCACAAAGAGCAGGGGCCCTGCAATCTTGGTGATTGTCCTGTATTCCCTCATGTTATCCCGCCCTCAATGCATTGAACTCCTTTTCCATCTGCTGCAGCAGGTCTGTGAGGACCTTCTGATAGTCCTTGATGAACTTGATCTGGGGGAGTTCACCCTTCGACCGGACCTTTATGATCTGCTGGGGGAGCACTCCCGCTGCCTGTGCCCCGTACGCCAGGTCCGAGAACCTCCGGATGGCCTTCATCATCTCGAACTGCTTGGACATGTCGCAGAAGGTGTCCACCGCATCATAGGCGTTCTGCTGGAGGAAGATCTCCCGGATCATCCGTGCCACCTCGATGGTGACCTGCTCTGCCTCCGGCAGGGCATCAGAACCGACGAGCTGGATGATCTCCTGGAGCTCTGCCTCCTTCTGCAGGACCTCCATCGCCCAGGCCCGGAGCTGGTTCCACTCCGGCGAGACCTCGCGGTCATACCAGTCATGGAGGGTATCCATGTAGAGGGTGTAGGAGTTCAGCCAGTTGATGGCCGGAAAGTGGCGCCGCTGTGACAGCTTGGCATCCAGCGCCCAGAAGACCTTGACGATGCGGAGGGTGTTCTGGGTGACGGGCTCGGAGAAATCCCCCCCGGGCGGAGAGACCGCCCCGATCACCGAGACCGACCCGAAGGAGCCGTTCCGGTTCCTGACCCTCCCTGCCCGCTCATAGAACTCGGAGAGCCGGGCCGCGAGGTATGCGGGATACCCCTCCTCGCCAGGCATCTCCTCGAGCCGGGAGGAGATCTCCCGCATGGCTTCCGCCCACCGTGAGGTGGAATCCGCCATCACGGATACGTCGTATCCCATGTCCCGGAAATACTCGGCAATGGTGATCCCCGTATACACCGAGGCTTCCCGGGCTGCCACCGGCATATTGCTCGTGTTCGCGATGAGCACCGTCCGCTGCATCAGGGGTTTCCCGGTCTTTGGGTCCTGGAGCCTCGGGAACTCGGTGAGCACTTCCGTCATCTCGTTCCCGCGCTCGCCGCACCCCACATACACGACGATCTCGGCATCGCTCCACTTGGCGAGCTGCTGCTGGGTGACGGTCTTTCCGCTCCCGAAGGGACCGGGAATGGCAGCGGTTCCCCCTTTCGCGATGGGGAAGAGACCATCGAGGATCCTCTGGCCCGTGATGAGGGGAATATCGGGGTTCAGCTTCTCCGCCACCGGACGCGCGACCCTGACCGGCCACTTCTGGAGCATGGTAAGGGTGGTGCCATCCTCCAGGGTGCAGATGGTATCGTCCACGGTGAATCGCCCGGACTCGATGCTCTTCACCACACCTCCCTGAAGGTTCGGCGGAACCATCACCCGGTGCAGGATCACATCGGTCTCCTGCACCTCGCCGAGGATGGTTGAGGGTCCTACCCTGTCGCCCTTCTTGACCTTGGGGACGAAATCCCATGATTTGGTATGGTTGAGACCCGGTGCACTCACCCCCCGTTCGATGAAGTTCCCCTGCTTCTTCACGAGCACCTCGAGGGGCCGCTGGATGCCATCATAGATGCTCGACAGGAGGCCCGGACCCAGTTCAACGGACAGGGGCAGGTGCGTGTTGACGACCTTCTCCCCGGGCTTTAAACCGGTTGTATCCTCATACACCTGGATGATCACCTTCTCCCCGTCGATCTTGATGACCTCCCCCATCAGCTCCTCGTTGCCAACCCGGACCACATCGTACATGTGGGCGGTCAGGCCCACTGCGGTTACCACGGGTCCAGCGACCCTTTTTAACACGCCCGCACCCGCGTCCTTGGATCTCTCGTCTCTCATCTCCACAGGTCAACACCCATTGCTCTCTTTATTCTCTCTCGCAAGGCTTCCCCGCCCCCCTCACTCCCGATGGCAATCACGGTGGGACTGGTTGACTTTTCCAGGGTTTCCCTGAGGCGCCTTGGAATTCTCTCCATGTCGCTGTCCTTCAGCACGAGAATGCCCACCTCCCTGTCCCCGAGGACCCGGGTGATGTGGGACCGGAGCTGCTCCTCATTCTCTGCGGGATAGGTCTTCCGGATCCCGGCGAGGAGGAAGCCCAGGATGAAGTCACTGCTCCCGACAACGGCAATCTCCATTACATCACCAGATAATCCCTGATCAGATCCGCAGGAAGATCCCGCTCCTTTCCCCTCGCAATTGCTCTGAGGTTATATACCTCGATCCTCTTTGACTCAAGATAGGTCAGCACGGGATAGATGGAGAAGGGGTAGCGCTTTGATAACCGCTCCATCTGCGCGAGCTGGAAACGGGTCAGGAGGATCTCGATCTTACGGATTGAACGCTCCCTCTTGAGTTCCTCCAGCACCTCCAGCAGGGGCTCAAGGGTTGTCCGCTCCGAGAGAGCAGTGACGAGCTCATTCAGGTCCCGGATCCCGATCATCCGCATGAGATCGTCCATCTTATAGATGCCTCCGCCGGGGATCATCACCATGCTCACATCCCCGGCGGCCTCTCTGCCCATGAGACGGAAGAGGTTGATCATGTTCTTGATATCGATCTCCAGGCGAACGTACTCGAGGAAATATTCCCCGCCCTTGATACCGCCCTGGGCTTCCTTCAGGATCCCTTCGTAGAACTGCTTGTAGAGTTCGTTCTCCATCCGGTCGAAGGACCCGGTCTCCATGGCACCGGAGAGTTCCCGGGCGATGACGGAATGGATCCGGTAGTTCTTGAGGGCGTCAACGATACGTTCGGGAGTCTCCTCGAGGAGGAGACGGTCCAGGACAGACCTGTCCAGCTCCCCTGCAGGGATCAGCACCTCCTTGATCCTCCCGGACTTCACCCCCTGGACCTTCCCCCTGAGAATGGTGAGCACATTCTGGATGTCCCATTTTCGGAGGTAACTTGCCGTGAGGCTCTTGAGGGCCCCGGGGGCGATATCCAGGATCTTCTGGTACTCCTTGGCAAGGTTCCAGCTGAGGGCAACCTCCATGAGGTCGATACCGGAAAAGGACGTGGCGAGCTCATCGATCTCCTGTTTGTACTGGGTCCCTTCTATAAAGAGGGTTATCTCGGGGAGGCTCATGTGGAGGATGCGGAGATACTCCTCCCTGGGGATCAGCTGCGTCTTCCTGACCCGCATCCGGGTGCAGACGTAGTAATACGAACCCGGATTGCTGGATTTTATCATCCCGTTTCCCTCTCACCTGAAGAGGCCATCTGATACTTCCTTCAACCCCGGCTCCCAGACCGTCTCCAGGATGCTCCGGTAACTGTATTCGATCTTCAGGTGGCCATCCCTGCTCTCCGCGATGATGCCTCCATCGATTGCCTGGGGTTCCCCGAGCCTGAGGGACGCAAGTTCCGGGCGCTTTGCGAGGATCTCCTTCACCATGGGGAGGTCCTTCCTGCTGCAGTATACGCTCCCATCCCTGATCTCCCCCTTGGCCTGGAGGAGGAGCCTCTCCACTGCCCCCCGGTGGAAGCTCTCGGGCTTCGCGAGGATGGTTGCGAGGGTCTCCTGCTTCACCTGCTCGAAGAGCTCCTTCTGCACCGTGAGAAGAAGCCTCTTTGCGGTGAGGTTTGCAGCCGAGACCTCCTGGTTCATGATATGGCTGACCTGCTTCTCCAGCTCCTCCTCCACACCGCGCTCCAGTTCCTTGACCCGCTGCTGGCCCTGCGAGAGGATCTCCTCAACCTGCTTCTGGGTAGCCCCCCTGACCTCCTCAACCTCTCTCTTCCCCTTCTCCCTGATCTCTTCAAGGACCACTTCGATTCCCATAGGCCGATCCCATCAGAATAAGAGTAACAGGGCGACCACGAGCCCGAAGATGACAATCGTCTCGGGAATGACCGTCAGGAGAAGGGCGAGGCCAAAAATCTCCTTGTTCTCGGCTACTGCACCCACGGCAGCAGACCCGATGGCCATCTCCGCAACCCCGGTACCGAGGCCGGTCAGGCCTACGGCCAGTGCGGCACCAATCGCCTTGAGTCCTCCCTGCGACGCTACCACTGCTTCAATCGACATAACTGTTGTGTTGACATCTGCCATTTCAATCCTCCGTAAAGATCCGTTCCATCCCGAGTGGCTGGAACTTATTCCCTCCACCCTTGTAGAACTTCGTGAACCATTCGACGTAGTGCAACCTGATGGAATGCAGTCCTCCTCCGAGCAATCCGAGGGCGATATTCAGCGTATGCCCGATGAGGAAGACGAACACCCCCGCGATGATGATGACGATACCCACCACCGTGAGATCCTTCAGCTGTGGCTCGATTATCATCCCGATGGCGATGAAATTCACCACCATGGCGATGGCCACCGAGGAGAGTCCTACCGCCACCAATCGGGCATAGGAGAGGACATGGCTGATGATGGTGGGTAATTCGATGACCTCAAGGACCGAATCCCGTGCGATGAGAACGATCCCCGTGACCAGGGCTGCCGCCCCCAGGATGCCGGCCAGATTGAGACCTATACCGGCGGGTGGGGCCTTGGTCAGGTCTGGCATCAGGGGCAATGCAAAATTGGACCAGATAAGGACGAGAATTCCCCACATCACGCAGAGCCATCCGAGGTTTGCCAGGACTGCCAGGGTCCGGTGTCTCCCGTGGTCCTGCCGGGCGTGGTTGATGATGCCGAAGATCCTGCCCAGGGTGATGTGGGATATCCCGATCCAGACGGAGAGGATCATCAGCTCCGGAATCGCAGGACCGTGAGCGGAAGCATGTCCCCCGATATTCAGGTGGCGGGAGAAGAGGATGGGGCTCCAGGGGAGGGAGAACCCCAGAAATTCACTGAAAAGTGCCCCAAACACGATGCTCGCGATGCTCGCATTCCTCAGGTTGGAGAGGAGCATCCTTCCCTCCGGGCCCGCGAGGAACCTGGCGAGGCCATAGCTCATGGCAAGCAAGATCAGGCCATATGCCACATCGCCGACGATCAATCCGAAAAAGAGGGGGAATACGATGGATATTAGGATCGCGGGATCGATCTCGGTGTATCTCGGACGGGAATACACATCCATGAAGAGCTCGGCAGGGCGGGCGAAGGAGGGGTTGTCATACTCGACCGGAGGCTGATCCGGGACCTCCTCCACGGGAAGCTCGGTGACAAAGATTTTCCCGCCCAGGGCCGAGTTCAATCTCGATACGAACCTGTCGGCATCCGGGGCAGGGACCCAGCCTTCTGCAATGAAGGTCTGCTCGGTGGTGGCAAACCGGAGGGGGATCTCCTTCTGCTCCACGTCGGTGGTGAGCAGTTCCTCAGAGGCAAGGAGCCATTCGCCATGGGCCTTTCTGATCTCCCCTGATTTTTGCTCGATTCCGGCGAGTTCCCCCTTGATCTCTGCCAGCTTCGCATGGTACTCCCTGGAAAGCACCGCCGGTGATCCCTCCACAGGGGGAATGGGGATCGCCTTGAAATTCGAATCAAGGAGGATACGCTCGACCTTGTTCCGGTTTTCCTTCGGGGTAAAGACCGCAATGAATTTGCCGGGCACCGTATCAGTAAAGAATTTCTCGTGGGGGCCCGGGATATCTACATCACGGGATATACGGCCCGCAAATACTGAAAGGTGGTCATATCCGTGGTAGATATCCATGTCGAGAGGTGCAGCGGCAAAGGGCTGGATCTCCCCCAGCAGATCCTCGTATTTTTTCTGATCGGACTCAAGGAAGGAACGCCTCTTGCTGATGACGTTCTCAACCTCATTCCTGAGAAGGGTGAGATGCTTCTCCAGCCATCCGCGAACCTCTGAGGCCGGTATCTTCGCCCCGGCTAAAGGGATCTCCCGGGAGATGCCCAGGGTACTCATGAGACCCCGGACGGTCACCAGATGTGCGGCTGCCTCGCTCGCCCCGGTCAGGGGCATCCCTATCCTGAACCCCTCATAGTCCTCACCCTGGGCTTCGGTGAAGTCCTGGACATGGAAGAGGCGGTGGCGGTAGATCTCGTGGATAACCCTCTCCATCTGCTCTTTTAAACCCGCTATGAACAGCCGTTTCATCGGTCTAGCCTTGAGCATAGAGCTTTTCCTCGAAACGCGATGATAGGAGTTTAACCGCCTTATCAAAATTGACCTTGCCCTTTTCCCTCATCTGTGCTGATTGCTTCTCGCCCTCCCTGATAATCGCTGCAGACTTTGCCTTTGCTTCTTCCCTCGCTCCTGTGAGCCGTCTCTTCCGATGCTCCTCCAGATCCACCTTTGCCTTCATGATGAGCTGATCGGATCTCAGTCCGGCATCGGTCACCCTGCGTTCTCGTTCCACCTTCACCTCGCTGATCATGGCGCGATAATCTTCTTCCGCCTTTTTTATCGCTCTGAGGACTTCTGTCTTCATACCACGCTCCTTCCGGTGCTGGTACCATAAACTGGAGGAAGGTTCCAATATATTTCTTGTTATTTGGTACATGGGGGTTTCCGGAGGAAATCGACATGGTATTGGTACATGGAGGTTTCTGGAGGGAACCGACATTTGTACATGGAGGTTTCTGGAGGGAACCGACATTTGTACATGGAGGTTTCTGGAGGG
>CAZKEV010000043.1:0-774 GCA_964551875.1 uncultured Methanomicrobiales archaeon | reverse complement strand
AACCGACATGATACCCGCTGGTTTTAACGGTGAATTCGGGATTTCCCAGCCTTCCTTCCATAATCCCGGTCAACTCCGGAATCGGGGTTCCCCGCGGGACCTCGTCTCTACGATTCCTCTGGATTCCCGAAGGTCCGGGATACGATGGACGGCATCGGGGACCCTGCCAGCGTGAGAATCCAGAGAAGATCCGTGAAGATACCGGAAACCTATTAAAGCATAACAGGAGAGGGAGGTTAAGGGTGGACAATGCCCGAAGTGAGCAGTGATGAACGGGGAAGGAGGGTCTTCCAGATCCACAAGGAGAAGGCGGCGGAGGATGCGATTGAGAAGATCCGCCAGTCCATGGGGCTCGACTGGAAGGTCTTCACATCGAGCGACGTCGATATCCTCAAGTATATCCTCGGGGAGACATGGGTCTCGCTGGCCAGGGATACCTGGGAGAGATGCGCCTTTTCACGGCTGAAAAGATCCCAGCTCGAATCCATCATCCGGATCGGGAAGCGGGTAAAGAGAAAAGAGATGAGGGAGGATCGCGGGATCGACGAGGTTAGCCGGATCCTCTCGACGCTCACGTAACGGGCGGTGCTGCGGCCACACCCACGGCTGCTTTCTTCTTCCGGTCGATGATCTTCTTCACCTTCTTCAGCCTGAAGAGGTCCTCCCGCTCCCGCTCATCGATGGTGTTCTTGATATACTTTGCCTGTTTCTTCAATTCGGGGATCATTATCTGCTCAAGGGCGTTCACCCTCCTCCGGGTCATCTGGATCTCCC
>CAZKEV010000042.1:0-17105 GCA_964551875.1 uncultured Methanomicrobiales archaeon | reverse complement strand
CTATCATATGGGATTTTCAGGACTTAATAGACTATCAAAAGCATTTCGCGAGCCAGGTCAATCGTATTTTATTCATTGTTCCATTCTTCACACTCCCAGGCATATTATTCCAAATAGATGCATATTTCGGCCTTGGGGGGCTTTTATTCTACATTTTATCCCTTATAATTATGTTTCCGGTAGCGAGAACATATAGAATACTATCTGGAATTAAGAAATTACTTATAAAATACGTTATTGAAAAGGAGTCCTTCGGAGAATATGATTAAAAAAATCTATTTACAGCTAACCCAAGCATTTTCTCCAATCAGACCAAAATCAGGATATCTTATCTTCGTCTTCTTGCCATACCAATTATTTTTCTTTGAGACAGGATACAAGCAATTCATCAGTCATTAGAATGTGTTTATCGCAACATGCAAGGAGATGTTTGGATTGCCCCGCTTTGAAATGGGCATATTCGATATGTTTTCCTAGATCCTTGGCAGCATTTACGGCCTCAGAAAAATCTCCATCGCTACTAATCAGAATAGCTACATCATAGATGTCACTATAAGCGTATCTAAGCATATCGACTGCGAGGTAAATATCCACTCCCTTTTCAATAACAGATCCGTTTCTATGTTCAAGCCGACCCAAGCGCATTTGAAGATACGGTGTGCTTTTTAGAGAACTGAAAAACCTTTGCTGACGTTTATACATCTCCTCATCATCTTCGCGGTTAACAGGTGCATTGTAATAATATGTTCTGACTAACTGTCGTTGAGACCCACACAATAAAAGACTCAGTTGATAAAAATCGATATTGGCTCGACCGATATGGTGTTTTAATCCATGATAGAAATTGCTGCCATCAATAAAAATACAAACACGATCAGCCATTACAGTAAAGTAAGTTCGGGGGATTATAAGATAATCCCCCGGTGTTAATAGACCCACATTGCAAAGCAAGGTGGGGAGGTAATACAATCACCATGTTATCTCTTATAATATTAATATTTTCACCCTTTATACCAAAGGTGTTTATAAAATAAAAGCCTTTAATAATCTTCATTTCACCGCCAACCCAATCATCCTTTCCCATCGATTCCCCATCAATTGGGGATATTCGCCATTTGAGCCGGGGGTAATCCTCCAATACCTTGATGTGGCTTGATATAGTTGTGATATACCTGCATCCGGAGACTAACTCGGGCACCCGAATACCGCCGAATCTCACCAATATACCGATTTAATAGAATTCTTAATAAAATACATTATTACTTCGTGCGGCAATTCAACAACTTGACAACTATTGAGGAATCAGATGCCACGTAAAGGCAAAGATTTAGAGCAATTGGTTGCAGTATTAGAAAAATGTCGCAACAAAATTGGAATGAATATTACCTCCCCCGATTATATTGTAGATAAAATAACTGGTAATACAAGGGAAATCGATGTTAGCATTCGAGGAATTGTCGAATCACGTGAATTTTTAACAATTTTAGAATGCCGTGATAGGAAACGATTGCAGGATGTCCAATGGATTGAACAATTAGCTGGTAAACGTGATGGGGTTGGGGCTGATAAGGCAATTGCTGTCTCTTCGAGTAGATTTACATCAGGTGCTATAAAAAAAGCTAATTTCTTGGCCATGTAGAATTCCTCAATGAGGAGAAAACATAGTTCCCTGTTCGTACATCGTCCGAGGTTGTAGACCACTACCCGCACCTTGATCTCCTTCACCTGGTTCCGGTACGTCCTCGATCGGACGTTCTCCCCGTATCCCCGTTTCAGGACGGAGAAGGTTGTCTCTACGAGGTTCCTCCGGTGGTAGAGGTCCTCATCGAATGCCCGGGCGAGCTCCCGACGGTACTTTCCATGGATCCTCTTCCGCCGCCGGTCCCGGACCGGGATCAGCGAGGAGGCCCCGAGCTCCTCCCGGATCTGCCGGTGCAGATCCTCGGAATCGTACCCCTTGTCCAGGACATAGACGGCAGATCGCCGGGTCCGGTGGCACCGCGTGAGGAGCGTCCTCGCATGGACGATATCGTGACTGAAGTTTCTCGATATCCGGACGCCGGTGATCACCTGTTTATCGGTATCGACAGAGATGGAGGTTTTCAGGTAGCTTCGCCGGGTCTTTCCAGTTCTCCACGTATAATAGGAACTTGCATAGGAGCTCGTGATCCCCGAGGAGTCGATGGCGGTGACCGGAATGACCTCACCCCATCCGTACGACAGCCGGATCACTTTCTTCAGGATGATATCGAGGTAGATCGACCGGATCCTCTGCAGGAATTTCTGCAGAGTGGTGAAGTGGGGGACCCGCTCCAGCTCGAGGAGCTCCGTGATTCCGCTCATCAGCTCGATAAGGTCGACGGTTTTTCGGTAGTCGGTGCGCAGGACTTCCTTGAACAGGATAAGGACCAGGTGCTGGTGCTGGGTGTAGGTTCTCCTCGAATATTTGCAGGAATAGTGCGGTATCCGGGAGCTCCGGACAACCGGGATGAGAGTCTCAATTAACCTGATATACTTATTCGATGACCTTAGTCTTGGCTCCTTGTTGTTTATTCCCATAGAACTATCAAGGAGCCATCGTACCTTAGATCTTTCGGTCGACGGTATAGTATATCATTTCTGGATGGTTTCTACAGAGCCAATTTCTTAAATATTGAATTACGAAAATTGGGAGATATAAATCTAGATAGTATAAAGGGATGGTTTCAGGTCACTGCTCTTGATAACCAACAATTCCATTTTTGGATTAAATCCGCTCGACCAGTTCTACGAAATCCAAAAAGAGACCAAGATCGAGTCGCTAGATTTTTTCAAAACAACAGGGGTGTCTCAACGAGTGAAAAGATGATCATTTTTCCAGGGATTAAAGATCCCTTGTCGATAGACCAATTAGTCCAAATGACGGATAAAAAGGAACTTTTTCAAGGAATTACCCCAGAAAGCGGAAAATTAGAGAGGATACTGGAGCTATTTCCAAAGATTCGGAAAAATGGTTTCCAATTATTAATCGAAAATGAAAAAATCATAGTAAATTATTTTGAAATTCTTGTTGAATTAGAGATAAAAAGATTAAAAAAATCGAGTATCCGCTCGGTTAAATCTTATGAATCGAACAAAAATACAATGGCTCATATTATTAATTTTGATGGATCTCCCCTAGTTGGAAATGGACAATCCCTTGATTTCATTTGTATTCCGGAAGGGGAAGGAAGGAGAATCAGCATAAGAATCGCTGATAGTAAGAAACACGTTCCATGATAGTATTGTTACAATAAGGCTCAAATTCAGCTTAAAAATTATCCTTTCTTCCGCTAAACATCTCATATACCTACCCCCCGCGTCCTCCCTCTTCCCATATCCTTCACCCCTCCGCCCTCCCCCGTCCCTTCTGCCACTCATGCGAGAAGATCTCCGCCTCGCCGCTCAGGATGCCGTCGACAATCCTCTGTGCGACGAATTCTGCAGAATCGGAAGGATACGGGCCGGTGGGTTCAATCTGGTCCTCGGGCACGGGGACCGCTCGTATCGTATTCTTCTCGAACTCGGTGAGGGTGATGTACGGGAACGCGACGCTGACGACGATGCCGTCGCCCTGCAACTCCTGCCGTGCGGCCAGGCTGATACCGGCCAGTGCCTTTTTTGACGATGCATACGGGCTCATCCCCGGGAGATCCATAAGGGCAGTTCCGGAGCTGATGTTGACGATGGTCCCCCCGCCATGGGCTTTCATGATGGGATCACCTGCTGCATCGCGACGATGGGACCGATGATGTTCAGGTCGTAGATGTACCGGAATATCCCGATGTCGATCAACTCGACGGGTGCATCATAGCCCCGCCCGGCGTTGTTGACCAGGATGTCAATCCTACCGAAGTGTTCCCGCGTCACTTCGACCATCCTCTTCACCTGCGGGATCTCGGTCATGTCGGCGGGGACTGCCAACGAACCCGGGAGTTCAGCCGAAAGTTTCTCGAGTTTCTCTTTTGATCGGGAGACGAGCGCAACCTTCACGCCGTGGCTGGCAAGGAGCCTCGCGGTAGCAAGTCCTATGCCTGAAGAGGCGCCGGTGACGATGGCGACCTTTCCGGACAGCTTTGCGGAGTCCATTTTCATGCGTACCTCACCCCTCATCCTCGGATGAAATTGCCCATGTACTGGTGAGGAAATAAAGGTGCCTCGCCATGAGTCTTCGGAACTTCAGTGGGAGATATATCTCAGCTTTCCCGTGACCGGGCGGGGTATCAGGGTTGAACCCCTTTGGTCTCCCCTGTATCGGGTAGAAAATAGGCGAACCAGGCGAAGAAGGCGAACCAGGTCATCCATATCGCCTGGAGGCAGTCGCCCTTCAGAAGTCCCAGTATCCCCTGAAAACCCAGGAATCCCAAAAATCCCAGGAACCCCAGCATCCAGTTCTTCCGCCTCATGAACGGTAAGGTTGATTCTGCCCCTCTTATATCTTCCCTGTTCCCCGGTTTCGGATGGTCTTTTTTATTTCACATCACCCGCGATGGACCATCGACCGGGAGCACATGCTTTCTCTTGTGCTAGAATTATGCGGTCCATTGGTATGCGAAGAGTGGATCACTCCCCGAATTCCCGGAGTTTCTTTCCTTTCCCGGCTTTCTTGTACCTTATCTGGATCGTCTTTGCCGGGGAATCCCCGGTGGAGGACTCGTGGATATCGAAGAGCTTCGTCTCCTCGACGAGGTCCCTCAGTTTCTTGTACCCGTAGTTCCGGGGATCGAAGTCAGGTTTCTTGTTGAGGATGTTGTTCCCGACATCGGCGAGGTACGCCCACCCGTCCTCGTCCGAGCAGCCGTCCACCGCTGACTTGAGGAGGTTGATCAGGCCCTTGTCCTCCCGTAGTTGCTTGGGTGTCTCCGTGGGTCTCGCGACAGCCGGGGTCCCGGCCTTCTGTTCGGTATTTGCCTCGGCCTTCCTCAGGATCTCGGTATAGATGAATTTGTCACAGGCCTGGACGAAGGGCTTCGGGGTCTTCCTCTCGCCGAAGCCGTACACGGTCAGGCCCGATTCCCGGATCCTCGACGCAAGGCGGGTGAAGTCGCTGTCGCTCGATACGATGCAGAACCCATCGAACTTGCCCGTGTAGAGGAGGTCCATGGCATCGATGATCAGGGCTGAATCGGTCGCGTTCTTCCCGGTGGTATAGTTGAACTGCTGCATCGGCTGGATGGAGTAATTGAGCAGGAGCTCCTTCCAGGGCTGGAGGTTCGGGGATGTCCAGTTCCCGTAGATCCGTTTCACGCTCGCGATACCATAGGTGGCGATCTCGTCGAGCAGCCCCCCGATGATACCCGGCTGCGCATTATCGGCATCGATTAAGACGGCTAATTTTTTCTGGGCCCCGATCGCGATTTCAGGACTTGTATTCATATGAGTAATCCATCGCCGGTCATCTTTTAAATGATTTCTTTTCCCGGCAGCTATCAGGTATTTTTTTCATATCTCACTCCGGTGCTATCAGATCCGGAGGGGACCCACGCGAATGGATCTCTCCGGCACCCTCGCGTTCCAGAACAGGGCACCCGCCGAATTAGTATTTGGTAACCCCTGAAGAACCGGGCGGAGGGGGGTTGGCATCCTCATAGGAACGCATAGACAGCGATGATGGCAAATGTCGTGGCCACGGCGATTGCACTCCATACCCACGGGTTGTCAGAGGCCTTTTTCGGAGCATCTGGTTCCGTCGGCCTCTCTTCAGTGAAGTTGACCGCGGTGATGAAGCCGAAGTACACGATGACGTAGATGATCATATCCCGTGACAGGACGTCCGCGGATACCAAGAGGACGTTCTTGAGGACGACGATCAGCCCCATCATGCAGATCGCGGCAACGATCCCCACCATTGCTTTATTCGCCGCTTTCATTGCGAAAAGGTCGCTGATTCACTATTTATCCTTATGGTGCACGAATCCGGTCAACCTCTCCCGGGCCGTGTCCGCGTGCCGGCGGATGGAGGTGCAGGAAAGGATCGTGCGGAACAATCTCATCGGCCATGGAGGGGTAATGGCACGATCGCCACCCTGACACCGGGTCTCGCGGGCCATTCTCCCATCACGCATTGAAGACTGCAGGCAAACCCCTCGCCCAGGCCCGGATCGCTTCCCAGTCGCGGAAGTCCCCGGTGAGGACCTTCATGAGCCCGGTCATCGTCCTCTGGACAAATGACATCCGTGCCAGTTCCAGCCTGCCGGCAAACATGGTCACCGCCACCGGCTTCACCGGATCAAGCGACGCCCTGAGTTTCTCCAGCACGCTCTCGACGGATCCGACCCGATGGTCCACCGGCGCGATCCCGACCGCGAACGCGGCCACCGGTATCCTGGAAAGCCCGTCCCTGTGCCGTGCGACAAAATGTGCAACATCCTTCTCGATGGCTGCCATGTAGACCGGCGAGCCGATCACGACTGCGCGATAGCCCTCGATCGAATCGATCCCCTTCATCTCTCTTACCTCGACGCTGTTGCCTGTCGCGTCCAGCTCCCTGCCGATAGCCTGCGCGATCTCGGCGGTCGATCCCATCTGTGACACGTATGCGATAAGAAATTTTCCTGCCATACTCACCCGTCCTGGTACCGTGCGGCTATGGGCATCCTCCTTCCCATGCCAAAGGCCTTCGGGGTCACCTTCAGCCCGGGGGCCGCCTGCCTCCGCTTGTACTCGTTCCTGTCAACGGTCCTCACGACCCATCTCACCGTCGCGGGATCCAAGCCCTTCCCGGCGATCTCATCGGGCGAGCAGTTCTCGTCGATATAGAGGTGCAGGATGGGGTCGAGTACCTCGTACGGGGGCAGGCTGTCCTGGTCCTTCTGGTCCGGCCGGAGCTCCGCCGAAGGTGGCTTCTCCAGGATCGCGTCGGGGATGACGATCCCGTTCCTGTTGATGAACCGGGCGAGCCGGTAGACCATGGTCTTCGAGACATCCGAGATGACCGCGAGGCCCCCGGACATATCGCCATAGAGGGTGCAGTAGCCAACGGCGAGCTCGCTCTTGTTCCCTGTCGAGAGGACGAGGTACCCGGACTCGTTCGAGAGGGCCATGAGGAGGTTCCCCCGGATCCTGGCCTGGATGTTCTCGAGGGTGACCGTCACCTCCCCGCCCCCGCCCAGGTGGTCTCCGAGGGCCTCCCGGTAGGCGTTATAGATGGGCGTGATCGGTATCTTTGCGAAGCGGATCCCAAGGTTCCTGGCAAGTGCCCTGGAGTCCCTGATGCTCCCCGGCGATGAATACGGGCCGGGCATGGTCACGCCGAGGACGTTCTCCCGGCCCAGCGCCTCCCAGGCGAGGCAGCTGACCACCGCCGAATCAACACCTCCGGAGAGCCCCACCACAACGCTTCTGAACCCGCATTTCCTCACATAGTCCCGGAGGCCGAGTACCAGTGCCTGGTACAGGCTCCCGGTCTCGTCCTGGGGCTGGTAGGGGAGAGGGGGGGCGGTTGGGCGGCCCAGGTCGACCGTGACGCAATCCTCCTCGAAGGCAGGGAGGAGGGAGGAGAGGTTGCCTTCTCTATCGAAGGCCATACTTCTCCCGTCGAATATGAGCTCGTCGTTCCCGCCGACCTGGTTGACAAAGACCACAGGGATATGGTGCGCCAGGGCGAGGCCCCGGAAGATACCGTACCTGACAGTCTCTTTTCCCAGGTGGAACGGCGAGGCTGAGATATTGATGAGGAGCGTTGCCCCCATCCTCGCGAGAAGGTCCTGGGGATCGCGGGGATACAGCTGGTGGGGCGGCCTGAGCCCGGGATCGTTCCAGGCGTCCTCGCAGACGGAGATCCCCAGCACCTCATCCATGAACCCGACTACCTCCACCGAGGGAGCTGGATCGAAATACCTCGCTTCATCGAAGACATCGTAGGTGGGGAGGAGGGACTTGTGCTGGGAGAACAGGAGACGGCCGTTCTGGACCAGGAGAGCCGAGTTGTAGAGGCCCCTCCCCGTATCCTGTCCCGTCCTCCGGGGTGCGCCGACGATAACCCCCGTATCGGGATACCCCTCGGAGATCCTGAGCACCTCCTCCACCGCCCGGTCCGCCTTCTCGAGAAACCATCCCATCTCCAGGAAGTCACGGGGCGGGTAACCCGTGATAAAGAGTTCGGGGAAGACCACGAGATCGGGAGCGTCTCTCTCCGTTCGGGAGAGCACCTCAACGACCTTCTCCAGGGTGCCCTTGAAGTCCCCCACGACTGGGTTGGGCTGTGCGATCGTTAGCTTCATGGGTTCCCAGCTGCCCTGTGTCCGAGGGCTCAACTCATCAGATCTCAATTCTCGCGGCTTCGGTATAGTCCTTTAGGTGTTATCACCCGTGTAATACGCCCGGAGAGGTTGAGTCCCATCCATCGTTCTGGATCGGCTTTAAAATATGTGTTTTTCAGGAACTCTCTCATCTCATCCTGCCAAAGCCCCTGGCGATGAACCCTATCCCAATCAGGATAAAGACGAGAGCGATGATGTACGTCCAGGGAAGGGGCGGGCCCCAGACGATCCAGAGCCCCAGGAGGATAATGAAGACCCCGATGATGACGGGGATCCAGCGCGGCCCGTACATCGGAGCCGGTGCCGCTCTATCCTGGGAAGGGCCCGTAGTCGGGAGGAACGCAGATCCCACGAACCCCAGGCCGAGGCCGATCAGTACGCCAGGCCCGGGCTGGTTGAAGAGCAGCCCGACACCGAGGCCGATGAGCACTCCTGCAGGGATGAGGAAGTGACTCCTGTGCCGTCTTCTCCACTCCCGCCTTGCTTCTTCTGGCATGTGCCGTTCATTCTCTGCAGGAGATGATAAATCCATGAGATCCTGACCATTCCCGCCGGCCGGTGAAGAGGTTCAGTCCTTCCCCCGCTTCCCGGCACGGCAGGAGAGCAGCAGGTGGCATGCGAGGATTGCGAGGAAGGGGATCCAGAGGAGGCTGTGGAGCTGGAAGGAGAGCGCTTTCGGGAGGAGCCCAAGGGTGACGGCCTCTACAGTGCGCCACTCGGTGATCCCGAGGCCAGTGATGATGAGGAGGAGCGAGAAGGCGAGGAGGAGCCAGCCGACCGCCCTCCGGAGGTTCCACCGTGCCATTTCCATCAGTCCACGAAGAAGGACCTGTTCAGGTCAGCGGTGTTCGAGTAGCCCCGGCTCTCCCAGTAACCGCGGTACGTGGGGTCGTCCGAGAGCCGGATCCCCGTCACCCACTTGATCCACTTGTAGCCCCACCGGTCCTCGGCCACCAGCTCGAAGGGGTAGCCCCGCTCAACAGGCATAGTGATGTTGTTCATCCCGTATGCCATGAGGAGATTGTTCCGGGTGATGTAGTCGAGGGGCTCGGAGGTCGTGTACCCGTCGGCACCGGTGAAGATGACGGTGTTTGCTTGGGGATCGGGCCCGGCAGCGTTGATCAGGTCTGAGATTTTCACCCCCTCCCAGAGGATGGTCGCATCCCAACCTTCGACGCAGAATAGGGTGGTCACCTTCTGGTAGTGCGGGAACCCCTGGAGCACCTGGTCGTAGGTGAAGCTCTTCTCCTCCCTTACCAGCCCGTCGATGGTTAGACGGTAGTCCGTGATATTGACCTGCTGCGGGCCCATGATGGAGTTCTCCCTGAAGTCATTGACAGAGGAGAGGGGCTGACCATGGTATTCCCGCACCTCCACGCCCGACAGCTGCTGCGGTGACTGCTCCCCCCACAGGCACCCTGCAAGGAGGCCTGCGAGGACGAGGCCGGCGCAGAGGAGGGCGATTCCCGAAACGGTGGTAGTGCTCATGGAACCTCCCGATATGATTCTCTGTCCCCCCCCCATGAGGTTTGGGGTGGACCCATGGGCTAGAAGAGGGATGAGCACCCAATTCTGCTCGGGTGGGCACCTGTGGTGTCAGAATGGCGTTCTGTTTGGAGGGAGCTCCTCCACGGCAGAGGGCGGGAGCGGCGTATCCTTGCCGCTCTCAATCTTGCCTTTGCCGCCTGGACAACCGATAACTTCCTGCCATTCCTCCGCCATGAACCGTTGTACTGGCTGGTGGTGAACACCGTCGCGCCGGTGCAGTACTATACCGTAATCGCCCTCCTCTCGGGCAGTCGGGTCCCCCATGACAGCTGCAGTCCTCCCCCTCCTCTGGTGGAGAGGGGACTCCTTCATCTTCTTGGGGTCAGGGACCTTCATCATCGGGCAGCTCTTCTCCCTGGTCATGGTGGGAACTTCTGCCTTCACCTGTGGGAGTCTATCAGGGCCCATGCCTTCCGGGACCTGGCCATGGGCCTTGCCATCGGGACGGCAGTGGTGGTGGTCTTTGCCGGTTTCATTCTCCCCTGGATCTCCAGTCACCCGTCCCCTGCGAGAATAGAGATCCTCAGGGAGCTAGGATATCCCGTCTGAAAACTCCCATGGGTTCCAGGTTCCCCGCTCGCCCCGGGGCAACCGATTCGCAAGTTTTATTCCTGACCGATACCTCCTCTTCACATCCGTGTGGCAAGGACGGGAGGTCGTGGTGATGATTGAAGGTTCAGATCGATCGGAATGACTGCACGAGCTGCGGGTCCTGCTGGGACCTTTGCTCTGGCCTATTTGAGGAAAACCCCGACGACCACTTCAGCCAGATTACGGAGCCCAACCGCGCGGGGAGCGAGGCCGAAGGGAACGTCCCGGAGGATCTCGAAGGCTGCGCCGTGGAGGCGGCGGACGCCTGCCCTGTCCAGATCATCCATATCGAGTAGCGGGTGAAGTTCCCCCGGCCGGATATGAGTCTGTTCTTCGTTGGGATCTCTACCACCCTCACGGCCGAAGAACCCTTTTCGGGGTGCCCGGATTATCCCATGGACACCCCGGGAAAGACGAATATGCCAGGTAGCGCCAGCTTATCTCTTTGGGCCACCTCATGAATATCGGAGCCTATGCCGCGGGAACTCTCGGACCGGGACCGCGAGATCCTGAAGAAGCTCGCCCCCGAGTGCGGGGAAGAGATCTGTTCAGGGTCGGGTCATGCCTTTCTCTCGATCCTCCCGCCCGTCGCGAACCATTTCTCAACCTCAGAGGATGATTTCTCGGAGAGGATCGGGCGTCTCACTGATGATGATCTCCGCTACCTGGTCAGCCTGATCCTTGACGGGAGGGAGAGCCTGGGGTGTGTCCCGCCTGAGTTCGTCGGGATCTTTCTCCGCCGGGTGGCGGAGAGGCTCGGGAACAAACCGGCGGTGGATATCGTGACCCTCTACAGCGAAGGGGCGGAGTGCGAGTTCCCGCACGATGGATCACCGCCTGAGAACTGACCAGTCATCCGCCATTCGCGCTGCCCTTATAGGTTGATACCGCCCATTGGTTCTTGCCATGCGCGAACCGCCGGTTAAGAAGATCCTGTACTGGTGCGACCGCTGCAATGTCCCCCTCATCGCAAGAACATGCGGGTGCGGGGCAGAGGGGAGGCGGGTCCCGCTCCAGGCCCCCTACGATGTAAGGCCGGCCCTTGCAGCCGATGTTGCGCTGATCCGGGGCCTTGTGGAGGAGCGGTTCGGGGTAGGGCCTCTTCCCAAGATCATCCTCCTCAACAAGGCAGGGGGGGTCGATCGGAACGACCTCGTTATCATCCACGGCGAACGTTTCGGGTGGCTCTCCTTCGATCCCGTGAGCCGGAGGTTCAGGTTCGATCTCGCCCCCGGAGGGCTCCCGTTCATCGTCGGCCACGCGACCCGGGGGATGGTGGACCTCGGGGAGGCAGCGGCGGCAGGAGGAATGGACGGGCGCCGGATCGGGGGGAAACGGTTCCCGGTCAAGACCAGCGAGCCTGATGGGACGGTGGTGGTGAAGTACCGCAACGGGTACGGTACAGGAGTGTTAAGGGCAGGGCAGCTGAGGGTGAGGGAGATCGTGGCAGTCCAGGCCCGGAGCCCCCCCGATCCGGACTGGGAGACAGCCATCGACCGGAACCGGCGGCACCTGAAGAACCTGGAGAGGAACGCCATCCGGGAGATCCGGCATCACATGAGCGATCGCCCCTGCGCAAACGTCTCCTTCTCAGGCGGCAAGGACTCGATGGCCGTGATGGCCCTTGCCCGGAAGGCAGGGATCCCTTCGGCCTTCTTCATCGACACAGGCATCGAGTTCCCCGAGACCGTGAAGTTCGTGGAGCGGCAGGGTGTCGAGATCATCCGGAAAGCCGGGGACTTCTGGGCAGCGGTGGAGAAGGCAGGCCCCCCTGCCAAGGACCAGCGGTGGTGCTGCAAGCTCCTGAAGCTCCACCCGCTCAGGCTCCACCTCGCCACTACCGGCCCCTGCGTCACGGTTCAGGGCAACCGGTGGTATGAGTCCTGGAACCGGGCGGATCTCGAGGCAACGAGCCAGAACCCTGCAAACCCCCTCCAGCTGAACATCTCCCCGATCCGCAACTGGCGTGCCCTCGAGGTCTTCCTGTACCTCTGGTGGCAGAAGCTCCCGGTGAACCCCCTCTACGACCGTGGCATCGAGAGGATCGGGTGCTACCTCTGCCCGGCCATGCTCGAGAGCGAGCACGAGCTGCTCAGGGGGATGCATCCTGAACGTGCGCAGAAATGGGACAGGTTCCTGGGCGGCTGGGCAGACCGCCACAACCTGCCCGGGGAGTATGCCCGGTGGGGGCTCTGGCGCTGGAGGGATCTCCCGCCGAAGATGCGGGAACTCTGCGCCCGGCACGGGATCGCCCTCCAGGGGGATCACCTCCAGCCTGTCCCTCGTGAATACAGGGGTCCTTCAACGGTATCTGTCGGGCCGGAGAGGCCTGTTCCGGGAGAGGCCGCGGTGGAGACAGCGGGAGCCGCGCCTGCTCCGGGTGAAGCCCTCAGGGGAGACTTCCCGCTCATCGCGGACCTGATCTACCTCGACAGTGCCGCGATGAGCATCTCTCCCGAGCCGGTGCTCTCGGCCATGCTCGAGTACGAGCACCATTACCGGGCGAATGTCGGGAGGGGGGTGCACCGCCTCTCCCAGATAGCCTCGCAGAAGTACTGGGATTCCCACCAGAAGGTCAGCCGGTTCATCGGGGCGAAGGAGGGGGAGGTGGTCTTCACCCGGGATGCGACCGAGGCGATCAACATGGTGGCAAAGGGGCTGGGATGGAACCCAGGCGACCGGGTCATCACCACCATGCTCGAGGACCATTCCAACCTCGTGCCCTGGCTGCACCTGCGGGAGCAGGGGGTGGAATGTGATATCCTCCCGGTCACTCCTGGATATTCCCTTGACATCGATCGGCTGGGGGAGACGATCACGGATCGGACACGGCTTGTCGCGGTCACCCAGGCGTCGGGCGTA
Organism: uncultured Methanomicrobiales archaeon; assembly: GCA_964551875.1. Classification (GTDB taxonomy): domain Archaea; phylum Halobacteriota; class Methanomicrobia; order Methanomicrobiales; family JACTUA01; genus JACTUA01. The sequence goes on along the minus strand of CAZKEV010000042.1, from coordinate 3,825 downwards.
CTCGGAACCATAACCCCTATTGCAGAGATCGGCCGGATCTGCCGGGATCATGGTGCGCTTCTCCTGGTGGACGGCACCCACTCGGTACCCCATCTCCCTGTGGATGTCGCATCCCTCGGCTGCGACCTCCTCTGCTTCTCGGGTGACAGGATGCTCGGGCCATCCGGTTCCGGCGTGCTGTGGATGAAAGAGCCCATCCTTGATCCGCTCCTCGTGGGCGGTGGAATGGTCGGGACGGTCTCCCTATCAGGGTACACCACCGGGGAGGGTTACCAGCGCTATGAGGCGGGAACGCCGAATATCGCAGCAGGTATCGGCCTCGGTGCCGCCGTGGATTACCTGGACGGGATTGGCATGGAACAGATCCGGAGTCATGAGATGCGCCTCGGTGGCGGGCTATTCGATGGGCTCCGGGTTCTGCCCGGGGTGAAGGTGTACGGGCCGAAGAGCACTGGCGATCGCACGGGAATTGTCTCGTTCACCGTGGACGGGCTGGAACCGCAGGCCGTCGCGATGCACCTGGACGAGACATCCGATATCCTGGTCAGTGCCGGCGATCATGACTGCCAGCCGCTGATGGAGCATCTTGGGATGGGCGGAGGCACTGTGCGGGCGAGCGTGTACCTCTACACGACAGGGCAGGAGGTTGATCTCCTCGTTGCAAGCGTGGCAGAACTGGTACAGGGATGAGAGGGGCTCACTACCTGACGGCGAGCATCCGATCGATCGCCTTCCGGGCACGCCGCGCGATCTCTTCGGGGACGGTGATCCGGGGCTCCAGGTGCTCGAGGGCGCTGAACACCTTCTGCAGGTCCGTCTTCTTCATGTTGACACAGACGGCCTTCTCCGAGAGCGGGTAGCACCGCTTCTCCGGGCACTCCTGCCCGAGACGGTGGAGGATGCCGACCTCGGTGCCGATGATGAACTCCTTCCCTGCCCCCGTGCAGGCATGGCGGATGATCCCCGAGGTGGAGAAGACCCCGTCGGCAAGGTCGATCACCTCAGGCCTGCACTCAGGGTGGACGATCACCTCGGCGCCGGGGTGCATCCGGCGCGCGGCCCTGACGTCGGCAGGCGTGTACCGGTCATGGACGATGCAGTAGCCTTCCCAGGGGAGGATCTCCTTCTTCGAGGACCGTGCAACATAGAGGGCGAGGTTCCGGTCAGGGACAAAGATGACCTGGTCCTCGTCGAGGGACTCGACCACCTTCACGGCGTTCGCCGAGGTGCAGCAGATGTCGCTCTCTGCCTTCACCTCCGCGGTGGTGTTCACGTAGGCGACCACGGCAGCATCGGGGTAGCGCTCCCGGAGCAGCTGCACCTCGCCGGCGGTGACCATATCAGCCATGGGGCAGCAGGCATCGGGAGCAGGGAGGATGACCTTCTTTTCAGGAGAGAGGATGGCCGCGGTCTCGGCCATGAAGTCCACGCCACAGAAGACGATGACCTTGCAGTCCATGGATGCGGCAGCCCTCGAGAGCTCCAGGGAGTCACCCACGAGGTCGGCGATGTCCTGGACCGGCCCGACCTGGTAGTTGTGGGCCAGGATGACGGCATCCCGCTCCTCCTTGAGAGCCCGAATCTGCTCCCGCAGTGCGATATCCTTCATCGCTCACCTCCCGTCCTCCATCCCGCCTATCCGGCCCGATAGGGGCTGGATTCAACAGGGATGATACCCGTCCTTTAGGTGTTGGTCACCATGCTATAAGGGTTACCGTGGTCCTTAACGGGAGAGGAAATAGCCATAAGGACGAAAAGGCAATCCCTAGAGAAGCGAACTTTCGGTGACTATGATCGAACTCTGGCTGGTACGCTACTCTGAGTTATTCCTGAAGTCGGATCCCGTCCGGCGCGAGTGGGAGAAGGCCCTCACGAGGAATATCCGCGAGGTACTCCCCGGGTGCCGGATACGGTCAGAGCGCGGGAGGATCTGGATCGAGGGTCCGGTGGACAGGGAGCGGCTCCGGCGGGTCTTTGGCATCGTCTCCTTCTCACCGGTAAAACGGTGCGACCTAGGGGACCTGAACGAGAGCCTCCTCGACCTCTGCAAGAAGCGTGGCGTGGAAGGCCTCCGGACCTTCGGTATCCGGATGAGGAGGGTGGGCACCCATCCCTTCACCTCGCAGGAGAAGGCGGTGGAACTGGGGAACCTCGTCCGGGGTGAGTTCCCGCACCTGGAGGTGGACCTCGGGCACCCGGACCTCGAGCTCCATATCGAGATCCGCGAGGGCGACTGCTACCTTTACACCGAGGTGATCCAGGGGGCAGGCGGCCTCCCCCTGGGGGTTGAGGGAAGCCTCGTCGCGCTGGTCTCGGGGGGGATCGATTCCCCCGTCGCGGCCTGGATGATGATGAAGCGGGGGTGCCGGATCCTCCCGATCTTTGTCGCCCTGGAGAGCTTCCTCGACGATGGCGCGAGGGCAAGAGCCGAGAAGGTGGTCGAGGTGCTCAGCACGTACCAGCCAGACATCCGGTTGCGGGTGATCTCGGACTCCTACCTCGCCTGCGCAAGGAAGGGGCTGGTACGGCAGGGGCTCGAGAAGTTCACCTGCCTCATCTGCAAGCGCCGGATGTACCGGGTAGCCGAGGCCGTGGCGAGGGAGGAGGGGGCGAAGGGGATCGTCACCGGCGAATCCCTGGGCCAGGTCGCCTCGCAGACCCTCGACAACCTTTTCGTGCTCAACGATGCGGCGGGACTCCCTGTCTACCGGCCCCTCATCGGCCTCGACAAGGAGGAGATCACCCGGGTGGCACGGGAGATCGGGACCTTCGGGAGTTCCACCGCGCAGGTAAAAGGATGCCAGGCGGTGCCGAAGAGACCATCCACGAGGGCGGTCCTTGAGAAGATCCGGGAGATCGAAGGGAGCCTCGATTGCGAAACGGAGATCCCTGTACAGAAAAACATCGAGCCTCTGAGGGAGCTCCCCCCCGGTTTTATTGCCACGAGAAGACCGGTCCTCTAACCCAGCCCCTCGAAGAAGACCGGCCAGAACGGGTCCTGTGCCGGCACCCGGAGTAGCACCTCGGTTCCGTCCGTCCGCGTCATCACCCGGATCGCCGGGTCGTCAGTGACCGTACCGACCACAGAAGAGGCGATCCCGATCTTCGCCAGGCTAGCCAGGATCAGATCAGCACTACCGGCTTCCGCGGTAATGAGGAGGGATCCCTCGGCGATGGCCGCGACCGGGTCGATCCCGAAGGCCTCGCAGACCATCCGGACCTCGTCGGGATACACGAACCGGGACTCCTCTATGGTCATGCCGACGCCGCTCGCCTCCGCGATCTCGGCGAGCCCCCCGATCACGCCCCCTTCGGTTGCGTCGTGCATGGCCGTGACCCCGCCCGCTGCCATCGCGGCGAGGGCGTCCTTGACAACCGTCATCTCCTTACAGAGCGCCTGGGCCCTCCTCACGAGGGGTTCCGGATACCTCGCGAGGAGTTCACGCTCCCTGAGGACCGAGAGGATCCCGGCAGTCTCGATGGCTGGGCCCTTCGTGAGGATCACCACGTTCCCCGGCCTCGCCCCTGCTGGCGTCACATAGCTGCCACGGTCGGCGATGGCAAAGACGGTCACCCCGCCGATGGTGGGCGCGGCGAAACCCGGGTAGTACCCGGTGTGGCCCCCGACGATGGCTATCCCGAGGTCGAGGGCCGCCTCGTGGATGGCGTCAACGATGGCCCGGAACACCGGGTCTTCCGTCTCGGGCGGCATCAGGAGGGTGTAGGTCATGTAGCGGGGAGGGACTCCCATCACCGCCACGTCGCTTGCACCGATGTGGACCGTGTACCACCCGAACATCTCGGGCGGCTGCCCGGGGATGGCGA
>CAZKEV010000041.1:0-17456 GCA_964551875.1 uncultured Methanomicrobiales archaeon | reverse complement strand
TCATGGTGGAGACGACGCGGTCGATATCCTCGGGCTGGAGCTTCGTCCCGCTCGTAGCCATGAAGGTCTGCATGTCCTCGCGGTCTGCACGCTCGTCCAGGAGCAGCTCTGCCATCACACCGCTTGCAATGTTGCCCAGTTTGGCAACTCCGACTTTTACAACCATTTTTCCACCTCTGACGTTGAATAACACCGTAGTATCGGTCAAATTGAATATAAAGATTGTGAAACCTCTGCAGATACGGGGTCCGGCAGAGATCTTCGGATCAGGCTCCGAAGGGATGGTGATCGGACCAGGCTCCGGGCGACATGTTAAGCAAAAGTGTTAAATTGTGAAGGTAGAATTATTTAATAATGAAAGACAGTCTCCTCACCGAGCGGCAGAAAGAGGTCCTCCGGTACCGGAAGAAGGGGCTGACCCAGCAGCAGATAGCTGATATCATCGGGACATCGAAGGCGAACGTCTGCACCATCGAGAAGGCGGCGCTCGAGAACATCCGGCGGTCCAAGGAGACCCTGGAGTTCCTCTATACCCTGGATGCCACCCACCTGACGACGGTAAAATCCGGGACCGACGTCCTGGACGCTGCGAAGGCCATCTACAACGAGGCCGAGAACCTCGGGATCAAGGTGAAGTTCGATACCATCTCCCTCATCAACCAGATGAGGGACTCCAACCCGGAGCGCTTCAAGGCCCGGTATATCCGGGAGGACGTCGAGGTCTACATCAACGATGACGGGGACCTCTACTTCGGCTGAGAACAGGGATGGGAAGACCGGTTCCTCTCCTCTGCCGGGGACGGTTTGTCAATAAGGTTTATATCCACATCCAGTCAATTTTATAGGAAGCCGCCTGACAGACGGGAGGTGCACCCGGTGCATCGGGAAGATGGACGATCCTGTTCATCCACTGATCCGGGCATGATCCCTCTCGCCTGTGGGTGCAGGATACGCTGCCGCGCGGGCGGTTCAAGAAGCAGTCGTCCCTTCACAGGGACAGGGAACAGAGTTGTGCAAGGAGAGCACAACGGGCTGACAGAAGTTGGATCTGATGTCACCGCATGGGCCAACGTCCTGTGCACGCGCCCGGTACCCGGCCTTCATGGGCCGTACGGGTACGCGGTGAACAATCAGGCGCAATTCGCGAGACCGGGCATCCGCCCGTGCGAACCGCCCCATACCAGAGCCACTTCTCGTGCCGGATCACGCTCGACGGCCGGCACCATCCCGTCACGTGATTGTGACGGGGTTCTTCAGCGCTGGAAGTGAGAGAGAGAAGAGTGGCGTTCGCGCACGTATTGCGTTCGGACAAGGACGGATCTTACATATGGCGAAGACAAAAAACCCGAGGAAGGGCTCCCTGGCCTACAGTCCCAGGAAACGTGCCAAGAGCCAGGTTCCGCGCTATAAGTCGTGGCAGGACTTCGATGGGGCACCCTTCCTCCAGGCATTCGCGGGCTACAAGGTGGGCATGACCCACGTGGTCATGGTCGATGACCACAAGAGCAGCCCTACCGAGGGAAAGGAGATCGTGATCCCGGTCACCGTCGTGGAGGTCCCGGCGCTCCGGGTCACGGCGATCCGCGCGTATATTGGGGATACCTTCGGGCCGAGGCCCCTGACCGAGGTCTGGTCAGAGACCCTGGATCCCTCGCTCTCGCGGCGGATCACCGTCCCGAAGGAGCATGACCGGAGTGCCATCCTTGCAGAGATCGAGAAGGGGATCGCATCCGGGGATGTCGTAGACCTCAGGGCCGTGATGCAGACCCAGCCGGGCATGGTCACGGGGGTTCCGAAAAAGACCCCCGAGCTCCTGGAGATCCGGATCGGCGGGGATAACCTCGCGAAAAGGTTCGAGTTCGCGAAGTCGGTCCTCGGGAAAGAGGTGAAGGCAATCGACGTAGTGAAGGTGGGTCAGTACGTGGATGTGACGGCCGTCACCAAGGGCAAGGGTACCCAGGGGCCGGTGAAGCGCTGGGGCGTGAAGCTCCGGAAGCGGAAGCACCGCGTCGGGCGGGCCCGGCACGTGGGAACCCTCGGCCCGTGGCACCCCCACCACATCAGGTGGCAGGTCCCGGCCCTCGGGCAGATGGGCTACCAGCAGCGGACAGAGCCGAACAAGCGCGTTCTTTTGATCGGCGAGGATGGCGGGGAGGTGACCCCGAAGGGAGGGTTCCTCCACTACGGCGAGGTCAGGAACCCGTACATCCTGGTGAAGGGTTCCATCCCCGGGCCTGCGAAGCGGCTGGTCAGGATCCGGCCGGCTGTCCGCCAGGGCGAGCACAAGTTCAGGGTCCCCGTGATCCAGCACGTGAGCACCCAGAGCAAGCAGGGGTGAGGAGCGGTGTTAGCTGAGCTTAAGGATCTCAAGGGCGGGGTGAAGAAGAAGATCAGGCTGCCGGCGGCTTTTGACGAGGAGTTCCGGCCCGATCTCATCAAGAAGGCGGTCCTCGCCATCCAGAGCACCCGGTACCAGCCCCACGGGGCCCACCCCTATGCAGGCATCCGCACATCGGCCCACTCGTGGGGGAGCGGCCGCGGGGTCTCCCATGTCCCCAGGATCAAGACCGGCTCCCGGGCGGCACGGGTCCCCCAGGCGCGGGGAGGGCGCGAGGCCCATCCCCCGAAGGTCGAGAAGGTCCTCATCGAGAAGGTGAACAAGAAGGAGAAGAGGAAGGCCCTCCTCTCTGCCATTGCGGCGACCACGAAGGAGGACCTGGTGAGGGCAAGGGGGCACCGGTTTGAGGCGAAGCTCCCGATCGTGATCGAGGAGGCCTTCGAGAAGCTCGAGCGGACGAGCGATGTCATCGCCGCACTCCAGGCGACAGGGGTCTACCCCGACGTGGAGCGGTCCCGGGCAAGCCGGAAGGTCCGGCCCGGCCGTGGGAAGATACGGGGTCGCCACTACAAGCAGAGGAAGAGCCTCCTTATCGTCACGAAAGGCGAGCCCCTCCGGGCGGCGAGGAACCTTGCAGGTGTCGACGCCGTGAGCGTGAACGAACTGAATGCAGAGCACCTGGCTCCCGGGACCCACGCGGGGAGGCTCACCGTCTGGACTGCGGGAGCGGTAAAGAAGCTGGGGGAGCTCTCATGATCCTGAAATACCCCTTTGTGACAGAGAAGGCGATGATGACCCTGGAGCGGGACAACAAGCTCCAGTTCCTCGTGGTGAAGGAGGCGACGAAACCCCAGATCAGGCGTGAGATCGAGAAGACCTTCGAGAAGGAGGTCGCCTCGGTCCGCACCCTGATGAACACGAAAGGGGAGAAGAAGGCCATCATCACCTTCGTCGACGAGAAAGCGGCCGAGGAGATCCTCTCCCGGCTCGGTATCATGTAGGTGGGAAGATGGGACACAGAATCCAGACACAGAACAGGGGCCGGGGCGGGCCGACCTATCGCGCCCCCTCCCACCGCTACCGCGCCGAGGTGCACCATGCGGGGAGGAACGACAGCATCACCCGGGGGAAGGTCATTGATATCGAGCATGACCCGGCCAGGCACGGCCCCGTTGCCCTCGTCTCCCTCGAGGACGGGAGGAAGACCTACGTCCTTGCCACCGAAGGCACGGGCGTGGGGGACAGTATCGCCTGGGGCAAGGGTGCCGGGGTGAAGAGCGGGAATACCCTTCCCCTCTCGGATATCCCCATCGGGGCGATGATCAGCAACATCGAGGCAAAGCCCAACGATGGCGGGAAGTTTGTCCGTTCGGGCGGCACCCAGGCGCTCGTGATGGGCAGGTCCGATGACAACAAGGTCGGCGTGCGGATGCCCTCCGGGAAACTCAAGTGGTTCAACCCCGGCTGCATGGCCACGGTCGGTATCGTCTCCGGTGGCGGGAGGGGCGAGAAGCCCTTCGTGAAGGCCGGGAAGAAGTTCCACAAGATGCAGACGGGGGCCACCAAGTGGCCCATCGTCCGGGGGGTCGCGATGAACGTCATCGACCACCCGTTCGGCGGCGGGTCGCACCAGCATGCAGGACGCCCGAAGACGATCGCGAGGGGAACCTCGCCCGGAAGGACGGTCGGTTCCGTGGCCGCACGGCGGACCGGGATCAAGAAGAAGTGAGGTGAGCGGATGGTGAAGAGGACTCAGAAACGGTTACCCCGGCGGCGCGAGGAGTTCACGTACCGCGGGTTCACCATTGGCGAGCTCGTCCAGATGGCGCCCTCGGATCAGGTCAAGATCATGCCCGCACGGGTCCGGAGGAAGTTCCAGCGGGGCCTCACCCGGGACGAGGAGGACCTCCTCTCCCGGGTCCGGTCCGGCGACCCGAAGATCCGCACCCATCTCAGGTCCATGATCGTGATGCCCGAGATGGTGGGGAAGGCGATCGAGATCCACAACGGGAAGGAGTTCCAGAGGGTGGATATCCAGCCCGAGGCCGTGTACCACTACCTGGGGGAGTTTGCCCTGACGAGACACAAGGTCGCCCACGGCGCCGCGGGTATCGGTGCCACGAGATCGAGCAAGTACGTTCCCCTGAAGTGATGGCTATGGCACGGACAGGATATTGTATGGAGATCGAGGGCGAGGACATCGCCCGGGCGAAGGCGAACGAGGTGGACATCTCCCCGAAGCATGCCATCGAGATCGCCCGGTTCATCAAGAGGATGCGCACGGACGATGCGATCGAGTACCTCAACCGGGTGGTGGCCCTCGAGAAGGCCATCCCCATGCGATGCTTCCACAAGAAGGTCGCCCACCGCCACGGCCTCACCGGGTGGCATTCAGGGAGGTACCCCCAGAAGGCAGCGAAAGTGTACATCCGGCTCCTCAATGCGGCCCAGAAGAACGCGGAGTACATCGGCCTGGATGCGGCGAACCTGAAGATCGTCCACGTGATGGCCAACCGGGGAAGGTGCCATGAGGCATTCTTCCCGAGGGCCATGGGGAGGGCGACCCCCAAGAAAAGGGAGACCGTGAACATCGAGGTCATCGTGAAAGAGGTCGGTTGAATTGGCAGTAGAGAGGAAGTTCATCTCCGAGGGGGTCCGCAGGGTCCGGGTCGAGAAGTACCTTACGAAGGAGCTGAAGCGGGCCGGCTTCGGGGGGATGGACATCGCGCGGACCCCGCTCGGGACCCAGGTGACGATCTTTGCCGAGAAGCCGGGAATCGTCATCGGGAAGGGCGGCAAGGTGATCCGGCAGCTCACCCAGGACCTTGCCACCAACTACGGGGTCGATACCCCGCAGGTGGATGTCCAGCAGGTACCGAACCCCAACTTCAATGCGCAGATCATGGCCGAGCGACTGGCAAGCGCCATCGAGCGCGGGTGGTACTTCAGGAAGGCCGGTTCAAGCATCCTCAGGAGGGTGATGGATGCCGGCGCCCTGGGCTGCGAGGTCATCATCGCCGGAAAACTGACCGGGCCGAGGGCGAGGGTCCAGAAGTTCATGGAAGGGTACATCAAGCACGCCGGGGAACCGAGCAAGACCGTGGTCGAGCGGGGCTATGCCATCGCGGTGAAGAAGCTCGGGGTCATCGGGGTGCAGGTGAAGATCGTACCCCCCGATGCGAAGCTCCCCGACACCTTCCTCGTCATAAAGAGGAAGGAGGAGCCGGCGCCCCCGAAGGTCACGGTCACCGAGGTCGGCGAGGAGATGGAGCCCGACCTCCCGGAGATCCCCGATATCCCCGGGGAGGAGTCCTGATGGCGATCTTCCGGGCCCGGGAGGTCCATCAGCTCTCCGATGTTGAGCTGCAGGAGAACATGGAGAAGCTCAGGATGGAGCTTCTCCAGAAGTACGGCAAGGTGAGCGCCGGCGGGGCGGCCGAGAATCCCGGACGGATCCGGGAGATCCGGCGCACCGTCGCACGGATACTCACCGAGCAGGGGATGAGGAAGAGGGCATGATCACGCCGGGAAACATCCTCCGCCACGAGCTCATCGGCCTCCCCGTGGAGGTGGTGCATGCGAGTAACCCCGCACAACAGGGGATCGCAGGGCGCATCATCGACGAGACCAGGAACATGGTCGTCATCGAGACCCCCCGGGGGACGAAGAAGATAGAGAAGGCCCACGCGACCTTCCGGCTCACGGTCCCCGATGGGACGGTGGTGGATGTCTCCGGTTCAGCCCTTGTTTCGCAGCCCGAGAAGAGAGTGTCGAAAGCGTCGAAGACGAGAGTCGAAGACGAGCGTCGCAGACGATCGTCGGAGACGAAGAAGAGGTTCTAGAGGAATACCATGGCAAAGAGTGTAGGACTGGATGTCCCGGCCCCGAAAGTGGAGTGCGAGGACGTCAACTGCCCGTTTCACGGCAGCTTGCCGGTGCGCGGCCAGGTGATCACCGGCAAGGTCGTGAGCGACCGGATGAAGGGAACAGTGGTGGTGGAGAAGGAGTACCTCCACTACATCCGGAAATTCAACCGATATGAGAAGCGCAGCTCGAGGATCCATGCCCATAACCCGCCCTGCATCCAGGCAAAGGCGGGGGATCTCGTGACCATCGCCGAGTGCAGGCCCCTCTCGAAGACCAAGTCCTTCGTGGTCGTGGAGGTAGAGAAGGTATGAAGGCGAAGCAATCCTATATCCCGAGGGCGTTAAACACGGGGACGAGGCTCGTCTGCGCCGACAACACCGGTGCCCGGATGGTCCAGGTCATCTCGGTCGACGGCTACCACGGCGTGAGGAGGAGGCAGCCGAAGCTCGGCCTCGGGGACATCGCGACCATCTCGGTGAAGAAGGGGACGCCGGACATGAGGAAGAAGATGGAGAAGGCCGTCGTGATCCGGCAGAAGAAGGAGTTCCGGCGGCCGGACGGCCTCCGGGTCTCCTTCGAGGACAACGCGATGGTCATCGTGAACGAGAACAATGAGCCGAAGGGTACCGAGATCAAGGGCCCCGTCGCCCGCGAGGTCGCGGAGCGGTTCCCGAAGATCGGGTCCATGGCCACCATCATCGTGTGAGGTGGGAAATGGCGACAACAAGTTCTCAACCGAGAAAGCAGAGGAAGGCCCAGGCGAACGCACCTCTGCACGAACGGGGCCGGACCCTTGGGGCACCCCTCGCACCCGCGCTCAGGGAGCAGTACAAGAGAAGGCACCTCCGGGTCGTGAAGGGCGACACCGTGAAGGTCCTCAGGGGCGATCACCGCGGCGAGGAGGGCGTGGTGGACGAGGTCGACGTGAAGCACTGTGCGATCCTCGTCCACGGGGTCTCGATCACCAAGGCCGATAACACCGAGGTACCGAGGCCCGTGCACCCCTCCAATGTCCAGATCACGAAGCTCAACCTGAAGGACAAGCTCAGGGCAGAGAAGATCGGGGAGGTGGAGTGATGGCACACCTGAAGCGCTACGCGGCCCCGGACTCCTGGCACGTGAGCAAGAAGACGACCACCTACGTGGTAAAGACGGCACCCGGGCCGCACAACGACTCCGCGATGCCGGTCGCCGTCTGGCTCAGGGACCACATGGCCCTTGCGATGACCATGCGGGAGGTTCGGCAGATCCTGAATTCCGGATCGATAATCATCAACGGCAAGGCCTGCAAGGACGCGAAGCGGGGCATCGGCGTCTTTGACATCATCAGTGTTCCTACCATCGGCAAGCACTACCGCATCCTCATGGACAAGCGGGGCAGGTTCCGGTCCATCGAGATCTCCCCCGAGGACGCGAAGACCCGGCTCGCCAAGATCCGGGACAAGACCGTGATCTCCGGCGGCAAAGTCCAGCTCAACCTCCTCTTTGGCGCAAACATCATCGGGGACAACAGCTACAAGCCCAGGGACTCCGTCGTCATCACCCTCGCCGAGGCTGATGGGAAGAAGCGCTTCCAGATCGTGGACCACTTCCCGTTTGCCGTCGGGAACATGGCCATGGTCATCGGCGGGAAGCACTCGGGGTCCGTCGGCCGGATCGTCGAGATCCGTAAGGAGGTCGGCGCCGTCCCGAACCGGGTCATCCTTGAGGACCCGGTCACGTTGGGGAAGTTCGACACCATCGAGGATTATGTCTTCATCGTGGGGAAGGCCGAGTCGGCCGTGAAGTCATGGGGGATTGAGGAATGAACCCGATGCAGGACCTCCGTATCCAGAAGATCGTGGTCCACATGGGGGTCGGGGAGAGCGGGGAGAAGCTCTCCAAGGCCGAGGAGATGCTCACGAAGATCACCGACCAGAAAACGGTGAAAGCGATCGCGAGGAAGACCCAGCCGGCCTTCGGGACCCGGAAGGGCTCCCCCATCGGCTGCAAGGTGACCCTCAGGAGCGGAGCCGCGGAGGCCTTCTTCGAGACCTCGATCAACATCATCGAGCGGCAGCTCGACGCAACCCAGTTCGATAACCAGGGCAACTTCTCCTTCGGTATCGAGGAGCACACCGACTTCCCGGGAATGAGCTACGATCCCGCGATCGGGATCTTCGGGATGGACGTGAACGTGGTCCTCGAGAAGAGGGGCGCCCGGATCGCGCGGAGAAAGGTCGACATGCGGAAGCTCCCGCAGAAGCAGCGGGTGAAGCGCGAGGAGGCCATCAGGTTCCTCCAGGAACGCTACAAGGTGGAGGTGCGCTGATATGGCCGGTGAACAGAAACAACAGATGAAGAAGTTCGGGAGGGGGGCATACCAGTGTCTCCTCTGCGGGCGGATGCAGGGACTGGTGCGCAGGTACCATATCATGTTCTGCCGGCAGTGCTTCCGGGAATGGGCCCAGAAGATGGGTTTCAAGAAGATGAACTAGGGGTGAAGAGACCATGGTCCGATCGAATCCCATCTCAGATGCAATGACCGCGATCAAGAACGCCTCCGATACCGGGAAGGCCAACTGCATCGTGGAGCCCGCGGGAAAGCTGCTCGGGTCGATGCTCCGCATCATGCAGGAGTCCGGCTACATCGGCGGGTTCGAGTTTATCGATGACAACCGGGGCGGCCAGTTCAGGGTCCAGCTCAACGGCAGGATCAACCGCTGCGGCGCCATCACCCCGCGGTTCAATATGAAGCTCGACGAGATGAAGCGCTGGGAGAGCCAGTTCCTCCCGGGGAAGAACTTCGGGATGCTCATCATCTCCACCCCCCGCGGCGTGATGGCCCACGATAACGCCCGGAAGCTCGGGATCGGCGGGGAGCTCCTGGGGTACGTGTACTGAGGTGAGGGTATGGCAACAACACGGAATGTGAAGATTCCGGACGGCGTAACCGTGCGGATCGAGGGAAACCTCGTCAAGGTCACGGGCCCGAAGGGGATGCTCATGCGGGAGATGTACTACCCGAACGTCTCCCTTGCCATCGCCGATAAGGACATGACCATCACCACGGAGTCCGGGAGAAAGAAGATCCTGGCCATCTGCGGTACCTTTGCAGCCCACCTGCAGAACATGTGTATTGGGGTGACGAAGGGCTACCAGTACCGCATGAGGGTGGTGTACAGCCACTTCCCGATCCAGCTGAAGATCGCCGGTGACCGGATCGAGGTCGGCAACTTCCTCGGGGAGAAGCGGTCGCGCTTCGCCCGGATCGAGAAGGACGTGAAGGTCGCCCTCGGGGCGGACGAGGTCACCGTCACCGGCATCGACAAGGAAGCCGTCGGGAAAACCGCCGCGAACATCGAGCATGCGACCCGGATCCGGGAACGCGATCCCCGTGTCTTCCAGGACGGGGTCTATACCGTCGAGAGGGCGTGAGGCGTATGGCAGACGAGAAGATGAGGCTCATCCGGATGCGTGCCGAAAACCGGGCACGGTTCCAGAGGAGGGGCATCCATGAGAAGAAGCGCCTCGCCGACGTGTGGCGCAAGCCGAAGGGGCGGCACAACAAGCTCCGGAGGCAGATCAAGGCCAAGGGTCCCCTCCCCCGGCCGGGCTACGGGAGCCCGGCAGCGGTCAGGGGGCTTCACCCGTGCGGCCTCTCGGACATCCTCGTGCACAACGAGGGGATGCTTGCACCCCTCGATCCAGCGATGCACGCGGTCCGGATAGCGGCGGGCGTCGGGATGAAGAAGAAGATGGAGATCCAGAAGAAGGCCATGGAAGCCGGCCTCAGGGTCTTGAACCCGCGGCAGGTCCCGGAATCCGTGGAGGAACCCGTGGAGGAGAGCGGGGAGGTGAACGGCGATGAGTAACCTCTCCAACCAGAAGAGGCTCGCGGCGAGCGTGCTCGGGTGCGGGGTGAACCGGGTCTGGTTCGATCCCGAGCGGGCAACGGATGTCGAGGGCGCCATCTCCCGGGATGACCTTCGGACCCTCATCAAGGAGGGAGTGATCCGCGCCCAGCAGAAGAAGGGTGTATCCCGGGGCAGGGCAAGGGAGCGGGATGCGAAGCGTTCCTATGGCCACCGCAGGGGCCCGGGGAAAAGAAGGGGGGCAGCAGGTGCCCGCAGGCCCAGCAAGACCCAGTGGATCCAGCGGATACGGGCTATCAGGAAGACAATGCGTGCCCTCCGGGACGAGGGGAAGATCGACCCGCACCTCTACCGGATCCTCTACCGGAAGGCTGCCGGCGGCCAGTTCCGGAGCACGGCCCACATGAAGTCCCAGGCCGAGATCCTGCAGGGGAAGGGGAAGTGACATGAGCACAGGACCACGCTACTTCATCCCCTTCCGGCGGCGCCGCGAGGGGCGGACCGACTACTATGCCCGGGGGAAGCTCCTCCTTTCGCAGAACCCACGGATGGTTGTACGTAAGACCAACCGGGAGATCATCATCCAGCTCTCGGTGCCCGAGCCGGCAGGGGACAGGACCCTTGTCGCAGCTTACTCGCGCGACCTCGCGGGCTATGGCTACACGGGCTCGAGGTCGAACACGCCCGCGGCCTACCTGACGGGCATCCTCTTCGGTGCACGGTGCAGGAAGGCCGGCTACCCGGGTGCAGTCCTCGACATCGGCCTTGCCCGCGCCTCCCCGGGAGCCCGGGTCTTTGCCGCCCTCAAGGGTGCGGTGAAGGCAGGCCTCGCCGTCCCCCACAGCGGCGAGGTGCTCCCCGATGACAGCCGGGTCAGGGGCGAGCACATCGCGGCCTTTGCCCCCCAGCGGGTCGGGGACCTGGCAAAGAACGTGGATCAGGTGGCAGAGGCCATCATGAAGGAGGTGAGGTAGACATGGCAGAGATCGAGGGGTGGATCCCCCTCACCGGCCTGGGGAAGATGGTCGCGAGCGGCGAGATCACCTCCATCGACCAGGTCCTCGAGAGCGGGAAGCCCATCAAGGAGATCCAGATCGTGGATGCCTTCCTCCCGGATCTCGCTGACGAGGTGCTGGACATCACCATGGTCCAGCGGATGACCGACTCCGGCCGGCGGGTGAAGTTCCGCACGGTCGTCGTCGTCGGGAACAGGAACGGCTACATCGGCTTCGGCCAGGGGAAGGACGCCCAGGTGGGGAATGCCATCACGAAGGCCATCAAGGACGCCAAGCTGAACATCATCAAGGTGAACCGGGGCTGCGGGAGCTGGGAATGCGGCTGCAACCTCGACCACTCCATACCCGTCAAGGTCACGGGAAAGGCAGGGTCGGTCCGCGTGACGCTGAAACCGGCCCCCCAGGGGATCGGCCTCGTCACCGGCGATATCGCGAAGAAGGTCCTCGGCCTCGCCGGGATCCGGGATGTCTGGGGCTTCTCCTCGGGGGAGACCCGGACCACCATCAACTTCGCGAAGGCCACCTTCAATGCCCTCATCCAGACGAACATGGTTCGCCGGGCCCCGGGGGTGCGCTAGATGTACGCCATCGTCCAGGTCAGGGGCGTTGTGAAGACCCGCCGGGAGATCAAGGACACCCTGGCCATGCTCCGCCTTCACCACATCAACCACTGTGTCGTGGTCCCGGATACACCGGAGTACCTCGGCATGATCCGGAAGGTGAAGGACTTTGTCGCGTACGGTGAGGTGGACGCGGAGATCCTCTCGACGGTCCTCTCCACCCGGGGGCGGCTCGTCGGGAACCGGCCGCTCACCGATGAATACGTGAAGGCCAACTCCCCGTTTTCCACCATCACCGAGTTCGCGAACGCGGTGGCAAAGGGCGAAGCGGCACTCCGGGACCTCCCGGGGCTGAAGCCGGTGATGCGGCTCCACCCGCCCCGGAAGGGGCACCGCACCCTCAAGCGGACATACCAGCAGGGCGGAGCGCTCGGGTATTATGGCAGGGAGATCAATACTCTCCTGTACAAGATGAGGTGACCACGATGCCGGTGAACAAACGATCCAAATACCGCGGGTCCCGCACATGCGGCGGAGGCACCCACAAGAACCGCCGGGGAGGCGGCTCCCGCGGCGGGAGGGGCTTCGCGGGCGGGTGCAAGCACCACTTTGTCCGCTACTACCTCATGGGAAGAACCTTCGGGAAGGACGGGTTCTCTCATGACCAGAAGGTAGACCCTGAAACCATCGATGTCGGGACCCTCGAGATCATGGCCGAGGGGCTCCTCGCAAGGGGCCTCGCAAAGGTCGAAGGGGATACCCTCACCGTGGACGCGGCCGCCATGGGGGTCGGAAAGATCCTCGGGAGCGGCAGGGTGACCCGCAGGATGAAGGTATCTGCAGAAGCCTTCTCGGAAGCGGCAAAGAAGAAGCTCGAGGCGGCGGGTGGTCAGGCGCTCGTCGTCTGACCACTTCGGTGAAAGCATGGGAGCCATCCTGGACCGCATGGAACCGCTTCTTGCGGCCATGCCCTCGGTGAAGAGCCCTGAAGGGCACGTCCACTTCAAGACGAAGCTCTTCTGGACATTTGGGGTCCTTGTCCTCTACTTCATCCTCTCGAACATCCTGATCTTCGGTCTCGACCGCTCGTCCCAGGACATCTTCCTCTACTGGCGGGCGCTCCTTGCAGGGCAGAGCGGGACCATCATCCACCTCGGTATCGGGCCCATCGTCACGGCCTCCATCGTCCTCCAGCTCCTGAAGGGAGCCGACCTCCTCCAGATAGATACGAGCGAGGCCCGGGGACAGGTCATCTACATGGGGCTCCAGAAGCTCCTCATCTTCGTCATGATCGTGGTCGAGGCCGTGCCGAACCTGATCGGCGGGTTCATGCGGCCGGATGCCACCCTTGCGGCGAATCTTCTCGGCGGGAACACCGGCCTCCTCGCCTTCTTCATCTTCCTCCAGCTCTGCATCGGCGGGGTCCTCATCTTCCTCCTCGACGAGGTGGTGACCAAGTACGGGATCGGCTCAGGCGTGGGGCTCTTCATCGTGGCAGGCATCTCCCAGTCCATCGTGAACGGGTTCCTCTCCTGGGAGGCCGTGCGGGACCCCTATCCCGTGGGGTTCTTCCCCCGGCTCTTTGCCATCGGCGTCTCGGGAGGGAGCTACCTCCAGTACTTCACCCCCGACCTCATCGCGTTTATCACGACGGTCGCCATCTTCCTGATCATCGTGTACGTGGAGTCGACCCGGGTCGAGATCCCCCTCGCCCACACGAACGTCCGGGGGATCCGCGCCCGGTTCCCGGTGAAGCTCATCTATGCAAGTGTTCTCCCCATGATCCTCGTCCGGGTGCTTCAGGCAAACATCCAGATGATCGGGCTCTTCCTGAACAACGTCGGGGTCACCATACTCGGGACCTTCCAGGGGCAGACCGCCCAGGGCGGGCTTATGTACTTCCTCGCGCCTATCTCGGGCCCGACGGACTGGATGTGGTGGACGACCGATCTCGGGCACCCCCTATGGCAGGTGCTCCTCCGGCTCTCCATCGACGTGACCGTGATGGTGGTCGGGGGCGCCATCTTCGCCCTCTTCTGGATCAAGACATCCGGCCTTGACTCCAAGGACGTGGCAAGGCAGATCCAGCTCTCGGGAATGCATATCCCCGGCTACCGGAAGAACCCCCAGGTCCTCGAGCGCTACCTTGACCGGTACATACCCAGGATCACCATCATCGGCGGGGTCTTTATCGGGGTCATCTCGGTGGTGGCGAACCTCTTCGGGGTCATCGGGAGGGAGAGCGGGACCGGCCTCCTCCTCACGGTCTCCATCACCTACCGGCTCTACGAGGAGATCGCGAGCGGGCAGCTCATGGAGATGTACCCGATGATGCGGCAGTTCTTCGGGAAGGAGTAATATCGATATTCCAACTCTTTTCTCTCTGAATTACCAACTCAGCTCCTACCAGGAACCCTCCGTGAAGGGTCTATCGCAAATTGGGGGATGCCGAAGCGGCGGGGGCGAAGCCCCTGAGAGCGTTCGGATGACGTGTGGTTAACCCTTTTTCTCGGCATAGCAGTACCGGCATTCCCATATCTCCGGATCCTCCCCGGGCGAGGTGAGGACCGACCCGCAGGCAGGGCAGGAGACTAGGGAATATGTTGCCATGAGGAGAGGGAGATCATCCTGATATGTCAGGGTTGGGTTGGGAGAGGGTGAAAGTGGGATTCCGGTCGGGTGGTGGTGCCGGGAGTGTGGATGAAGAAATATTGATGAGTGTAATTAGTATTCTCTGGTCCTCCGAATAAAGAGCACGATAACAAAGAATCCGGTGATAAAGGCGACCGGGAGCAAAAGTGACGGGAATTCGGGAACGGGTGCAACTGGCGGAGTGAAGGAAAATTCGGTCATGTAGATGTCCAAATCGCCGTTCCGGTCGTCAGTGTAGACGATGCGGTTGCCCCAGATGTCATTCAGGTACTGACCACTCGATCCCCCTGTGATAGCGAAGACCGAATTTGAAGGTATATTCCAGAGTTTGATGTGATATAACCCTGCCGAGAGATCATCGAAGGAAACGTCGTCACCCCATACGTGGGGATTTGCCTGGTCTCCGGACAATGACAGCCTCTTTTCGACTCCGGTATCGAGATTATAGACATAAATGTCCGAATCGCTTCCCTGATCGCTCTGGTACACGATATTCGAACCGTGAATGTGGGGGTTTCGTTCATTCCATTCAGGTGTATTCGTTATCTGTCGTGTGCTATCATCGGCCCAGCTATACTCATAGATGTCACAGGTACCTCCTGCTTGACATCGCTGCCAGACGATCTTACCGTCATGTACTGCAGGTTTCCCATCAACGGCAGGAGAACTGGTGATACGCCGTTCTTCAGTGGTACTGACATCCATCGCATAAATTTCCATATTTGCATCCCGGCTATCCTGCCACGCGACGATATCGCCACTGATGGATGGGTCAACGGAATTAAATGGGTGTCCTACAGCATCCTTATCTGCTCTCGTCAGATCCCGCGTCTCACCCGTTGAGGTGTCATAGAGCACGATATCAGCAGTACGATAATCGGTGTAGACGATGCGTCCGTCAGATACATCCGTCAGTTCCTGATTACCGGGAGCCACGATGACCGGGAACTCCTGGTTTTTGCTCAGGTCGTAGTAATAAACATCAGTATCCGAAGACCTGTAATCGGTAAAGACGATAATATCGCCTGCAATTGAAGGGTCATACTGGTCACCAAGGTCGGTGGTAATCCGGTAGGTTGTTCCGATATCAGTGATTACCGGATCATCATCCCTGAGGTAGACGCGAATCTTATTCCGTTCCAGAACAGCATTCTGGGGATTGGCCAACATAACATAAAAATCCTTGTCAATTTCGGAGGCGGCGTCATCGATGAGAGGTATGGTAATGGTCTTCGTGGTTTCCCCGGAGGCAAATGTAACAGACCCAGAGCTCGCACTGTAATCTTCGCCCGCACCCGCAGTTCCATCCTCTGTGCTGTAATCAAAAGAGACCGGGTTCTGTACGGGATACGATAAATTGACGGTTATTTCTGCGCTCCCCGAGCTTGCGCTCTCAATTGCGACACTATCGATGCCTGTTATGGTGGGAATAAATCGGTACAGGTAAACATCGTGCTGCCCGCTCGATTCTTTCGTATAGACTATCTTTCGTCCATCTATCCCCCCGAGGAACGGTTCAGGTGATCCGGTATCCACGTCATAGAGGGTGTTGTCTGTATAATGCCATATCAGGATATGCTTGGTTCCCGACGAGAGATCCTCAAATGCAACGTAATCTCCAGATATATGCGGATTGACCTGATCTTCATCGAGGGTCAGGCGTGTCATAGCGCCAGTCGTGATGTTGAAAAAGCAGATATCATGACCATTATCATTGATCTCGTAAACAATATTTCCTCTTTCAATGTCGGGATTGAGTTGATCACCCATCTGCGTGGGGAGCATTTGTATCTCAGTTCCTGCCATCCAATTATAATAGTAGATATGGCAACTGGTACTGTCACAGCGTTGCCAGGTGATTATCCCTGAATCGACTTCAGGGTTCTCATCAGAATCCAAAGAATTGGTTATGCGCCGTTCAGTCCAAGTAAAATCTCCGGTTTTGGTTGCACTATAAATTTCCCAATTTCCATCCCGATTATCCATCCAGGTAATTATTTTGTTAAGAATAGTATAGCCGTAGTGATGGTCTATAGTCGCGGCATCAACATTCGAGTTTCCTGTATTGATTTTTACTGGTACAAACCCCGAACACTCGATGCACATATCCATCACACTCTTGGATCCATCGTCGATATAGAGGACATCCCTGTTTCCAATGTCTGTGACTTTCTGTGTACCAATCTTATTGGTCAACTGATACGAATACGATTGCTGCCAATTGCACATATTCCACGAATTACAGAGGAAATAGACCCATATATCGGGATTATTATCTGTATAATTTGTGTACGCAATATGGTCGAAACGCCCCTCTTCCGCGGCAATTCTCGGATCCTGTTGATCATAGGCATCCGACGTAATCTGGTACTCCTTCCCGGTGATATGAGGATAGGTGGCCCCTTTTACGCAAACAACTAACAGAAAGAAGAATACCATCGTCGCGCCAACTTTTATGAATCGTTCTGTGTGCATAGTTCCCACATTCCGCCATCTTTTCTTCGAACTCTTACAAATCTCATAACGAATCCATTCGGCCGCCATCGGTCTTGCGCCCTTGTCCTAAGAACAGAACAATGAAATCATCTGAAGCGACCTCCGTGGACCCCGACGGATAGTCTGACCCGCTTAGGATGACGAGATAATAGCCAAAAGCATTATATAATGATTCTGAAATGAATTTTCAGGAAATGAATACAAGACTTTAATCTGTTCCGGAAAAGGCGATTCAACCAGAAAAAAACGTGGCAATACCGGCATTCCCATATCTCCGGATCCTCCCGAGGCGAGGTGAGAGCCGATCCGCAGGCAGGGCAGTGGACCAGGGGATTGGGTGCCATGAGCGAAACATTTAATTCAGAGTGCTCGCTCTCTACATACGGGGTGTATGTGGTGAAGCCAAAGGATCTCGGAAAGGAATTCCCAAGTGTTCTCGATAGCGCTTATAAAGATTATAAGAGGCATCAAAAGATCGCCGACATCATGAGCAGAAACGTCGTGACAACCACGAAAGTCACTCCGATGGATGAAGCTGCAAAGATCATGGGTGAGAAGCATATTGGGAGCCTGATTGTGGAAGAATACGGCATGCCGATTGCCATAGTCACCGAGAGAGATCTCCTGACAAAGGTAATAGCAGGGAAGATGAGCCTCAAGGAGACGAAAGTCG
>CAZKEV010000040.1:0-17518 GCA_964551875.1 uncultured Methanomicrobiales archaeon | reverse complement strand
AGATCTTTCGGTCGACGGTAGGGTATCTTATTCCTGGATGGTTTCTACAGAGCCGTATTTTTCTACTTATTTTACTAGTTATAATGTGCGGGATTATTGTCACTGGTTGTGTTCAGAGTCCTCAAGTTCAAAGTACTCCCGGGGAGGTTCGAACTACACCTTCGGTTCAAACTTCGCCTTCAGTCCAATCCACAGTAACCGAACAAAGCACAGTATCTGTAAATCCCTATCGTTCTCCACCGAAATATGTTGCGGGAGATATCGTTAATAGAGAGACAACGAACAAGGACTTAGTGTGGATAATTCTGGACTATGATTCAAAGACCGATGAATACCAATATACGATGTATTATAGGAATAGGGGGGAGGTCGTTGAAAATTATAAAGATTGGGGAAAAAGAACCTCAGTCGAATCATTATTTCCTGTTAAATTGGGCCATATTGAACCATATGTAATGACAACACCAATTCCAACTACAATATTACAAAGTCCAACCTCTACCTCTCAACAAATTCAAACCGTTAAGGCATATACACCACTGGTGGTTGTGGTTGGTTCAGAAACCCTAGAAATTACAGTTTCAGATTATAATCGAGGACTGTACGCTAATAATCTCGTAGCCACGGCGAATAGGTATAATGATGTGCCCCGAGAAAATTTCGAATATCTCCTGATTCATCTGAGAGTAATAAATAAAAAAGGAATATCGCCGATCCATGTATCCGAACTTGATTTCAAAGCTTGTATCCAAAATACCTCTCGATGTTATGATATAGGAGCTACTGTGCTTCCATTCCCCTATTTTGGAGATGCATATCTTAAACAAGGGGATAAAATTGATGGTTGGATCTCGTTCATTATTCCGACAGGAGTTGATATAAAACTTGCATATACGGATTTATCGGATAATCCTCTTGGATACATCTTAATTAAGTAAATTTTAATTCTTAGCGAAAAAGTCACTCTTTTATGGGAAATAATCATTTATTCTTGAAATTTCCACACTTGTAGTATACTCTTTATTTGTTTTGATTTTTCATTGTTCCATTAATAAGGCCTTTTAAAATTTCACCATCTAAGGGAATTTTATAAGATCTATCGGCAACATTGAAAAAAAAGGTGTTTCTATTGATTCCCACGTAGAAATCTGCGACTAACATCGTCGACAATATCCATTCACATAAGTTCCATCTTTCCTATAATAGCCATGAACATAACATTCCCCCGAAGGACATAATCCTTCACTGCTAGAAGAGGTCGTCGTTGGTACAGGAGTTGTTGGATTTATCGTAGAGATAGGTTGTATCGTCGTGGTCTGAGTCGTTGACACAGTAGCAGGTTGGGATGTCGGAACAGGAGTGGGCTGGGATAAGGTAACGATAGTGGTATAGGTAGGTTGTGAGGTTGTGGGTTGTGAGGTGCTCAATGATGCTGTATTTTCCGGGTTTTCAGTTTGTGTACATCCTGATATAATTAAAAAGGCAAATAATATCATTGAAATTGATGCCTTAAGGATTAATTTCATTCAACATCGCCTGTAATAACCATGGACATACGTTCCTTTTTTCGTCGTATAACCGCTAACATAGCACGTCCGTTCGGCTGTTGTGCTAGCACTAGATTTGGATGAGGAGGCTGTAGAATACGATTTACGCGAAGTCGATGAATACGAATAAGTGTCGGTCCCTGTTAAACCGGCATTCGCACACATATATACTGAAAATCCGTCGATATTTACCTGCTGTAGCCCTCCACAAGTAAGTCCTGGATGCTCACTGATGCATAGTTTGGCTTCTCTGTCTGTTTTTATCTGATGGATATTCGCTGGAAGTGATTGGAGATTGCTCGGATCGTTTGAACCGCCGCATTTAAGGGGAACTTCATGGTCCACCTCGCAATTCGAGGAACAGGAACCACTTCTCACGACTTGTTCTTTTGTTGATTCTTTAAGCTCCGACCTTATTTCATATGTGGACGCTTTTTTTGAGGACCGGGCGTCGGCAAAGCCGATCGCGAACGTTGAAAATAATAATGAGGATAGGATAAATACGATAAGGATTTTTTTCAGTAATTGGACGTTATTCTTTTTCATATCTTTCCCTAGGCGATCAATGCTGTGTAACTGATTACACCAATAAGGATGCATAACCCGAGATAGAAAATCCCTATAGAAACCGGCTCTTTCCCAATACAATCAAGACCATCTTTACCGCAGTATCTCATGAGCGGACTCAAGACTCTTATAGAGATGAGAGTAAGGCCGCATGCAACTATAACCATGACAAAAGTCCAGATTATTTCTCTTACAATGAATGTGTCGAATGAAAAAGGGGCAATAAGTGCACCTGCAAATGCGAGAGAATAAATTACCATCCAACCGGCACTAGCAATAGCGGCTGCTTTGGAATCATTCTGAATATTTGTAAAAGGAATCATTGGTGTTCCAATATCCAAAATCCAAAGGGCGATATATGCGATGATTGTCACGATGATGAACGTAACGACCATCGATAAGGCATCATAACCAATTGTTGCCCAATCGAATATTATCATATAGGGTAAAGAATATTAAATTAGATTATAAATTTTGCTATTATGAAAAAAATGAAATTGTTAATTTACTATTCTAACAATAACCCCAAAACTCCAAAATCTCGCATTGCTCTCTTTCCGGTTCTTCATTGAATAACTTCGGGGGAAAGGCCCTTTCTCCTGCCCGGAGCCAGATGAACTCTTGAGTCACCCCACCCGCTCAAAATCAATAAACGCCCTGTACGGGTCCGTCCTGAGCAGCCGGACCCGGACCTCCTGACCGACACGGAGGCGGCGTTCCCCGCGGACGACCTTGCCCTCGGCAGGCGGCGTGAGCAGGCGCACATAGGTCCCGTGCTCCCCTGCGCCGGTGACGATGGCATCAAAGGATTGCCCGATGCTGTCCCTGAGGAGCACGGCAGCCCCGGCTTTGCGCATGAAGCGCTCGACCTTGTTGGCCTCGTGCTCCCGTTCGGTGAGCCACGAGGAGAGCTCCGCCAGTTCCTCTGATGTATAGGGGCTCGGCTCGCCGTTAAGCACGGATTTCTGGAGGCGCTGGATGATGAGGTCGACGTATCGCCTGTTCGGGGCGGTGGAATGGGTGTAATGGGTGACGGCGAGGCCGAAGTGGCCGTAGGGCGCCTGCCCGGGCTCAAGGGTCAGGTACTCCCCCCGGCCCAGGAGCTTCACGATGGTCAGGGACAGGTCCGAAAAGCGCTCGGGATCGGCCTTCTTCCGCCGGATGAGGAACTCCGAGAGGGCCTTTGCGTCAGGCTCGGAGGGCAGGGTCTCGTGGTACATCGCGGCGGTCTCCACGATCCCGTCCCAGTGTTTCGGCACCCGGACCACCCGCTGGACCATGGGGATACCGGCCTTCTCCAGCCGGGCGACCATGGTCCCGTTCGCCGCGATCATGAAGTCCTCGATCAGGTGCCCGGCCAGGTTCTTCTTCGGGGCGACCAGCCGGCAGATCTTTCCCTCCTCGACGATCACCTTCGGCTCCAGGGTGTCCAGTTCCAGCGCCCCCTGCTCCATCCGGTATCTCTTCAGGCGCACCGAGGCCTCGAGCTGCAGGCGGAGCTGGGCCTCCAGGCCCGCGATGTCCCGGACGACCCTTGGAGCGGCCGCGGCTCCCTCGAACCAGTCCCCGATCTCCTCGTACACGAGTTTCGCCTTGTTGTTCACGAGGGCACGGTACACCTCGCCCGGGCGGAAATCCCCGTTGGGGAGTACGGCGTACTCGATGATGACCGCCATCCGGTCCTGGCCGGGGAGAAGGGAGGTGATCCCCCTGGAGAGCCTGTCGGGAAAGAGGGGGAAGGTCTCTATGCCGGTATAGACCGAGGTCCCGTTATGGGCTGCGTGCCGGTCTGTCGGCGATTGTTTCTTCACGTACAGATCGACATCAGCGATGGCGACCCTGACGTGGATCTCTCCGGTCTCCCCGCGTTCGCAGTATTCCAGCTGGTCGAGATCCAGGGAGTCCTCGTTGTCAATGGATGACCACAGGAGGCTGCGCAGGTCGCGGATCTCCCCCTGGCCGTCCGGAAACTTCATGTCGGATAGGGCACCGACCTCCCGGGCCACGGGCTCCGGGAACCCGGGTTCGAAGCCGTACTTCTCCATGGCATGCCACGCGATGGCTGAGAGATCGATGCCTGCGCTGTTCCTCATGGCCCTGCAGGTAAGATTCCTTTCAGGAATTACATTCCCGTGGCATATATCACTTCAGGTTCCGGTTCTCTGCCCCATTTCCCGCCCGGCAAACCCATTTATCCCTGACCGCCTGATGGTGATCTCATGGATACAACGATCAGGCCGGATATCCTCCGGCGGTGCAAAGACCTGGATATCCCCCTCGTGGGCTTTGCATCGGCGGACGCCTGGGATGATCCTCCCTTCGAGCCCTGGGTGCCCGAAGAGTTCCGCCCGAAAGCCATCTATCCCGGGGCAAAAACCGTCGCTGTCATCGGGATGCCTGTCTTTCTCCCGATCGTGGAGACCTCCCCCTCGATCTATTACCATGAGCTCTACAAGACGGTCAATTCCCTTCTGGACTCGAATGCGTACCGGATTGCATCCCTCCTCAACCGCAGGGGATACCCGTCTATCCCGATACCAAGGGACGGGTACGGGTCGATCTCCATCCTCATGGAGAAGCCGATCGCCTTCTTCTCGCACCGGCATGCCGCATACCTCGCCGGCCTCGGGAACTTCGGCGTCAACAACATGCTCCTCTCCCGTGAGTTCGGGCCCAGGGTCAGGTTCACCTCCATCTTCACCGCCGCAGAGATCCCGCCCGGCAAGGTTATGGAGGAACCCCTCTGCATACGGTGCATGAGATGCCGCGACGCCTGCCCTGTGCACGCCCTCGGAGGCGAGGATTACCCGGAGGGGTTGACAGAGAAGGGGGCCTGTGCAACCCGATCCGAGGAGCTCGCCAGAAAATTTATCTCCCCCTGCGGGTTCTGCATCAAGGTATGCCCTGTCGGCGAAGACAGGAAGCTGTTCCATCGCAGCGAGATGGGAATCTACAACGAGGAGGACGCACGATACGAGGGTTATCACCGGGCATGGGGGCACGTCAGGGAATATGGGGGTGGGTGAAAGAAGGGCGGGGTGGGCAGCACGATCCGGTCCTGCAAAAAGGGGGCGGGAGAGGGCTGGACCTGAAATGAAGGGGAATGTCAGCGCCTGAACATCCATACCGCCAGAGTGATGGCCACCACGAGGGGGAGAAAACCAGGTCCCGCTACATCGGGTGTCGCGGCTGGTGCAGGCGGAACGCCTCCTGTCGGGGCGGTTGTTGTGAGAGGGATCGTGACGGTCGCTGTGGACACGGCGGTCACTTCTGGCAAAGCGTCCTCTCCTTGGAGGCTGCGGCTTATCGACCCGAGGATAGAACATTCTGCCCTCACCTGGACCTCTCCGTTCACATCCTCTGGCATCAGATAGATATAGGTGAAGGTCTGGGGCGAGGGCTGGCTTGTATAAGTGGTATCGCTGGTTGTGGAACCTCCCGTTGTAATCAGGACACGCTTGATATAGTGGGCGGAGGGGTCGGCTACAGGGTGGGTGATGGACACCGAGAGGATCCGGTTCCCCTGGTCAAAAGCCAGCTGCATATCAGTGGGAGAGTGGGCGGGTGCTCCCTGCGGGACCAGGAGCAGGACCGCCGCTCCGAGGAGGATGAGGCGGGAAACCCGGGAGAGAAGATCAGGACGGGCTATCTGCATACGAATCACCTTCCCCCGTTCACAAGAAGAGGGGGATCCACGATTCCATGCGACATGTATCCCGGAGGATACATAAATATGGCGATGCAGGGATCTGTCACGGCTTCCCTGAATCCTCAGACCAGGATAGAGAGGAGCGTTGCGCACCAGGCAAGGCAAAGGAGGATGGGGGCTCCGACAAGGTAATATACCGACGGGACCGCTCCCATCACCCTGATGAGGAGGGGGGCTTTCCCCCTCTCCCCTGCTGCTTCAAGAACCTGGAACCTGGCGTCCTCCGGGTATCGTGCTGCCAGCTCCCGGATCTTCAGCCGCCACCCCTCCTGGAAGAGGGAGGTCCTCCCAAGGGAGAGGGCCCAGATAAGGGAGAAGGCGGCCCCGGCAAGGCAGAGGGGCCAGTTCTTCGGGACAAGACCACCTGCAACGCTCCCCGCCGCGATGAGCAGGGCATTCGTGGCAAGGAGCACCAGGAGCTTGGCAGTCTTGATGGGGTTCTCCCTGGCCCAGAGGTCAATAAGGAGCCGGTACGAGGTGTAGTCCTGTTCAACCCTGTCTGCATCCGGTCCCATGATCAGGAGTCTGGTTCCCTCCCGGGATATATCCCTGTTCCATGAAAGCAAATCGAATGGGGTCCCAGCTGTTGGGGACCCGACAGCCAGGGAGGCCGGCTGGAGGAGGCTTCAATCCCTCATGATGAAGTAGTCGGCCAGGACAGTGATGATGATGATCAGCGCTGCATATCCGATGATCCAGGGTGAGGTGCCCGCGGGGCCCGGCGTGGTAGTGGGCGTTGGGGTGAGGGAGGGGGTCTGAACCACAGGGTACGGTGTGGTTGGGAGGGATGTAACTAGGACCGTACCGGAGACCGGTGGCGGGGTTGGCGGCTGGGGGCCCGTGGTGATCTGAGGGGTGGTCGCGGGCGTCGTGGCGGGATTACCCACCCGGATCAGCTGGCTGCCCCCCAGGGTGCCGTTCACGAGAACCTTCAGGGTCAGGTTCCCTCCGCCAGCTCCGTAGATGGAGGGGGTTGAGACCGAATCATCGGTTCCCACCTTGCTTCCCTGCTGGATGAGGGTGATCATCATGGGAGCAGTGGAGTTGTGCACCTCGTAGAGGATCCGGTAATCGTAGTACACACCCGTGAGGATGTCCATGGGGAGCCCCACCAGGATATTCCCGGTTCCGGTACCCTCTGCCTTCCTGAGGGTGCTCCCGGCCCGCACGAGGAGCATGATCCGGTTCACATTCCCCCCGACCACCGTCACGTTGCCCTTCTGGAGGGTGAAAGGGTACCTCCAGTTGGTGACGTTGAACCAGGAGGTGGAAAGGCCTGCAGGGAACGTGGAGACTAAGGTGGTATTGAGGGCATAGCCGTCGGTGATATTGGAGAGGGTAATGGAGATCTGGCTTCCCTCCATGATGGTATCGGGCTGGATCTGGACCCCAATCCCAAGGACTGCAGAGAAGAGGAGGGGGAGGGCAAGCAGGACCGCCGCAGGCCGGGGTGCAGGGAATCTGGCTATTCCTCTCATCAGAGACGGTCTTTCTTCAACCCGTGAGGGGATGAACTTAACGATTGGCGTTCCAGGGCAGGGCATTCCTGGGGAACAATTATGGAACACGAATCCAAAACAGGATGAT
Organism: uncultured Methanomicrobiales archaeon; assembly: GCA_964551875.1. Lineage (GTDB taxonomy): Archaea > Halobacteriota > Methanomicrobia > Methanomicrobiales > JACTUA01 > JACTUA01. The sequence continues at coordinate 10,108 of CAZKEV010000040.1, read as the reverse complement.
AGGGAATGCATGAAACGGCTCCGGATGGTCTCTCTCATCCTCGTTCTCGGGATCCTCGCCCCCACGCCGGCTGCCGCACTCCATGCCAGGTACCTGGATATCGTCATCGACAGGAGCGGGGACGCCACCGTCACCTTCGAGTACAACCTCTCCTGGATCGAGCAGGCGCTCGCCTTCTTCGGGGCCGTCAATCCCGATCGGGATCTCGAGCGCATCTTCGCGGCAACGACGGGCGGGAAGGTCGAGACCCTCTCTGCGAGCGATCGTGCCACCACCTTCGCTGTGAAGGGTTTTGCCGTCGTTACGGGTGGCGCCCCGGGCAGCACCTACGAAACGCGCCCCCTCAACCTGAGCTGGGGCCAGGCCGGCTACGAATCCTCGATCCTCGCGCCCCTTCTCTCGCCGGATTTCTCCCCTGATGTGACCGTGATCCGGTTCCCTGATGCCTATTCGCTCACCTTCCGCGATCAGTTCCTGATCCCCAATGTCACCCACGCCTTCTGACATGGGTCTTCCTCCGAAAGGGGCATGGCCATTGAGGAATTCCGCTTCGTGCAGGTCACCACCCGCAGAAGGGGGTTCGGGGGGGGTGTAAAGGCCAATGGCGCCGGGACCTGATCAGCAGGTGAGGATCCTTAACACCTGAAAGAATACCGGACGAGGCCGCCGATCTTCTCCCGGATCCCGGGAAGGGTCCGGACATCCCTGACACTGTCCATCCCGTCAAGGAGGACCTCACCGGCATACTGGATGCCCAGGTTCCTCATGAAGGGGGCGACAACCTTCTTCACGCAGGTGAAGTTCCCGGTGCCCGTCCTCCCTGCAACCGAGAGAAGGAGGCCCTTCTTCTCCCCTCCGGTTGTGAACAGGTTCTTCTCTGCATGGAATGCCTGGCAGCGGTCGATGAAGATCTTGAGACCTCCCGGAACCGTATTCGTATAGACTGGGGTGCAGATGACAAGGAGAGAAGCGGACCGCAGAGCACTGATGAGATCGGTCATATCGTCATCGAAGGTGCAGGAGCCGGTGTTGTAGCACTGGTAGCAGCCGATGCAGGGATGGATGGACAGGTCGTCGAGGTACACCACCCGGGCCCTCTTCCCGAGGTTCCCTGCCTCCTCTCTCGCCCAGCCTGCGAAGATACTGCAGTTCCCGTCGGCCCGTGGGCTCCCCTGGATGATGAGGGCTTCCACGTTTCCCGAGGGAGACACTCCTTCATTGGGCCTCCCGATGGATGCGAGGAACCCGTCAGGGTCCCTCGTGAGCGCCCACTCCCATTCCACGGCCTTCCCGCGGATTACCCCTTCTGCGTTCAGGGGGACGGGAGGGGAGTACTCATAGGAGTTGGTCCGGAAGAGGCCAAGGGTTTCACCTCCCGAGGCAAGGCGGAGGGTGTAGCGGGTCATACCCGGATAGAGCCGGGAGAGGTCCTCCTCCTCAATGGAGAGGAGGTAGGCCTTCCCGCCTGCCGTGATCTCCTTTGACAGGAGAAGGTTCCCCCTCCCTTCCATGAAAGGATATCTTCACCTCCCTGTGCCAATAACCCTACCCATCCCGTTGAGAAAGGATGCCGTCCAGGATCCAGGCTTCCGCCGGAGGCGAACCCGGCCCGGAACCAGCCCCACCCGCGACACCCTGATCCGAACCCCTTAAGACCTCTCAAAGAGGTCTCTCTTCTATGAAATTCCTGATCCCGCCCCCCCGGGTTGGTGTCCCTGCCCTTTCCGTCAGGGATGATGCACATGCCCCTTGATGCCTCGCTCAGGCCGATCGCGCTCATCTACACCCTCGCCATGGTGGGGATACTCGCCCTCCTCTGGTACAAGGGGAAGATCTCCCGGGCGCTCGCCGCGGCGGTCCTCGTTGTCTCGGCCGTCTTCGGCTTCCTCTTTGCCTCGGTCTTCCCGTACCTGTTCCAGCTCGCCCTTCTCGAGGCGGCGGGGGGTCCCGGGGGCACGCTCATCTTTGCCATCATCATCCTCGGGTTACTCTTCATCCTCACCCTCCTCTTCGGGCGAATCTTCTGCGGCTCCATCTGCCCCCTCGGGGCGCTCCAGGAGCTCGCCTCCCTCGCGCCGGTTCCCAGGCTGAAGCCCCGGGTGAAGAGGGAGCTGTATGCCCTGAGGTTCGTCGCACTCGCCCTTGTTATCGTCGCGGCACTTCTCTTCTCGGTGAGCGTCCTCGCTATCCTGGGGGTTCTGGACCTCTTCCTCCTCTCTCTCTCGGTGGGATCGCTCGTCATGCTTACCATCCTCGTCGCGTCCCTCTTCTTCTACCGGCCTTTCTGCAGGATCCTCTGCCCGCTCGGGGCCGTCCTCTCCCTCGCAGGGATGGGATCCCGCTTCAAGCTCCGCCGGAACCCCTCATGCATCGAGTGCGGGAAGTGCGAGTTCATCTGCCCCGTGGACGAGGCGAAGCGCGAGGACCTGAAGGGGGAGTGCTACCTCTGCGGGAGGTGCACCGAGGTCTGCCCGGTGAAAGGGGCCATCACGTACCGGAGGGGGTGACCGGGTGATGGACACCTTGGGCAGGAAAGGCAGGGCAGGTGGCGAAGGCGGGAGGCCGGAATGACTTTCTGTTGGGAGAGCAACAGAGTCCGGAGGTACGAAAGATGAGCGAAGAGAAGAAGGGGCGGGAGGAACTCCTCGGGAAGGTTCTCAGCCTGAAAGACCTCGTGGCCTACCAGGACGGGACGGTGGCGAGCCGGATGATCATCTTCAAGGACGCAGGGAACATCACCCTCTTCTCCTTCGACAAGGGCGAGGGGCTCTCGGAGCACACCGCCCCCTTCGAAGCGGTCGTCACCATCCTCGACGGGGAAAGCGAGGTCTGGGTCGCGGGGGAGACCCACAGGCTGAAAGAAGGGGAGACCATCATCTTCCCGGCCAACAAGCCCCATGCCCTCTCTGCCGTCACGAGGTTCAAGATGATGCTCACCATGATCCGGGAATGCCCGAAGTGATGAGAGATGCCGGAGACCTTCAGGCTCATCGACAGGTGCCCGGGATCGGCGAGCATCCGGACCCCTTCCCTCACCGTGAAGAAGTGCCCGCGGTGCGGGGAGGAGATCGAGATCTTCTCGAACGAGGTCTCGACCTTCTGCGGGAGATGCGGTCTCGTCGTCTACAACGACCAGGCCTCCTGTATCCACTGGTGCCGCTATGCCGAGGAGTGCGTGGGCCCGGAGATCGTCAGGAAGTTCCGGGAAGCAGAGAAGAAGGAAGGAGACGGGACGGGAGAGAAGGGATCCTGATCCCATCCCGACCCGTTCCCGTTCTTTGGAAGGTACTCTGCCAACCCTCCCGCTCATCCTCCTCCTTCCCCTCTCCCTCATCAGGATAATCCTCGGGTGGGCCTTTGCCCCCCATCCGGATCCTCTCCTCCTTCTTTCCGATGGAACGGCAGGAAGGGAGACTTCGAAAATTTTCGTAATTTATGGAAGATTTATGTAAAACCGGGCCCCTATATGAGATATTCAAAAAAGGAGATCCGATCATGTCCATGAGAACCTTCCTCGCACCCATCATTGCCATCGCGTGCATCGCGGCGGTCTTCCTGGCGGGCTGTACGGGACCGGTGGCCCAACCCCTGCCCACCTTCACACCTACACCTGTGCTGACACAGGCACCGGTACCTGCTGAACCCAATTCCTTCGGCCAGACGAATAAAGGGGAGAACCATAGTATCTCCCTCGACACCGAGATCCAGCTCCGGCTGCCCGAGAATCCTACAACCGGTTACACATGGATGCTCTCGGTTCCAGGAGGCCTCTCTATAATAAATGACACCTATATCCCTGACGATATATCAGGGAAACTGGTCGGGTCTGGGGGAACCCATGTCTGGTTCCTGAAGGCGGTGCAACCGGGTGTCCAGGCCATCTCCGGCGTATACGGCCGCCCCTGGGAATCGAAGTCCGATACCTGGACCCTGTTCAACCTTACCCTTCTTGTAGGAGAGAACTCCTGCGGCACCGCTACCTGCCCCGTGCAAGGTGTCCCTCCACGGTTCCATGTATATACTGAGAGGGATACCGGAAGGACAGTGCAGGAGGCCCTTGGTGAGACCTTCAATATCCGGCTCCAGGAGAACCCGACCACCGGCTACTCATGGAACCTGAGCACATCAGACGGACTGAGCACGTCCAGGGACGAGTACATCCCTTCTCAGACCGGGGGCCAGATGGTGGGGGGAGGCGGTATCCACTCCTTCTATCTCAGGGCAACGAAGCAGGGTGAGCAGAAGGTGACGGGCGAGTACAGGCGCCCCTGGATGAGATCAGGAACGGTGACCCACCTGGATCTCGAGGGCGGGTTCTTCGGAATTGCCGGAGATGACGGGAAGAAGTATGAACCCCTGAACATGGACGCAAAATACTGGAAAGACGGGCTCCGTGTTGCCTTTGATGCGAACATCGTCAAAGACACAGCCACCACAAGGATGTGGGGGACACCGGTGAATCTGGTCTATATTGAGGAGATCCAGTCCTTTTCGCTCACGATGATGGTGGCGTGAAGATCCGAAATCTCTCCACCACTTTTTCTTATAGATTTCCCTCGTGATATTCAGCTCTTCACGCTATCCTTCGCCTCCAAGGGACCCCCTGCTGATGAGCGAAGGTTCTCGCCCGGATACCTTAAAGAGAAACGAGTGCAACCATGCCACCATGACAAGAAGATCGATATTTCTTGCGATACCTCTCCTTGTGGTTCTCTGTACAGTCCTCGCAGCCTGCACCACCGGCCCGGGGCAGGTGACCCCTATACCCACATCGCCGGCCGTCACAACCGCTGCGCCGTCCGGGTACGGAACAGTGACATCACCTTCGGGCAAACCGGATCTCACCAACCAGAACTCGCCCCTCGCCGCCACCTTTACCGCATCCGCTTCGAGAACCCCCCTCGAGGAGCCGGGCCCAAGGATCGGGCTGAAACTCGTGGCAGGCGGTCTCACCTCCCCCATGATGCTCACCGGCGCCCCGGATATCAAGGGCCGCCTCTTCATCGTGGACCAGGTTGGGGTGGTCAGGATCGTCACGCGTGATGGAAATCTCCTCGAGAAGCCGTTCCTGGATATAAGGGACAGGATGACCGCGCTCGCCCCTGCGTACGATGAACGCGGCCTGATCAGCATGGCATTCCACCCGAACTTCGAGAAGAACGGGCGCTTCTTTGTCTTTTACAGCACCCCGCTCAGGTCCAGTGCTCCGGCAGGCTGGAGCTGCACCAACCGGCTCTCCGAGTTCCGGGTTTCTGCAGCGGATCCCGATGTTGCTGACATGGCGAGTGAACGGATCCTTCTCGAGGTTGACAAGCCCTCCCAGAATCACAATGGAGGGCAGATCAGGTTCGGCCCCGATGGCTACCTCTATCTCCCGCTGGGCGATGGAGGGGGGGCTGATGATACCGGCCTCGGGCACACACCGGGGACAGGGAATGCCCAGGATCTGACCACGATCCTCGGAAAGGTGTTGAGGATCGACGTGGATTCCAGGAGCTTCGGAAAGGAGTACGGAATACCCGCAGACAATCCCTTTCTGAATGATAAAAGCATTCCACCGGAGATCTATGCTATTGGATTCAGGAACCCTGCCTATGCTTCCTTCGATTTTTACGTGAGCCACCATTATATCGTCGCATCCGCAGGGCAGCGCCTCTTCGAGTCGGTCTTCATCGTGCTTCCGGGCGGCAACTACGGGTGGAACATCCGGGAGGGGACGCACTGCTTTGATCCCTCCCACGAAGCCGAGCCGAAGCCGGGACCCTGCCCTATCACAGGATCGCGGGGTGAACCGTTGATCGGCCCCATCTTCGAGGGAGGGCATGATCTCGGGAATACCGTCGTCGGCGGGCACCTCTATCGGGGGAAGGACAACCCCGAGCTCATCGGGAAGTATATCTTTGGCTCCTGGAGTGACAGCTTCAACACAGGAAACGGGTCCCTCCTGCTCGCCACCCCGCCCGAGGGATGGGACATCGGCAGGTACCCGGACTCGGTCTCCAGGCTCACCCCCTATGACAACAGGATGTGGACTCTATCCGAATTCACCATCGCCAATACGCGAAACGGCAGGATCAATGGCTTTGTCCGGGGGTTCGGTGAGGATAACCAGCACGAGATCTACGTCATGATCAACGAGAAGGGAGGACCCGATCCCGGCTCCACGACCGGACAGGTTCTGAAGATGGTTCCGGTGTCAACACTTCCCGTAGGGAGAATGGGCTTCTGACGAGACCTGGAGAAATACCGGCCTATACCCAAATTCTTTCCGGCATTCTGCCTGATGAATGAGGGGCCCAAAAATTGAGAGGATGAGATATGTTTATCGTGACCGATTGTGATTCTGCACTTATGTCCGGAACGCCCCGTTATCTGGTGATACTAATCCTTATAATGCTCTGTACAATCTTCGCAGGCTGCACCTCTAACCCAGCTCAGACCGCGGCCCCAAGCCCTTCACAAGCTTCGGGAACGATGCCCGGTCTCTCCATCACCGCCCCGGCCGATGGCGCTGTCCTTCAGGCGGGCGATATCACCGTCTCGGTCCAAGTTTCCAACTTCAGGCTTGTGCCGCAGTACGGGGAATATGTCCCTGGAGAAGGTCATCTCCATTATTACATGGACCTTCCCGCGAACGCCGCTCACGGGAGCTCTGCACCACCGCCGGGATCCTTTGTCCCGAGCACGGAGACTACCTACACCTGGGGGAATGTTCCTCCGGGCACACACACCTTCACCGTCGAACTGGCCAGCACCGATCACACTCCCCTGCCCCAGCCCGTGAGCAGGACAGTCACGGTGAAAGTGACCGCCCGGGCACCCTGACTGCATGACTGAAGGCCGGGACATCCAGGTATGACGTTCACAAAAGTCGGATCTGCGACAGATATCCTGTACGACAGGATAATAGGGGTCAATGCATCCGGAAAGGAGATCCTGGTGGCAAAGCTGAATGACAGGTTCTATGCCCTCGGGAACGTGTGCACTCACAATGGGTGCAGGCTCTCGGGCGGAAAGATCAGGGACGGGAAGATCCGGTGCCCGTGCCATGGGTCCATCTTCGATCCTGCGACGGGAAAAGTCCTGCAGGGGCCAGCAGAGAAACCGATCCCCGTCTTCCATATCAAGGTCGAGAATGGTGCGATATGGGTCGATCTCTAGATGAATTGAGCAAGAGATCGCTTTCCTGCCCAGATTATGGGTAATTCCATGATCCCTGAGACGGTTTGAGAGAGATCAGGACCTTTCCCGATCCGAATAAAATATTATGCCTGATCTGCAGGGCGTTTCTCCAGGAAGAGGGTTACCAGCAGCGCGCAGACCGAGATACCGAGGAAGATCCAGAAGATCAGATGGATGGCCCCGATAAATTCCCCGGAGACTGTCGGGGTGATGTGTGTGCTCCCGATGAAGTAGGTGAAAATAATGGTGGTGATGGCGATACTGATCGTCATCCCGACAAGCCTCATCGTCTCGATCATACCTGATGCGAGCCCGTACATCTCCTTGGGTACGGAGCTCACCAGGGTCCTCAGGAGCGGTGCCTGGAAGAAAGCGAACCCTGTCCCCATGACGGCGAGGGCGATGATGACAGTGATGATGGAGGTGTCGCCGCCCAGGAGGGTGAGGATGAAGAGGCCAACCGAGGAGAGGACAACTCCGGTCCCTATCACAATCCTCGGGGCGGTCCGATCCGACAGCCGCCCTGCATAGGAGGAGAAGAGCGCCATGAAGATCACGAGGGTGAGGAGGATGATCCCCGAAACCCTGGCATCGAAATTCCTGATATCCTGCAGGTACAGGCTGAGGAGGAAGATCACGGCGAAGTTCGAGGTATTGAAGAGGAGGGCGGCAAGGTTGGCTCTCGCGAAGGTCGGGCTCCTGGAGAAGAGCCGGATATCGAGGGTCGGGCTTTTCGCACGGAGTTCCTGGAAGACGAAGAGGCCGAGGCTTGCGATCCCTGATACAAGGAGGATGCCGCCGGTGATGCGGGGCAGGCTCGAGAACCCGATCATGAGGAGGAGGATCGAGAGGGAGTAGAGGATCATGCCAGGGATATCGAGTCCCCGGCTCCTGGAGAGCTCGCACTCCCCCCTGAGCCGCAGGAATATAAGCCCGATCGCGAGGAGCTCGAAGGGGATGGTCAGGACAAAGATGCTCCTCCACCCGACGTAGAACGTGAGGAGGCCCCCCAGGAAGAAGCCGAGGAGGAACCCGATGAACATGCCGGTGACATTGATCCCGATGGCCTTTCCCCGCCCGGCCTCGGGGAAGGCGAGGGAGAGGAGGGCGATGGAGGTGCCGAAGACCATGCCGCCGCCGATGCCGGTGATGAACCTCGCTGCGATGAGGAACTGCATGTCCGGTGCAAGGATGCAGAGGAGAGATGATACAAGATACACCCCGATCCCCGTCACAAAGACCTTCTTCACCCCGTACATGTCCGCGATCCTGCCAAGGGGGACCAGGAATACTGCCGCCGAGAGGAAGAAGACATTCGTCAGCCAGCCCAGCGATACGGCATCGGCAGAGAACTCGTCGCCGATGGTGGGGAGCGCTACGACGAGGGCTGCTACCATGAAGGGAGCAAGGGAAGATCCGAGGACCGAGGCGATGAGGACGTTCCGCCTGCCCGCATCCGAGACCATGGTTAGATAGAAATGTACCGGTGATAGTAACCTTTTCGGTCCCTGCCATGCGGGCCTGCACGCTCCCCCTGGAAAGGGTGGAGAGGTGCCGGGTTCCCTATTTGTTAAATACCCAACCGCCCACCACTCCTCCATGCTGATGCGTATCGGGGGGGAAGAGGTGGGTTCCCACTCCGGGACCTGGCTTGATGTGATCAACCCCTCGTCCGGAGAGGTAGCGGACCGGGTCCCTGCCGGCGGGGCTGAAGATGTGGATGAGGCCGTCGGCGCCGCGGAGAAGGCCTTTGGGGGATGGTCCGCGAAAGCACCGAGGGAACGCGGCAAGGTCCTCTTCCATGCGGCAGAGGCCGTCAGGGCCGTCCACGGGGATCTCGCCCGCACCCTCACCGGGGAGCAGGGAAAGCCCCTGAAGGAGGCCGTTGACGAGGTAAGGGGGTTTGCGAACACCCTCGAGTTCTATGCCTCGATCTCCGGGTGCCTCTCCGGGGACTTCCTCCGCCTGGGGGCATCCGGTGACGCCGTTGTCGTGCGCGAACCCATCGGGGTCTGCGGCGCGATCATCCCCTGGAACATGCCTGTCATCCTCATGGGCTGGAAGGCCGGTCCTGCGCTCCTCGCAGGGAACACGCTGGTCCTGAAACCCTCCTCGACGACCCCCCTCACGAGCCTCGCCCTTGCCGGGATCCTTGAGAGGTCAGGCCTCCCGGCCGGGGTGCTGAACATTGTCACGGGGACCGGTGATTCTGCAGGCCAGGCAGTCGTCACCCATCCCGGGATCCGGAAAGTCTCTTTCACGGGAAATACCGCGACTGGCATCGCCATCCAACGGGCTGCTGCCCCCCTCCTGAAGGAGATTACCCTTGAGCTCGGCGGGTCGGACCCGATGATCGTGTGGAAGGATGCCTCTCTTCCCCAGGCTGTAGAAGGAGCGGTCCGCGGGCGGTTCTACAATGCGGGCCAGGTATGCAATGCGGTGAAGCGGATCTATGTTCACGAGGAGATCGCCCCCCGGTTCGTGGAGGAGCTCCTCGGCCGGGTCCGCACCATCAGGGTCGGGGACGGCCTTGCACCCTCTATTGATATGGGGCCTCTCCAGAACCGGGCCCAGCTGGAGCGGATCGCGGGCCAGGTCGACCGCCTCCGTGACCAGGGGGAAGGGAATCTGCTTACCGGGGGTTCACGTATCAGGGTTGAGGGGCATGAACAGGGGTTCTTCTACGCCCCTACCCTTGTCACGGATGTGGATCCGGGTTCGGAGATCCTCAGGGAAGAGGTCTTCGGCCCCGTGCTCCCCGTCATGACCGTCCCTGACCTCGACACCGCCATACAGGAAGCGAACAGGTCCCGCTATGGCCTCGGGGCCTCGGTCTGGACAAGGGACCTTGGGGTGGCGAGGGCGGTCTTCGACAGGGTCCAGGCGGGCGTCATCTGGGTGAACCGGCACCTGACGGTCCCGCCCG
>CAZKEV010000039.1:0-19374 GCA_964551875.1 uncultured Methanomicrobiales archaeon | reverse complement strand
CGCACTACAGTCTCTGCTATCGTATTTAAGAATTTCCTTTATCGCATACGTAGGGAAAGTATGGTTTTATAATTTGTGGTCAATGTATAGGAGAGAAGGAGTGCCAGCTTGGCAGAACCGGCTGATATCTACGAGAAGGTGATGGAGCTTGCAAAGCGGAGGGGCTTCATCTGGCCCTCTGCTGAGATCTACGGCGGCGTGGCAGGCTTCATCGACTACGGGCCCCTGGGCGCCCAGATGAAGCGGAGGATCGAGGATACCTGGCGGGGTTTCTACGTCATCCGCGAGGGCTTCTACGAGATCGAGTGCCCGACCATCGGGGTCGAACCTATCTATGTCGCATCAGGGCATGTGAAGGGGTTCTCTGACAAGATGTGCCAGTGCCCCCACTGCGAGGAGTACCTCAGGGCCGACCATGTCGCGGCAGCCCAGGGCTTCGGGAATGCCGCGGCGATGTCTGGAGAGACCCTCGCCGAATCCCTGAAGACCCTCCCCTGCTCCGCCTGCGGGGAGGAGCTGGGGGATGTCAGGGTCTTTGACTTCAACCTGATGTTTCACACCCAGATCGGCCCTGGTTCCCAGCGGAAGGGCTACCTCCGTCCCGAGACGGCGCAGGGGATCTTCACCGACTTCCCCAGGCTCCTCCGGTTCTACCGCGACAAGCTCCCCTTCGGTGCGGTCCAGGTGGGGAAGTCCTATAGGAACGAGATCTCCCCGAGGCAGGGGATGATCCGGCTCCGCGAGTTCTCCCAGGCCGAGGCGGAGATCTTTGTCCATCCCGAGGGGAAGAGGCATCCCAGGTTCAGCCTCTACGCCGAGTACCGCGTCCCGCTCCTCGGGTGCGGTGAGCAGGAGGGGAAGGGAGAACCTGTCGACGTTACCATGAGGGATGCCGTGGCGAGGGGGCTCGTCGCGAACGAGTATGTGGCCTACTACATCGCCCTCACGCACGATATCCTGGTAACCGTCGGCGTGGACCCTGCCAGGCTCCGGTTCAGGCAGCACCTCACGACTGAGCGCGCTCACTATGCTGCTGACTGCTGGGATGCGGAGGCCCTCTCAAAGAGGTTCGGATGGGTGGAGCTCGTCGGTATAGCGGACCGGACGGACTATGACCTCCGCGCCCATGCGGGTGAGAGCGGGGTCGCCCTCACCGCCTATCTCCCGCTCGAGACCCCAAGGATTGAGAAGAGGAGGCGGATCATCCCCGACATGAAGGCGCTCGGCCCGAGGTTCAGAGGCAGGGCAAAGGAGGTTGCCGATGCCCTCGTGAAAGCGGATCCAGGGCCCGAAGGTGTCGAGGTCGGGGTTGGCGGCGAGAAGGTCTTCATCCCCTCCTCCCTGTACCAGGTGAAGGAGGAGGAGGTGGAGGTCCGGGGCGAGGAGGTGATGCCCCATGTCATCGAGCCCTCCTATGGCATCGACCGGATGTGCTACGCGGTCCTCGAGCACTCGTACGACGAGGACATGGTGGAGGGCGAGGTACGAAGGGTGCTCCACCTCCCGGCCGCCGTAGCACCTGTCCAGGCGGGGGTCTTCCCCCTGGTGAGCCGCGACGGCCTTGACAGGGTGGCAAGGGAGATTGCCGCTCTCCTCACGGCAGGGGGGATCTTCACCGAGTATGACGAGAGCGGCGCCATCGGCCGGAGGTACCGGCGGCAGGACGAGATCGGGACCCCCTTCGCCATCACCATCGATTACCAGACCCTGGAGGACGGGACCGTCACCATCCGCGAGAGGGACAGCATGGCCCAGGTGAGGGTGAAGAAGGAGAGCCTGGCCGCGGCCGTTCGGGGCCTCATCAGCGGGAATATTGCCTTTGCGTCGCTGGGTCCATGAAGTTCATCAGCCACCCCCTCATCCATCCCGACAGCCTGGAGGAGAGGCGCTACCAGCTCACCATCGCTCTCCATGCCCTCGAAGGGAATACCCTGGTGGTCCTCCCCACCGGCCTTGGGAAGACCGCGATAGCCCTCATCGTGGCAGCCTCGCGGATCTACAACAAGGGCGGGAGGGTGCTTGTCCTCGCTCCCACAAAACCCCTCGTCGAACAGCACCTCAGGTTCTTTGAGAAGCTTCTGCGGGTCCCCGGACGGAAGGAGGGGGATCCCTCCCCCTTTGTCATGTTCACCGGCGAGACCCCGCCCGGGGACCGGAAGGCGGGATGGGCCGGATCCCGGGCCTGCTTCGCCACGCCCCAGGCGGTGAAGAACGACCTCCTCGCGGGCCGGTACACGCTCCATGATGTCTCCCTCCTCGTGGTGGACGAGTGCCACCGGGCGGTGGGGGCTTACGCGTACGTCTTCATCGCCCGCCGCTACATGGAGACTGCGAAAGACCCCCTCATCCTTGCCATGACCGCCTCGCCCGGCGGGGACCGTGAGAAGGTCCAGGAGGTCTGCGTAGACCTTTCCATCGCCCATGTCGAGACACGGGTGGAGGGCGACGAGGATGTGAGGCCCTATGTCCACGAGCGGGAGATACAGTTCGTCCCCGTCGATCTCCCGAAGGAGCTGTCAGAGGCTCTTCTCACCCTCAACCGGCTGGTGGAGGCCCGCCTCGCCCAGCTCCAGAAGCTCCACTTCACGGTACCGAAGCCCCAGAAGCTCTCCATCCGCGCGCTTTCCGATCTGAACGTCCAAATCCAGCAGCGCATCCAGGGGAGGGACCGCTCCGCCTACCAGGCTGCATCCATCTACGCCGAGATCATGAAGCTGCGCCACGCCATCTCCCTTGCCGAGACCCAGGGGAGCGAGGCGCTCCGCCATTACCTGGAGAAGCTCGCCAAGGAGGGGGTTGCACCTGGCGGGAGCAAGGCGAGCCAGCGCCTCGGTGCTGACCCGGCCTTCCGGAAGCTCATCGCCGATGCATCCCTCTGGAAGGGAGAGCTCCACCAGAAACTCGAGCTCGTCGGGAAGCTTGTGCAGGCCCAGCTCGCAGAGCATCCTGACAGCAGGATCATCGTCTTTGCTACCTACCGCGACACCGTGCAGAATCTCGTGAACCACCTGAGGTCTCTCGGCATTCACGCGGAGCGGTTCGTCGGCCAGGCGACCAAGGACGCCGAGCGGGGCCTCACCCAGAAGAAGCAGATCGAGGCCCTCCAGCGGTTCCGCAGGGGCGAGTTCAGGGTCCTCATAGCAACATCTGTAGGAGAGGAAGGGCTCGATGTCCCCTCCACCGACATGGTCATCTTCTACGAGGCCGTCCCCTCGGAGATCCGCTCCATCCAGAGGAAGGGGAGAACGGGGCGGAGCGGTGCAGGAAAGATCGTCGTATTCGTCACCAAGGGGACATCGGACGAGGCGTACCGATATGTGAGCCAGTCACGGGAACGGGCCATGGTGGCCGGGATGAGGAGCCTGCAGGGCCGCCCCCCGACCCAGCCCCCTTCCGAGCCCGCTCCACAGGTCTCTCCCAAGCCCGCGGGGCAGACGGCGATCGATGCCTTCATCGCTGAAGGCCCGGAGATCGCCGCCGATGACCGTGAGACCTCGTCCCGGGTTGTTGAGCACCTCTCGGAGCTCGGCGCCCGGCTCCAGGTCCGTCGCCTGGAGCAGGGCGACTACCTCGTCGGGGACAGGGTCCTCGTGGAGCGGAAGACCGCGAGGGACTTTGTCGACACCCTGGTAGAGCGGGATCTCTTCGGGCAGGTCCGTGACCTCGCCTCCGGATCGAGCCGCCCTGTCCTCATCATCGAGGGTGGTGATATCTACACGGCACGGGATGTCAACCCTGCCGCGATACGGGGCGCCCTTGCTGCGATCGCGGTGGACCTCGGGGTAGCGATCTTCTTCACAAAGGACGAGCTCGAGACAGCCCAGATGATCCTCACCCTTGCGCGGCGGGAAGAGGGTGATCGGGGCGAGCGGAAGGTCCACCCCTACAAGTCCTACCACTCGATGAAGGAGCAGCAGGAGTACATCATCGCGGCATTCCCGTCAGTGGGGCTGCGGAACGCCCGGCTGCTCCTCTCGCACTTCGGCTCCGTGAAAGCCGTACTCGATGCCGACGAGGAGGCTCTCAAGGCGGTAAAGGGTATCGGGGAGAAGACCGCCCGCCAGATCCTGGAGATCTCGAGGCAGCCCTATCGCTGAAGAAGGGCGAGAGCTTCTGCCCCCTTCTTCGCGGCCTCCATGAGGGCCAGGCACCGTTCGGGGTCTCCCTCCTCACGGGCACGCCTGGAGAGCACCGCGATGGTCGCCTGGAGCTCCTTTGCCAGGTCGGCATCCCCGCCTGTCACAACCTGGGGCTTCGCTTCGGGAGTGGCTTGTGCCGGTGGTGTCTTGGGTGCCTGTGCCCCCATTCCTGTCTCCTTCCCCTTCTCCCTGCAGACAACGCAGAGAGTCTCGCCCTTCACCTCGAAGAGGGGCGACCCGCAGGCACGGCAGGCCTTCGACAGCATCTTTCCTCCCTTCAGGAGGTACTCGGCCATGATATCGTCGGGACTCTTCTCTCCCATCCCCGTCACTCCGTTTATCAAATTATATATGTAGTGATATGATGATTAATGAAGGGAGTACCATGGCAAGACCAGACGATACCATCCGCGCGTGCATCCAGAATCTCCAGCAGATCATGGAGGACGGCACCATACCCAGGAATATCCGGCGTGTCGCCGATGAGACGAGGGCGGTCCTCATGGACAGCGGGAAGCCCATCGGCCTCCGCGCGGCGACCGCGATCTCCAAGATCGACGAGGTGTCCAATGATCCCAATATGCCGGTGCACGCACGGACCCGTATCTGGGAGCTGGTCTCGCAGCTGGAGACCGTGCCTCTGGATTAACGAGGACTCCCTCTTCCCAAAAGGATGAAAGGGCCCGTTTCAGGCCCTGTTCAATTTTACATTCATCCCTTCTTGTTCTTTTCCGTCACCTGCTCGCCCATGATCGTACAGGTGATAGTGCGGTGCCTGCTGGGGCGCGTATCAAGTTCCAGGAGGACGACCTGCTGCCAGGTACCGCAGTCGAGCAATCCCTTGTCAACGGGGATGGTGAGGGACGGGCCGATGATCGCCGCCTTCACATGGGATCTCCCATTCCCGTCCCCCCACTTCCCGTCGTGGGCATAGGGGATGTTCTGGGGGGCGAGGATCGAGAGGGACCGTTTCAGGTCCGAGAGCACCCCCGGCTCGTACTCGATCGTGGTCAGGGCCGCGGTTGAACCGGTGACAAAGAGGTTCACGAGCCCCTCCTGGACCCGGCTCTCCTTCACGGACTTTGCCACCTCCTCGGTGATGTTCACGACATCCCCCTCACCCCGGGTATCGACGGCGATGACGGTTCGGTACATCCAGGATCTCCCTAAAAACGGGATGTGTCCTTCATATAAGAAGGTTCTTTCTTGCTCTTCAGGCGGGTGGCCCGGGAGGCGGGGGAGGAGTCCCGTTCTCCCCGTTCGCCTCGGGCCTCACGACGGCGACACCCACGATCCGGTGCCCCTCCTCCAGGTTCATGATCCGGACGCCCCGGGTGTTCCTCTTCTGGATGGAGACCTCGTCCACCCGGGTCCGCATCACGTTCCCCCCGGAGGACATGACAATGATCTCGTCCCCGGGCGACACCGACCTCGCGGCGACCACCCCGTTCTCGTAGTCCATCCGGATATTGATGACCCCCATGGTCCCCCTCCCATGGCCCCGGAACTCGTCGAACTCGGTCCTCTTGCCATGCCCCGAGTCGGTGATGGTGAGCAGGTGGTCGTGCTCCACGACCGTGAGGCTCTGGAGGACATCGCTCGGCCGGATCCGGATCCCGATCACTCCCATGGCGTTCCGGTGGCGCATGGGAATGGTCTTCTCGGTGATCCGGAGCGACCGCCCCTTCCGGGTGGTGAGGATCAGGTCGCGGCTGCCATCCGTCATCTTCACGTCCACGAGCTCGTCACCCTCCCTGAGGGTGAAGGCATTCAGGCCGGATGGGCGGGGACGGGAGAACTCCGCGATGGGGATCTTCACCACCTTTCCCCTCTTTGTGCCAAAGATCAGGAAGTGATCCTCCCCGAACTGCCTGACCGGGATCACGTTCGTCACCTTCTCGTCCTGGAGGTTGAGCAGGTTCACGATGGGCTTCCCCTTCGCCGTCCGGATGGCCTCGGGGATGTCGTACACCTTCAGCCAGTAGACCCGGCCCAGGTTCGTGAAGCAGAGGAGGTAGTCCAGCATGTTCGCGACAAATGCATCCTCCACCATGTCCTCTTCCTTCATCGCCATGCCCATGATGCCCCGGCCGCCCCGGTGCTGTTTCCGGTAGGTCTCGAGCGCCATGCGCTTGATGTAGTTCTCCCCCGTGAGGGAGACGAGCATGGGCCGGTTCTCGATGAGGTCCTCCTTGGTGATATCCAGGACCTCGCTCGCGATCCGGGTCCGGCGGTCGTTCCCGAACTTCGCGGCCATCTCCTCCATCTCCGTCCGGATCTCGGCCTTGATGTGGGCATCGTCAGAGAGAATCTCATTCAGCCTGAGGATCTCTTTCTGTCCCTCGTCATGTTCGTCCTGTATCTTCTTCCGCTCGAGGCCGGCCAGGGTGCGGAGCTGCATCTTCAGGATCGCATCTGCCTGCACCGCGTCCAGTGCGAACCGGGCCGTCAGGTCGAGCTTCGCCTTCTCCGCAGACTCTGCTGCGCGGATGGTCGCGATGACCGCGTCGATGGTGGCGAGGGCGAGGAGGAGACCATCCAGGATGTGGACCCGTTCCTCGATCTTCTTCAGGTCGAACTGGGTCCGCTTCCGGACCATTGACATCCGGTGGAGCACGAACTCTCGGAGGAGGTCGGTGAGGGAGAGGACCTTCGGCTGGCCGTCCACGATGGCATAGTGGATGATCCCGTAGCTCGTCTCGAGGGGCGTGTGCTTGTAGAGCTGGTTTAAGACCACGGCCGGCATCGAGCCCTTCCGGAGCTCGATGACGACCCGGATCCCCTCCTTGTCAGACTCGTCCCTGACGTCCGAGATCCCCTCGATCTTCTTCTCCTTGACAAGGTTTGCGATCTCCTCCACGAGCCGGGCCTTGTTCACCTGGAAGGGGACCTCGGTGATCAGGATGGTCGGGGTCTTCTCCTCGTCCGTTATCTCGGCGACGCCGCGGACCACGCACTTCCCCCGGCCCGTCTGGTACGCCTCACGGATCCCCGATGTTCCCATGATGATCCCGCCAGTGGGGAAGTCGGGGGCCGGGAGGATGGGAAGGAGTTCCTCCACCGTTATCAACGGGTTGTCCAGGTACGCGGTGACGGCCCTGCATGCCTCCCCGAGGTTGTGGGGGAGCATGTTCGTCGCCATCCCGACGGCGATGCCGCTTGTGCCGTTCACGAGGAGGTTCGGGATCTTCGCCGGGAGCACGAGCGGCTCCTTGAGGGACTCGTCGAAGTTCGGGGCGAACGGCACCGTCTCCTTCTCGAGGTCCTTCAAGAGCTCCTCGGCGGCACGGGTAAGGCGGACCTCGGTGTACCGCATCGCGGCGGCTGCATCACCGTCGATGGACCCGAAGTTCCCCTGGCCGTCGACGAGGGGTGTCCGGTAGGCGAAGTCCTGGGCCATCTTCACGAGGGTATCGTAGATGGCTGTATCCCCGTGGGGGTGGTACTTGCCCATCACGTCCCCGACGACACGGGCCGACTTCTTGTAGGGCTTGTCGCTCGTGTTGCCCATCTCCCACATGGCGAAGAGGGTGCGCCGGTGGACGGGCTTGAGGCCGTCGCGCACGTCGGGGATCGCCCTGCCGATGATCACGGACATCGCGTAGTCGATGTACGAGACCCGCATCTCGTCCTCGATCTTCACCTTCACCCGGCGGTCAGATATCAAGGTTCGTCACCTCCTTCGCGTGCCGGCGGATGAAGTCGCGGCGGGCGTCCACGTCCTGGCCCATCAGCTTGTAGAAGATCTCCGCGGCGTAGGCGGCGTCGTCGATGGTCACCTGCTTCAGGGTCCGGTGTGCGGGGTCCATGGTCGTCGACCAGAGCTGGATGGCGTTCATCTCGCCAAGTCCCTTGTACCGCTGGATGGTGACCCCCTTCTCCCCCATCTCGGCCTGAGCCTTCTTCATCTCGTCCTCGCGGTAGGCGTACCGCTCCTGCTTCCCTTTCGCGATCCGGAACAGGGGCGGCTGGGCGATGTAAACATAGCCCCGTTCGATGAGCGCCCGCATCTCGTTGAAGAAGAAGGTGAGGAGCAGGGTGCGGATGTGGGCGCCGTCCACGTCGGCATCCGTCATAAGGACGATGCTGTGGTACCGGCACTTCTCGGGATTGAAATCCTCCATGATACCGGTGCCGATCGCAGAGATGAGGGTCTGGATCTCGGCGTTCTTTAGCATCTTCTCCTCGGTCGCCTTCTCCACGTTCAGGATCTTCCCCCTGAGCGGGAGGATGGCCTGGAACTTCCGGTCCCTTCCCTGTTTGGCAGAGCCGCCGGCGCTGTCACCCTCAACGATAAAGAGCTCGCTCTTCTCCGGTTCCCGTTCCGAGCAGTCCGCGAGCTTCCCGGGGAGGCCCGCCGACTCCAGGGACGACTTGCGCCGTGCCAGGTCCCGGGCGCTCCGGGCCGCCTCGCGGGCCCGTGCGGCGAGGAGCCCCTTCTCCGCCACCGTGGCGATGACCTTCGGGTGCTCGTCGAAGTACTCGAGGAGGCAGCTGTAGACGAGGGAGTCCACGATCCCCCGCACCGCCGAGTTGCCCAGGCGCATCTTCGTCTGGCCCTCGAACTGGGGGTGGGCCATCTTCAGGCTGATGACCGCGATGAGCCCCTCCCGGACATCCTCGCCCCGGAGGGGGGAATCGCTGTTCTTGAAGAGGTTCGCCCGCTTCGCCGCCGCGTTGATGGCGCGGGTGATGGCGGTGCGGAACCCCTCCAGGTGGGTGCCTCCCTCGCGGGTGTTCACGCTGTTCACGTACGTGTACACCGTCTCCGAGAACCCCCTGGTGTACTGGAGGGCGATCTCGGCCTCGACGCTCTGCTCCTCGTCCTTTCCCGTGAGGAAGATGACCTCCTCGTGGACCTTCCCCGAGTCCCCCACGAGGAAGGAGACGTACTCGGCGATGCCCCCCTGGTAGCAGAATGTCTCGCCCCCGTCGCCGGTTCGCTCGTCGCGGATCCGGAAGGTGACCCCCCTGTTCAGGAAGGCGAGCTCCCTGAGCCGGTGAGAGAGGACCTCGTAATCGAAGATGACCGTCTCGAAGATGGTGGGGTCTGGGAGGAACGTGACCACCGTCCCCGTGAGGGAGAACGGTGCAGCGGCGAGAAATGCGGCCGGCTCCGTGATCCCTGCATCAAAGGCCGGCTCGGGATGCCCGTACCTGCGCTCGTACCGTGCCCGCAGGTCCTGGAGAGTCTCCTTCTGCTTCTGGAGGCCCTTTGTCAAGAGGCCCCTCTCGAACTCCATCGTGTACCGGTTCCCGTTCCGGTATACCTGGACCGAGAGGATTGAGGAGAGGGCGTTCACCACGTGCACCCCCACGCCGTGGAGGCCGCCCGATACCTGGTAGGTCGCCTTGTCGAACTTGCCGCCGGCATGGAGGATGGTCATCACCACTTCGAGGGCCGACTTGCCGTATTGGGGCATCACGTCCACCGGGATGCCCCGGCCATTGTCCTCAACCGAGCAGGAGCCGTCGCGGTGGATGGTCACTACGATGAGGGTGCAGTACCCTGCCAGGGCCTCGTCCACCGAGTTGTCCACCACCTCGTAGACAAGGTGATGGAGTCCCCGGGGATCGGTCGAGCCGATGTACATCGCCGGCCGCTTCCGGACCGGCTCAAGCCCCTCGAGGACGGTGATGGCAGAGGCATCATAGGTCTCGGTCATGCATCCCCTCCCGGAAAAACAGGGGGATCAATAGTTCTCACTCGGGGCCTGAACATTGTATTATATTTGGTTTCCGGGATGATAATAGTCGCTTTCAGGGGAGGAAAAAGGGAAATTCAATCATAGGAACCCACGTCTGCATCCTTGATCCCGAGCTCGTGATCGATGGCAATGGCAAGCCGGTACATGGCTCGAAGTACCTCGGAATAGTCCTCCCTGTCCATAGAGCCGGGCTGGTGCCAGAGGGCTGCCTTCCTGAACTGCTCCAGGGCCTTCTCTACCTCGGTCCCCCGGAACTTCTCGGGGAGCACCATCTCGTCAAGGTGGTCTGCCGCCCCAAAGAAGGCCTGCTCAGGGGGGAGGCCGAAATGCTTCGCGAGGAGGATGAGGTTCACCACAAACCCCCTGCCGAACTTGCTGGTCATACCTTAAGATGACGAACAGGGGGCTCAAATAGGTTATGCCCGCATGATCCCGAGGACCAGGGCGCCGGCAACGAGGGCAAGAGAGACCGAGAGAAAGGCCCAGTCCCGGGAGGAGAAGGGTTTCTTCTCGACAAAGAGGTGGGAGTGCCGCCCATAGCCCCTGCAGCACATGGAGGTATAGACCCGTTCGCCCTGTTCATAGGACCGGACAAAGAGGGACCCCACGGTGTACCCGACCTGCCGGAGCCGGTAGGTGTAGGGAAGGGAGGCATCCATGGGATCAAAACACCGCGTGTGGAGGGCCTCCACCACCTTGCGGTACATGTACCCGAAGACATAGAGGTACCTCACCATCATCCCCAGGGTGAGGGCGAACTCCGCGGGAAGACCGAGCCGGCTCGCCCCCTTCAGGAGGTCCTGCAGCGTGGTGGTGGAGGAGAGCAGGATGATATAGGAGACCGAGACGAGGAACTTCACCCCCAGGATGGTGGCGAACTCCATCGATTCACGGTATACGGAGATGCCGAGGGGGAGGGCAAGCACAGGGTGGAACGTGGAGTAGTAGGGATTCTTGAGAAAGATCTGGACGAGGATGATCGCCCCCCATACCGGGACAATGATGGCGAGGCGTTTTGCGTAGACTGAGGGCGGGATCCGGGAGAGGCCCCAGAGGAGCGCGAAGAAGAGCGAGAGGAGGAGCGCGGCGGCATAGACCCCGGTGGTGTAGGGGATGGCGACTATCCCGACGATGACGGCGAGGACCACGATGATCTTGACCCTCGCATCGAGCCGGTGGATGGGGCTCTCCAGGTAGGTGTGCTTCTCGAGGGCGAAGAGATCCTCGATCATGATCGTTTCCTGAAAGCGGAGAGGAGGGCCTTCTCGGCATCGGCATAGGAGTAGGCCATGGAGATCTCGACCCCCTGTTCACGGAGGGAACGGATGAGCCTCGGGATGGGGGGGACATCGAGCCTGATGGACCGGAGCATCTCTTGGTGGGCAAAGATCTCCTCGATGGATCCCTCGGCGACGATCCTCCCGCGGTGCATCACGTAGAGGGAGTCCGCGAGCTCGGGGACGAGCGAGACATCATGGGTCGAGAAGATGACCGTCATCCCGTAGTCCCTGCAGAGGCTGTTCAGGGAGGCGGTGAGATCCCGGACCCCCTGGGGATCGAGACCGGCCCATGGCTCGTCGAGGACCAGGGCCTGGGGCTCCATGGCGATGACCCCGGCCATGGCCACCCGCTTCTTCTCCCCGCC
The DNA here is from genome assembly GCA_964551875.1 of uncultured Methanomicrobiales archaeon. Classification (GTDB taxonomy): domain Archaea; phylum Halobacteriota; class Methanomicrobia; order Methanomicrobiales; family JACTUA01; genus JACTUA01. The sequence goes on along the minus strand of CAZKEV010000039.1, from coordinate 7,882 downwards.
GGAGAGGTGGTGGGGGACGCGGTGGGCGAGGTCCTCGATGCCCATGATCCGGAGAGCCTCGTGGACCCGGTGGTGGACCGTCTCCTCGTCGAGGCCGAGGTTCGTCGGCCCGAAGGCGACATCCTGCTCCACGGTAGGGGCGAAGATCTGGTCATCCGGGTTCTGGAAGACGAGCCCCACGAACTTGCGCACCTCGCGGATGTTCTCTTTCGTGATGGGCTCACCGTGGACGAGGACCGATCCCGAGGTCGGCCTGAAGAGGCCGTTGAAGTGCTTAAAAAGGGTGCTCTTACCTGCGCCATTTGCACCGATGACTGCAACCCGGGCCTTCCGGGGAGCGATGAAGTTCACGTCCTCCAGGGCAACCACGTTCTTTGGGTACACGTAGTTGAGGTTGCGGGTCTCGATGAGGTGCATGGATTCTTACCGATCTGCGGGAAAGAGGTAAATCATTATTGTTTCTCTTTGCTTCGCCGGGGACGTGCAAGGAGCCGGGTGATACCGATGATGGCTCCGAAGGTGAGTGCGACCCCGAGCACGATAGCGATGATCGAACCGGCATGCCCTGATCCCTCGCCCAGGCTGTAATCAGGGAAGGGAGGAACGTAGGAGACGCCATCGCGGGTGGGCTCCTTCCCCCCGGCATCGGGAGGAGCCGGGCCGGTGAGGCTCTTCTCGCCCCGGACAACAAGGGCCGTACTCTCGAGCCCGTCGGGGTCGCCGGAGGCGAGGAAGACCGCGGCAACACCGATGAGGATGGCCACTGCAAAGCCCATGGCAAGGAGGGTGCGGCTCTCCATCAGGGTGCCCCCTGCTGGTTCTCCATCAGGCTCCCCGCCTGCTGGTTCTCCATCAGGCTCCCCGCCTGCTGGTTCTCCATCATGTACCCGCAGCCCCCGCGTTCACAGAAGTCCTCATGATATCAGGACGTGCACTCGCAATGAGCCGGATGGCGACCACGGTGATTGCTCCCTCAATGATCCCGATCAGGGCGTGGTAGAGCCCCATGGTGATGAGTCCCTCCCGGAGGGGGAAGGTGCCAGCCCAGTACATCTCCACTGCAGCGGCGAGAGCAGGCACGAAGCACGCGAACCACGCGGCAGAAAATACCGCCAGATCCACCCGGTTGATCGCCGCGCGCATCCCCTTGAAGATGTAGAACCCCCCGAAGCCTCCGATAACGCCCATATTGAGGATATTTGCCCCCATGGTGCTGATCCCGCCATCCGCGAAGAGTATCCCCTGCACGAGGAGGACCAGGGTGAGGATGAAGACCGCAGCGAACGGGGATCCAAGGACGATGGCAGCGAGGGCCCCGCCGATCAGGTGGCCGGTCGTCCCCATGCCGACGGGGAGGTTGAAGGACTGGATAGCAAAGATGCCGGCGGCGAGCACGGCAACGAGGGGGATCCTCTCCTCGTCCATGTCCTTCCTCGCCCAGCGGAGGGAGAGCCCGATAAAAATAAGGGCGATAGCCCAGTAGAAGATCCCTTGGGTGAGGGGCATGAATGAATCAGGGATATGCATTGCGCACCTCCCGTTAGTATTACGTTATTCTATAAAAGTATTACGAAATAATGCGATTCTGTCATTATGTAATAAATGCCCTCAGCCCCCCGCGGAGGAAGATCCCGGCGGCCCTGATCACCCGGGGGTGCATTCCCAGGCGGCGCACGAGGGCGGCAGGGCGGTCCATGTCCCCGTGCTCCACGATCTCCCTGACGATGTCAGGGTCCCGAAGGGCCGAGATGATGGCATCCAGGTCTGAAGCGGAGAGGCCCCTCCTGGCACGGTACAGGGCCATTCCCACGGTAAGCTCCCTGCCGATGTCCTCTTTCCACCTCTTCTCGTAGAGGGCGAGGTCACCATCCCGGAAAGATCCTTTCCGAAAGCATTCTGCAGCCACAGCTGCCGCGTGGCGTGCTGCACGGACACCGGTATAGATACCGCCACCGGACGTGGGCTTCACCATCCCCGCTGCATCCCCTACGATGAGTGTTCGGGAGCCATAGGTGCGGTTGATCACGCCGAGGGGAAGGGCCCCGGACACCAGGTGGAGGACCGATCCCTCGTATGGATTGAGGAGATCGGAAAGTCGCTTCCTGAGATCACCTTCCCCGCAGAGCCCGACCCGTGCCCTCCCGTTCCCTGAAGGGATCACCCAGCCGAAGAACTCGGGGGAGGCATGGGGGTGGATCTCCACGAAGCGGGGATCTACCGGGCACCGGACCTCTGCCTGGAGACCTCCAAGGAAGAATTCTGCCCGGCCGAAACCGAGCATACGCGCAATGGACGATCGAACCCCGTCGGCAGCTATGAGGATTGAGAACCCGATCTCCTCCCTGCCACCGATACCCTTCGTGACCGCGCAGTTCTCTTTCAGGGAGGTAACTGATGTCTTGAGACGGAATTCAGCTCCGGCCTCTGCCGCTGCCCCGGCCATCTCGGAGTCGAGAACCCCGCGGTCCACCACGTGGGCCTTTGGCTCTCCCGCATCGATCACCAGGGGAGCCCCGGTGGAAGGGATGAAGCGTGCACCGGAAACCGTGTTCAGGATGGAACGGGATGAGACCCGGCATTCAGAGAAGGCAGCAGTTGAGAGGAGGCCGGCGCACTGGACAGGATGACCGATTGTGCCATGCTCCTCGATGCAGAGTGTCCGAAGGCCGGCCTCTGCACATGCCCGTGCTGCTGCCGAACCGCTCGGGCCGGCCCCGACCACCACCACATCGTACATCCCATCTCATGTTGGCCCCCCGGTTCTTATCCATTCCAGTTCATCAGATGCCCCGGGTGCGATGGTTCTCCGAATGCCGGAAAAAGAGTCGAAATCTTTAAGGAACATCTTAGTGACTTTTACTCTCCCGAACCCGCGGGAACCGGAAGGATGAGGACAGACGGGTCCGGAGACTATCATGAACGACGCGAGCGATTCCAGAGAGTTCCGGTGGAAACAGTGCCTGGTAATCCGCGGGGATATCAAAATGAGCTGCGGCAAGATCTCTGCCCAGGCAGCCCATGCTGCAGTCGCGGCCTTTGAGCGGTGCGACAGGGAGACCCGGGAGAGATGGCTGATGGAGGGGCAGAAGAAGGTGGTGCTCAAGGTGAAGGACGAACGGAGCCTCCACGAGCTGAAGACCATCGCGGATGCCCGGGGGATTTCAGCAGCCCTCATCCAGGACGCCGGTCTCACCGAGCTACCGCCCGGGACCACCACCGCTCTCGGCCTCGGTCCTGCCCGAACCGACGAGATGGACCGGATCACCGCCGATCTCCCCCTGTTATGAGGGAGTCACCCTATCCCCTCGAACAGAGCCTCGGTATCTCCTGGTATGCCACCATGACCAAGGGGATCGGTGGCCACCTTCGGGAGGAGGCCGAGGATTTTATCGTCGAGGAGGAGCCGTCCGGTCCCTGGGGGCATGCTGGCAAGTACCTCATCCTCAGGCTGACGAAGCGGAACTGGGAGCAGCAGCGCCTTGTGAAGGAGATCGCCCGGGCGCTCGGGATCAGCCACCGGAGGATCTCGTGGGCCGGCACCAAGGACAGGAATGCGGTGACGAGCCAGTATATCTCCATCCAAGGCCTGGAACCGGATGCAGTGGAGAGGATCGCCCTTCCCGATGTCAGGCTCGAGCTCGTCGGGCGATCCGATCACGCCATCGCCCTTGGGGAGCTCAAGGGGAACCGGTTCAGGATCCGTATCCGGGATTGCGATCCATCCGACCTTGCAGGACGGGTCGATGAGGTTACCCGGGCTGCCCTGTCGGGATTCCCGAACTACGTCGGGATTCAGCGGTTCGGGGTCCTGCGCCCCGTGACCCACCTCGTGGGCGAGAGGATCCTCAGGGGCGATCTTGAAGGAGCCGTCCTCACGTATCTGGGAGCAACCTTTCCAGCCGAACCCGCCGGTGTGCGGGAGGCACGGGAAGGGTTCCTGAAGGACCGGGATGTGAAGGAGGCCATCAGGCGATACCCCGTACGCCTCACTTTCGAGAGGGCGATGCTCCATTACCTTGACGGGCGGCCGGATGATTACGTGGGGGCCCTGAAGGCCCTCCCCCCTCGCCTCCTCTCGATGTTCGTCTCGGCATTCCAGTCCTTCCTCTTCAACACCCTCCTCTCGCGGAGATGCGGGCAGGGGATCCCCCTGGGCGAACCGGCCCCGGGAGATCGCCTCCTCTTTCCCGACGGGAGAGAGGACAGGGTCACCCGTGAGAACCTGAGCGCGGCCATCCTCCAGGTGGCGAGGAAGAGGGCGCGGATCGGGCTCTTCGTGCCAGGGTCGGTGCTCACGCCAGGTCAGGGTCAGGACGGGGATCCCGCATGGCCCCTCCTCAAAGAGCTCGGGATCTCACCCGGGGATTTCACTTTTGCCTCGAAGCTGGTCTCGGCTGCCTATTCCGGCATGACCCGGCCAGCAGCCCTCACCACGGAGATTACCAGCCGTCTCGAGGGGAACGATCTCCTCCTCGGGTTCTTCCTCGGGCCGGGCCAGTACGCAACCACGGTCTGCCGCGAATTTATGAAGGCTGACCCTGTGCGGATGATCTGATATTCGACCCGACGAGGGACCTCGCATCCTCGATGGCGTCATGGAGGTTCCCGAGCCGGTCGACGAGCCCGATCTTCACCGCCTCCTCGCCCCGGATCACCCTGCCATCCTCGATATCGGCCCGGGAGACATTCCTCTGCTTCACGATGTCGTCCATGAACCGTGAGAAGGAGGCGTTCACGAGCGACTGGGCGTAGTCCCGTTCCTCGCCGGTGAGGGCGTGATAGGGCGAGGCCATATCCTTGCGGGCCCCGGACTTCACGATAGTCACGTTGTAACCCTCCTTCTCGAGCCACTGGCTGATATCGGTGAAGATCCAGACGGTCCCGATACCGCCGGTGAGGGTGTCGGGGTTCGCATAGATCCTGCTCCCATGGGCGGAGATGGCATAGGCAGCCGAGGTGGCGATATCCCCCATGGAGATCACGACAGGTTTCCTCGCCTTTGCGTACTCCATGTCAGCGGTGATCTCCTGGGCCGCCGCGGGCGTCCCGCCCGGGCTGTTCACGCGGAGCACGATGGCCTCGACGATTGGGTCGTCTGCCGCATCCCGGATCTCCCCGCCCACGAACTCGCTCCCCGTCGCGTCGGGAGAAGAGAAGTCGCCGGTCGAGAGCGTTCCCTCGATATAGATCACCGCAATGGATCTCTCCTTCGTGTAGGTCAGGAACCAGGTTGCCACGATAACAGCAAGAAGGATAACAACGGCGATGACGAAGATCCGGAGGGCTCCCCTCCACCGCCTCCCCTCGATCCTCCGGATCTCCTCCTCAAGAAACCCCATGGCCCCCCTCCCCGTAGAGGACGTCGTACTCGGTGACCAGGTTGGACCCGCACAGATAGAAGCGCTTCAGCGCGAGACGTATCATCTCGGACTCGGAGTCGATATGCATCCCGCCCACGAGGGAGGGTGTATCTGCTCCGCCGACGATGAAGGGGAGGTGGATGAGCCGGATCTCGTCCACGAGCCGGTGCCGGAGCATGTGCCAGTTGAGGGTCGGCCCCCCCTCGATCATGAGCTTCTTCACCCCATGGTCCCGGTAGAGGATCTCCATGAGGAGGGGGAGGTCCACCCGCTCATCCCCGGCAACGATGATGCCCACCCCCTTCTCCCTGATGGCTTCCACGCGGTCGAGGGGAGCTTTCCGTGCGACCGCGATCACGGTGGGGGCATCCTTCTTGAGCACGTTGGCATCGGGGGGGATATCGGCCATGCTGTTCGGGATGACCCGCAGCGGGCTCTTTCCCGGGACGAGCCGGACGGTGAGGAACGAGTTGTCGATCTTGATGGTATTTGCCCCGACCATGATGGCATCATAGTCGGCCCGGGTCTCGTGAAGGAGGACCTCGGTCTCGGGGGCCATGTACTTCATGAGGATCTTGGAGGACGCCCCCTTCTTCAGGGTGAGCTTCCCGTCGGCCGTGATCTCGGACATCATGAGGACGTGGGGTCTCTCTCTCGTCGGTGCCATGCAAGCTCGCCTGCTATAGATCTTTCTTTGCCATTTCAAGAAGATTTGGGTGGGGAGGAACAGTTTTAATGGGTTCACTGCCCTCCTCTTATGGATGAATATTACCACGCTCCGGCCGAGGCTCATCTGCCACCTCGAACCGGTCGGGAAGGCCATTGCGGGGGCAGGGTTCACCCCGAACCAGATCTCCCTCCTCTCCCTCCTCCTCGGGGTGGCGGCCATGCTCCTCTTTGCCGTCCGCTCCTTCCCCCTCGGGAGCCTCGTCCTCCTCGCCTCCGCCGTCCTGGATCTCGTGGATGGTCACGTGTCACGGATCCAGAACTCCGGGACCCGGTTCGGTGCGGTCTTTGACTGGATCGTGGACAAGTACGTGGATACCCTTGCCATGCTTGGCGTCGGGATCTCCGGGATCCCCATCATCACCCGTATCATCCAGGCACCCCCCATCGCCGATTCGGTGGTGGTGATGGTCGCCATCCTCGGGTCCATGATGAACACCTTCATCAAGCCCGTGGTGTACGCCGAGGTTGGTTTCGCCGACCGGCACCACGGCAAGATCGAGGATCCCCTCGAAGGGGTCGGGTTCTTCGGCCGGCCTGAGACCCTCCTCGTCCTCATCGTGGGAGGCTGCACGGGTCTCATCTGGGTCTCTCTCCTCATCATTGCCGTCGCCACGAACCTCTCGGCAATGGAGCGGATCATCTACCTCCGGAGGCATCTCGGGAGCTCATGAAAGAACGGGTGATCCCGCCCGGGAACGGTTCTGCCCGCTCCTCAAAACCCTCTCCAAACAGGAGAAGTTCACCTTGAAAGAAGGTTGGAACAGATCTGGACCTTCAGCCTCGCCCAGTACTTGTAATAATCGGGGTGATAGAGGTCGATCTCGCGGCTCAGGTCCTCGTAGATCGAGCACTGGACCTCGCAGCGTTTCAGGTAGATGCAGAAATCCAGTGCCGAGACAGGACCACTCATCCGGAACTGATCATCGGGAGTGAGGATGATATATTTAACCCGGACAGACAGGGTCACGGGCAAACCGGCCGTCCGGAATCCAGGGAAGCTATAAGAGGGGATACCCTTACTGAAGGTTAGAGGCAGATGGAACCCTTCACCACTTTCATCTGGAAGAGGATATTCGTCCAGATAGGGGGTGTCATCGCGATCGCCGCCATCCTCGGGGGCTTCGTCCTTGCGTATAACGCAACCTACAACACTGTCGTGAACCTCGATCAGCTTGCAGATGAGAGATGGGCAAGGATTATCCAGGACATGCAGGAGAGATACGGGGAGATCCCCGTCCTTGTGAGCTATCTGGGTCCCTCTCTCGGATCCGATGACCCGGCCGTCAGGGAGGTGATGAGGAATCTGAGCCTTTGGAACGCCGCTCTGCGGGAGAGGGATATCGTGAAGATCAACCCCGCAACAACGGATCTCGAGGCATCCCTGTCATACCTCGCCACAAGCCTGAAGGATCGCCCCGAGATCGAGGCATCCATCGGGGTGCAGGACTTCAGGGAAATCCTTGAGGGGACCGAAGGAAGCATCTCGGCTGACCGGTCGAGGTATAATGAAGGGATCCAGAGATACAACCGGGCGATCAGCTCCTTCCCGGCGAGCCTGTGGACGTACAACTGGGGGTTCAGCAGGAGGGAGTATTTCACGGCCAGGATCGGCACCACGGAACCCCCTCCTGTCCCAGTGGAGTAAAACTGGGCACCTGCCCTATTGATCCCTCTGGATTCCCGTAAAATCCAGACATGACTCATATTCGTGGTGACGGCGCAGAGCGGTTCCGCCGCCAGGCCGGGTGGGATCTATCTTCCAACGCCTTTCATAATCCCCCGAATCAGGCCTG
>CAZKEV010000038.1:9154-20445 GCA_964551875.1 uncultured Methanomicrobiales archaeon | reverse complement strand
CTGGAGGTCAGGAACTTCAACCAGCTCCTGATCCAGTGGATCCTCTCCTACCTCCAGCGGAAGATCGGGGTGGACGTCGGGGTGGAGCCGGGCGCAGAGATGAAGGCCGCGATTGCGGAGGCAGAGCAGCGGGGGCTTCCGGTGTCGCTCGTGGACCGGGACATCCGGCTCACCCTCCTCCGGTTCTGGCAGTCCCTCGGGATCATCGGGAAGATCAAGATGTTCTTTGCGCTCGTCGTCTCTATCGCCGAGGTGGACGAGCTGGAGAAGATCGATATCGAAGCGATGAAGGAACAGTCGGTCATCGACATGGTGATGGAGGAGTTCAGGAAGTTCTCACCCGAGGGTGCACGGTCGCTCATCGACGAGCGCGACGCCTTCATCGCCCATAACCTGGTCCGGCTGAAGGAGCAGAACGCAGGTCGGATCCTCGCCGTCGTCGGTGCGGGGCACGTGAACGGGATCAAGAGGTATCTCGATGCGCCTGAGACCCTTCCACAGTTCGAGTCCCTGACCCGCCAGCCGAAGAGCTTCCCCTGGGCGACGGTCTTCGGGTTCGCTGTCACCGCCCTCCTCCTCCTCCTCCTAGCAGCCATCGGGTTCTCGGGGGTGGGCCTGGACACCCTCCTCTACGCGTTCCTCTTCTGGGTCATCATCCACGGCGTGCTTGCGGGGGCCTTCACCCTCGCTGCCGGAGGCCACCCGTACTCCGCACTCACCTGCTTCGGGGTCGCCTGGATGACCTCGTTAAACCCCCTCCTCCACGTCGGGTGGATCGCGGCCGCGGTCGAGGCGAAGGTGAGGAGCCCGGCGGTCACTGACTTCCGGAAGATCTACGAGGCCGAGACCCTCACCGAGATGGCCCGGGTCCCGCTCTTCAAGGTGGTCCTCATCGCGGCTGTTGCGAACCTCGGGAGCATGCTCGGCACGTTCCTCTACTTCATCTTCCTCTTCCCTGTCCTCGGGATCGATCCGGTCGTCGTCATCTCGACGGGTCTTCACAACATGGGGGCATGGCTCGCAGGGCTGGTCCCGTGAACGGGTTCATGAAGGAAGGAAGCGGGAAACCATACGCTGTTAAAAAAGGGATCAGATAATATCGCCGATATCGCTGTTCGTCACCTCTGTCCCGTAGGGGTCAATGGTGACAATCGCATTCCCGCCGGCACTGGTGCAGGGTTGCGAGCAGCAGATGAAGGTGTCTGTTGCATCAAGCCACCTGCCAGGGCAGTCTGTATCCGAGTTGCAGACAGACCTGCTTTTGGCGGCGCAGGTCCCGGCAACCGGTAGTGCAGGTGTGGTTGTCGGCCGTGCGGGCGGTGCAGGAGTCCTGATGACAGGAGGAGCGGGGTTCGCCCCAGCCTCCTTCCTCTCCTTCGCACACCCTGCAGTGATGATGGCGCCGATGAGGATCAGCGCCAGGAATCCAAGGACGAGGGTCTGGTGTCTCATCTGATCTCATCACTCCGGATTATCGTCGAAACCAGGGGCCTGGGCCCGATGAGATGGTGACATCGCCGATTCCCTGGTAGAAGCTGCGAGTTATGCCTGCAGGCCCCTGGAAGGTGCTGCCGGGTAATTATTATATTTCTTATCGCATAAAATTATTCCCGTGTGCCGATGGGCTGAAGGAGAGCCGGATCCGATCCGCTCTCCTTATGGGGGAAAGATACCATTGCTGAATGATCAGGAAAGGGAGATGTTGGTTCTGCAGAGATCAAAATTATTCATCGTGGCCCTTGGGGTCGTCCTGGTCTTTGTTGCAGGTTACCTTGCCGGAGGGGGGCAAACCTCCTCAATCCCATCTCTGGATCGGGACCTCCTGTACCAGGTCTCCACCTACACCGCACTCGCGGGCGGGGGGTTTGGTCCCGTAGAGCCTGTGAAGGCTCTCATGGGGAACGGGGACCTGGGGCTTGGCACCTTCGAAGGGCTCGACGGGGAAATGGTGGTAGTGGACGGAACATGCTACCAGGTGAAGAGTGACGGGACTGCCCGCATCGCTGATCCAGCCCTTGGAGTGCCCTTTGCAGGTGTCACCTTTTTCTCTTCCGATCTCTCCCTCCCTGACACCGTGGCCGCGAACCTGACGGAACTCACGGGGTTACTTGACATGCACATCCCCTCGCAGGAAGTCTTCTATGCCATCCGTACCGATGGAACCTTTCCGTATGTGAAAGCAAGGAGCGTGCCTGCGCAGGTGAAACCCTATCACCCACTCGCCGATGCCCTGTCCGGGCAGACGGTCTATGAGTTCAGGAACGTCACGGGAACGGCGGTCGGCTTCTACACCCCTGCCTCTACTACAGGGATGAATGTCCCGGGTTACCACCTCCACTTCATCACCTCCGATCGGAGAAGGGGAGGCCATGTACTTGACATCGCGACCGGAGGAAATACGGTGGAGCTGGACTCCACGCCCCGTTTCACCGCAATCCTTGTGCCGGAGGGGGTGCCTTCCCCTGGTTCATAACATTAAAATACCCATTTCTCCTCTCCCATGGGTATGCCAGGGGCGCCTTCCAGGGGCCCGGATCCATCCATGAAGGCGGCTAATGGCAGCCCGGGGGGCAGAGGGGATCTCCTGACGCTAGAACCTGTCCCGCCCTTCGACTTCGAGCTCTCTGCGTCGATCTTCGCCGGTGGTGATCCCCGGATCCGTTCTTACGGGGAGGGTGCTTTCCGCCAGGTTGTCAGGGTAAACGGACAGCTCGTCCTGGTGATCGTCACCTCGGAGGGGACAGTGGATCGCCCTGAGGTAAAGGTTCAGATCCGGCCTGGTCCCACCCGGACCGGGGTATTGAACGCTGCAGGACAGGCTGTCACCTCTCTCTTCAACCTCAACCTGGATCTCTCCCCGTTCACCGCCGCGGTGCGGGATGACCCTGTCATGTCCGCAATCGCCGTACGCCTACGGGGGCTGAAACCCCCGAGGACGGGTACGGTCTTCGAGGCCCTCGTGGACTCGATCATCGAGCAGCAGATCTCCCTTGCGGCTGCCCACAGCATCGAGAAGAGAGTTACCCGCGCATTCGGCGATGTGCTCGAATGGGAAGGCAGGGAATACTATGCCTTCCCGACGCCCGGGCGCCTTGCAGATGCTTCTCCTGATGAACTCAGGGCCTGCGGGCTCTCCCTGAAGAAGGCGGAGTACATCATCGGGATTGCCCGCCGGATCCGGGATGGAGACCTGGATCTTGAGAACTATGGACCCGGGGAGGACACAGTGACCATCATCCGCGAGCTCTCCACTCTCCGGGGCGTGGGCCTCTGGACCGCCGAGCTCGCGGTCCTCCGGGGGCTCTCTCGCCTGGACGCCATACCCGCTGACGATCTCGGCATCCGGCGGTCCATCTCGCGGTACTATTCCAGAGAATCCCGCATCGATACAATGGAAGCACGCCGTATAGCGAGCGAGTGGGGGGAATGGAGGGGCCTGGGAGCGTATTACCTGCTGGTTGCGGAACGCATGGGGACGGGGTCCCTGACCTGAAGATCGGATGATAATCCGGGCTTCAGGGAGTCCTCTCCTATCGCAGGATCCCTCCAGGCGCTATCCAATACCCATATATAGAAAAAAGGGGAGAGGGCATACTACCCCGCGAACCAAGAATCCGAGGGTTTCGCGAGAGGTGCGTGAGGTGCGTGAGGTGCTTGTATGGCGAAACTGACTGATGAGATGAAGGCCGTCTTCGGGAAGAACAAGATCTTCCCCGTGGCAACGGCATCGAAGGGCGGTGTCCCGAACGTCGCCCCTATCGCCTTTGTCCAGATAGTCTCCGACGATACCATCTGGCTCGGGGACAACTACATGGTGAAGACGCTCGCAAACGCAAAGGAGAACCCGAGGATGGCGATCCACTTCTGGGACCCCGAGACAAAGAAGTGCTTCCAAGTAAAGGGGACGGTGGAGGTGAAGACAGCAGGGGACGACTACGAAAAGGTGAAGAAGATGATCAAGGCCAAGAACGAGAAGTACCCTGCAAAGTCCCTCCTCGTCATGAAGATCACCGAAATCTTCGAGTGCACCCCGGGTGCCTCTGCAGGGAAGAAGATCGCCTGATCTCTCTCTACCTCTCCTTCATCTTTTTTAAGATCTGGGCCTGGATCCCATGGAAACGGGACAGTCCTTCGGCATGCCCCTGGTCAAGGCTCGTGGTGTCGAAGGAGACCATCTCCCCCGAGTAGAGGGCATCGGGAGACGACCGGCCCGCGACCCGGACTGAACCCCGGTAGAAGACGAGGTCCACGGTCCCGTTCACCCGCTCCTGGGTTTTCCTGATGAAGGCGGAGAGCGCAGCAAAGAGTGGCTCATGGACGAGCCCCTGGTACGCGAGCTCGGACCAGCGGTCGTCCACCATCCTCTTAAAGGAGAGTTCGTTCCTCGTCAGGACCAGGTGCTCGAGGTCAGCATGGGCGGTGATGAGCGCCGTTGCGGCCGGGTGCTCATAGATCTCCCGGGCCTTGAGACCGAGGATCCGGTCCTCGATCATGTCGTTCCGCCCCACGCCGTTCCTGCCTGCCCGGAGGTTCATATTCTGGACGAGATCGATCCCCTTCATCCTCTCCCCGTCCAGGGCTACGGGAACCCCGGCCTCGAAGGTGACGGTTACCTCTTCAGGTTTTTCGGGAGCCTTCTCCGGTGAGACGGTCCACCGGTAGATGGACTCGGGCGGGTGGAAGGACGGGTCCTCCAGACTCCCGCCCTCGATGGACCGGTTCCAGCAGTTCTCGTCCACGGAGTACGGGTTCTTCTTTGCCACGGCGACCGGGATCTTGTGCTTCCTGGCGTACTCGATCTCCCAGGTGCGGGTGAGGTTCAGCTCCCGTATCGGTGCCACCACCTCGAGACCGGCGGAACGGATGATGAAGTCGAACCGGAACTGGTCGTTCCCCTTCCCGGTACAGCCGTGGGCTACTGCCTTTGCCTCGTTCGACTTCGCTATTGCCACGGCCTCCTCGGCGATGAGGGGCCGGGCGAGGGCTGTCCCCAGGGGGTAGCCCTCGTACGACCCGTTCGCCTGGATGGAGGGGAAGACGTACTCCTCGACGAACCTCTCCTTCGCATCGATGGTATAGTGTGCATCGGCGAATCTCCTGCCCTTCTCGGTAGCAGCGCGGATGTCGGCGTCGGGCTGGCCCACGTCTACGGCGACAGTGATGACCCGCTCGTAGCCGTACCGTTCCCGCAGGAGGGGGATGCAGACCGAGGTGTCCAGCCCGCCCGAGAAGGCGAGCACGACCGTTCCCTTCTTCATGGTTCAACCTCCGATGTAATGCCCCAGTGGTTCTATCGTGATCTTCTCCTTCCTGATGGCGTCGATGGCGTTTGCCGCAGCCTTTGCCGCCTGGGTGGTGGTGATGTAGGGGATCCCGAGCTCCACCGCCGTCCGCATGATCTGGTAGTGGTCCTGCCGGGACTGCTTGTCCTTCGGGGTGTTGATGATGAGCCGGATCTCGCCGTTCCGGATCATGTCGATGACGTTCGGGGAGCCCTCCTGAACCTTCCTCACCATCTGGGCCTCGACGCCCACGTCGTGGAGGAAGGCTACGGTCCCGTCGGTCCCGTACAGGGAGAGGCCCATTCTCACGAGCTGCTTTGCAATGGGCTTGATCTCCTCCCGCTGGTCGGCCGATATGGAGATGAAGACATTCCCCGAGGTGGGGAGCTCGTTATCTGCCGAGATGCATGCCTTGTAATAGGCCCGCCCGAAGTCATAGTCGATACCCATGACCTCCCCCGTGGACTTCATCTCAGGGCCGAGCACGGTGTCCACGCCCGGAAGCTTGTTGAAGGGGAGGAGCACCTCTTTCACCGCCACGTGGCTGATCTCCCGCTCACGGTAGCCCAGGTCCCGGATCTTTCTCCCCATCATCACCTTCGCCGCGACCTTGGCAAGGGGGATCCCTGTCGCCTTGGAGACGAAGGGGACCGTCCGGCTCGCCCGGGGGTTGGCCTCGAGGACGTAGACCACGTCGTCCTTGATGGCGTACTGGATGTTCACAAGCCCCACGACCCCGAGGTTGAGGGCGATCCGGCGGGTATAGTCCCCGAGCCTTGCGATCTGGGAGGGGGTGAGGGACTGGGGCGGGATGACGCAGGCCGAGTCGCCTGAGTGGACCCCGGCTTCCTCGATGTGCTCCATGATCCCGCCGATGAGCACCTCTTCGCCGTCGCATGCGGCGTCCACGTCGATCTCCACGGCGTTCTGGAGGAAGAGGTCGATAAGGACCGGGTGCTTCCGTGAGACCCGAACAGCCTCCTTGATGTAGGTGGCGAGTTCTGCACTGTCGTGGACGATCTCCATGGCCCTCCCCCCGAGGACATAGGAGGGCCGGACCAGAACCGGGTAGCCGATCCGCTCGGCGATGGCAAATGCCTCCTGTTCGGAATATGCCGAGCCGTTCGGCGGGCTCGGTATCGAGAGCCGGTCCAGGAACTCGCTGAACCGGTCCCGGTCCTCGGCGATATCCATGGCATCGGGGCTCGTCCCCAGGATCCGGGTCGGGATCCCCAGGCGCCGGATCTCCTTCTCCAGGGGGAGGGCGAGGTTGATGGCGTTCTGGCCCCCGAACTGGACCATCACCCCCCAGTAGCTGTCCTTCTTCAGGATGTTCACCACGTCCTCGAGGTGCATGGGCTCGAAGAAGAGCCGGTCCGAGGTATCGAAGTCGGTGGAGACGGTCTCGGGGTTGTTGTTCACGATATGGACCTCAACCCCCTCGTCCCGCACCGCCTTCACCGCATGGACCGTGCAATAGTCGAATTCGATCCCCTGGCCGATGCGGATGGGCCCCGATCCCAGGATGAGCACCTTCCTCTCGCCCGAGGGGCAGATCTCGCACTCGGCCTCCCACGTGGAGTAGAAGTACGGGGTGGTGGCCGGAAACTCGGCTGCGCAGGTGTCCACCATCTTGTAACTGGGTGCACCGGCAAGGCTCTCCACCTCATCCCAGGGAAGGCCGGAGAGCTTCACGATCTCGGCATTGGAGAAGCCGAACTTCTTCGCCTGCCGTAGGAGATCCGGGGTGCAGCCACCAGCAAGCCGCCTCTCCATCTTCACGACGTTTCTCACCTTCTCCAGGAAATAGGGGTCGATGAAGGTGAGCCTGGCAACCTCCTCCACGGTGAAGCCTTCCCTGAAGGCATCGAAGAGGCACCCGAAACGCTCGTCGGTGGGGCGCTGGAGGATCATCCGGATCTCGTTCGGGTTCGTGTGCCGGGTAACGTCGGTGTCGACGGAGCGGAGCGCCTTTTTGAATGCCTCCTCCACGGTGCGCCCGATGGCCATCACCTCTCCGGTGGACTTCATGGCCGTGGTGAGGGTGCGGTCGGCGGTCTTGAACTTGTCAAACGGCCAGCGGGGGACCTTCACCACCACGTAGTCCACGGCGGGTTCGAAGGAGGCCGGCGTGCAGCCGGTGACGGTATTCATGATCTCGTCGAGGCGAAGGCCGATGGCGATCTTCGCTGCAACCCTTGCGATTGGATAGCCGGTCGCCTTGGATGCAAGCGCGGAGGAGCGGGAGACCCGGGGGTTCACCTCGATGACCCGGTAATCTCCGTCGCGGTAGGCAAACTGGATGTTGCACCCGCCCTGGATCCCGAGGGCACGGATGATCTTGATGGCCGCGGACCGGAGCATCTGGAACTCGTCGTCCCGGAGGGTGAGGATGGGGGCCACGACGACAGACTCGCCGGTGTGGATCCCCATCGCATCCACGTTCTCCATCCCGCAAACGATGACGCAGGTATCGGCGGCGTCCCGCATCACCTCGAACTCCATCTCCTTCCAGCCGAGCACGCTCTCCTCGATGAGGACCTGGTGGATCCGGGAGCGGATGAGGCCGACCTCCGTGATCTTCCGGAGCTCCTCGCGGGTGTGGGCGACTCCCCCGCCGCTCCCGCCCAGGGTATAGGCAGGGCGGATGATGGCCGGGAGGCCGACTATGCGCTCGGCCTCGTCGAGCTCGCTGATATTCCGGAGGATCATGGAGCGCGGGACCGGCTCGTCGATGGCCTCCATGAGGTTCTTGAACTGCTCCCGGTCCTCACCCCGGTAGATCGCCTCGAGGGGGGTCCCCAGGATCTCCACGCCCTCGAGCGCCCCCATCTCGGCGAGCTCCGCGGTCATATTGAGGCCGGTCTGCCCGCCCATGCCCGAGAGGATCCCGTCGGGGCGCTCCTTCTCGATGATCTTCGCGATGGTCGCTGCCCGGAGGGGCTCGATGTAGATGATATCCGCCATCTCGGGGTCGGTCTGGATGGTGGCGGGGTTGGAGTTGACGAGGACCACGGTCACCCCCTCTTCCCGGAGGGCCTTGCAGGCCTGGGATCCCGAGAAGTCGAACTCCGCCGCCTGGCCGATCTGGATAGGCCCCGACCCGATGAGGAGGACCTTCCTGATATGCTCCTTCCGCGGCATCAGGGGATCCTCCGGAACATCCTGCCGAAGTAATGCTCCTCGGTGTCGAGGGGCCCCCCGTGGGCCTCGGGGTGGAACTGGACGCAGGAGATGGCGAGGTCCCTGTCCTCGAAGCCCTCGAGGGTTCCGTCGTTGACATTCGTGTGGGAGACGATGCACCCCTCGGGGAGGGTCTCGCCATCCACGACAAAGCCATGGTTCTGGGTGGTGATGTAGATGGACCCGTCATGGTACCGGACCGGCTGGTTCGTGCCCCGGTGGCCGAACTTCAGCTTATAGGTATCTGCCCCGAGGGCGAGGCCGGTGATCTGGTTCCCGAAGCAGATGCCGAAGATCGGGATCTCCCCGATGAAGCTCCTCACGGCCTCGACGGGGGCGACAGCCCTCTTGGGGTCCCCGGGCCCGTTGCTGATGAAGAGGGCATCGGGCCTGCAGGATGCCACGATGTCATGCGGGGTGTCGTGGGGGAAGACATAGAGGTCTGCCCCCCTGTCGCTCATCGAGACGAGTTGGTTCCGCTTGATCCCGAGATCGAGTACGGCCACCCTTTTTCCCGGGCCGGGGATCCGGTAAGGCTCTTTGCAGGAGACCGCCGCGATGAGATCCACTTCCGTGATGAGCGGCACATTCCGTGCACACTCCACGGCATGCTCCCGGCTGTCGTCCCCCAGGACGAGTGCGGCCCGCATGGTCCCCATCTCCCTGCACTTGATGGTGAGGCGCCGGGTATCGACCCCGGTGATCCCGAGGAGGCCGTTTCTCTCGAAGAAGCGGTCGAGGGGGGGACCCCCGGAAGGGGCCCGGCAGACCTCGCGAACGACGCACCCGAGGGCCTTTACCCCGTCGCTCTGGAAGTTCCCCTCGTCAACCCCGTAGTTCCCGATGAGAGGGTAGGTGAACATGAGGATCTGGCCGTTGTAGCTCGGATCGGTGAGGGCCTCCATGTACCCTGTCATCGTGGTGCAGAAGACGAGCTCTCCGGCGCAAGAGCCTTCTACCCCGAAGCCTTCCCCGATGACAGAATCCCCGTCTTCAAGTCCCAGGACCGCCTTCATGGGTTTCCATACAGAATGGTGAACCGGATGTATTAACGATGCGGATGCGTTACCGGCCGGGGGGGTTCCGTCCCGTACAGGACCTGTCAGTTCTCGTGAAGAAGGGAACCCGTTCCTTCATGATCGGGAAGCACCCCGTTCCCATGGCGGTATCTTCAGGGCAAAGGGGTAGTCAGGAAAAACCCCAGGGACCGGAGTCTCCGGCTGATCGCGAGGCCACCTCCATCCCTTCGGTCACCTTGAAGAAGACGGTTCCGGGATCGATATCCCGGTCAGAACGGATCCGGTTAATGAGTCCGTTGCACTCCATGATGACACGGGCTTCCTGGAGGGAACCGGGTTCGTCTATTATGCGCGTGATAGAGAAGAACCTCTGATCCATTCCCCTCACCTGTGGACATGATACCATGAAGATACTGCTTCTCCGTTCCCGAAATTCTCCGACGAAATGATGCGAAACCATATCCATAATTTTAAGGTATAGGAGATTGATAGCAGGATGGTATTTCTCACTCTGGAACCGCGTACCCCGCGTGCGGTTAACGATCCAGGAGCAGAGAAATCGGAATGATCGGAGGGTTACGCCATATGGTGATGAGAGAACGATTAGCGAAGATCATAGCTCTTCTCTTCATTGTCGCGCTGGTCGGATCCGTGCAGGCGCTGGGATCCACTGGCACCGAGGACAAGAGCGGTTATATCGAAGTGGGACTCTATCCGTACGCAGACTTCTCGCCAACCCCGGTCTCCGGGGCCCCGCCCCTCGCCGTGGCCTTCACGGACAAGTCGACCGGTTCGATACCCCGGACCTACCAGTGGACCTTCGGTGACGGTGGCACGTCCACCGCTACCAACCCGACCCATACCTACACGGCCGCCGGGATTTATTCCGTCACCCTGACCATTACCAACTCCTACGGGACCGACAGCGAGACCAAGGCGGAGTACATCAGGGTGGGGGCGGGACCGGTTGCTGACTTCCAGGGAACCCCGCAGAGCGGCAGCCTCCCCCTCGCGGTAACCTTCCAGGACCTGTCATCAGGGAACCCGGCCACCTGGTCATGGACCTTCGGTGACAGCGGCACCTCTACCGACCGGAACCCGTCCCATACCTACACGAGGGCAGGGACTTACGGGGTCACGCTCACGGTGACCAATGCCTTCGGCAAATCGACCAAGACCAGGGCAGGTTATATCACCGCCGGCATGCCGCCGACAGCCGATTTCACTTCTCTGACGAGGACAGGACCTGTCCCCCTGGCCGTGAAGTTCACGGATGCGTCGACGGGAAGGCCCACCTCCTGGTCCTGGGACTTCGGTGACGGGACCACCTCGACGCAGCAGAACCCGTCCCATACCTACGCGAGCGCAGGGGCCTACACCGTAACTCTCACAGCGAAGAACGCCTACGGGGCTGACAGCGAGACCAAGGCAGGCTTTGTAACGGCCGGCGCGAGCCCCAACGCGGAATTCACGGCTGACCAGCGGATTGGTGCTGCACCCCTGACCGTGAAGTTCGCGGACCTCTCGACCGGGAGTCCCATGTCCTGGAAGTGGGACTTCGGCGATGGGGCCACCTCCACCGAGCAGAACCCGACCCACGTGTACAAGGTCGAGGGTACCTATGATGTCAGCCTCACGGTGACGAACAGCTACGGTTCCGATACCGAGAAGAAGACCGGATCCGCCGGTACCTCTGCGGGCGGCGCGAGCGGTTACATCATCGTAGGACGCATTCCCAGTGCAGATTTCTCGGCAAGCCCGGTCTCCGGAGCCCCGCCCCTCGCCGTGGCCTTCACGGACAAGTCAA
>CAZKEV010000038.1:0-9054 GCA_964551875.1 uncultured Methanomicrobiales archaeon | reverse complement strand
CCAAGACCAGGGCTGGTTATATTACCACCGGCATGCCGCCGACCGCCGATTTCACTTCCGGGGCGAGAGCAGGAAGCGTCCCCCTGGCGGTGAAGTTCACGGATACCTCGAAGGGTGGGCCCACCTCTTGGTCCTGGGACTTCGGTGACGGTGGCACCTCCACCTCTGCGAGCCCGACCCACACCTACACTGCCGCCGGGGTCTATACCGTCACTCTTACAGTCAGGAACGCATACGGGTCTGACAGCGAGACCAAGGTGGGCTTTGTCACTGCAGGGGGAAAACCCGACGCGGACTTCACCGCTGACGAGCGGCGCGGTGTCAAGCCCTTCACCGTGAATTTCACGGATCTCTCGACCGGGAACCCCACTTCGTGGGCCTGGGACTTCGGCGACGGGACCACCTCCACCGAGCAGAACCCGGTGCACGTGTACCAGCTTGAGGGTGCATATGACGTCAGCCTCACGGTGAAGAACAGCTATGGTACCGATACCGAGAAGAAGACCGGAACCAGTCCCATGATGACCATCCCCGCGGCAACCCCGACCGGGGGCGTCACAGTTCCTCCCGCTCAGGGAACCACTGCCCTGCCGACCACCGCAGCCCCCCAGCCGACCGCAATGCCCGGATTTGAGGGCATACTCGCCATAACCGGCCTCGCTGCCCTTGTCTACCTGGCAAAGAGGCATTAAATCCTTTTTTTCCTGATAGATCGCGCGCTGAAGAACCTGCATACCGGTTCGAGGGTTCCTGAACCTATTCCCCCTTGTACCCTCGGAACAGCCTTTTTGCTCCCCGGGAATCGGATGGGCAAACACCGGGTCCCCTAGCACTGGCACCGCTCGAAGAAGAAGGCACCGAGGGCGACCATGAGGAGGGACGAGAGGGCGAGGACGGCTAGGTCAAGGAGGAGAGGGAAGCTCGAGAGGCCGAGGAGGGCACCCCGGAGCCCGTCCACGCCATACGTGAGGGGGTCGAGGTAGGCGAAGACCTGGACCTGGGGGGGAAGGTTCCCGACCGGGAAGAGGGCCCCCGAGAGGAGGAAGAGTGGGAAGACGATGAAGTTCGTGATCATGTTGAACCCGTGGATATCCTTCATATTCGAGGCAAAGACAAGGCCAAGGCTGATGAAGATGACCGAGATGAGGAGCATGAAGAGGGTGGCCACGAGGACCTCAAGGACCCCGTGGATCGAGAACCCCAGCGGGATGGAGAGGAGGAGGATGGTTGCCCCCTGGATGAGGGAGGTGGTCGCCCCCCCGGCGATCCTGCCGAGGACGATGGAGACCCTGCTCACAGGTGCAACCATGATCTCCTTCAGGAAGCCGAACTCCCGGTCCCAGAGGACCGAGATCCCCGAGAAGGTGGAGGAGAAGAGGAGGGTCATCCCGACGATACCGGGCACGAGGAACTGGATGTAGTTCACCCCTGGAGGGAGGTTGGGGAGCTGGGCACGGGAAAAGCCGAAGCCCAGGAACGCCATGAAGAAGAGGGGCATCCCCAGGGTCCCGATGACCCGGGACTTCGCCCTCATGAACCGGGTCATCTCCCGGAGCCAGAGGACATAGATGGCGATCCCGTCGATCACCGGAGCAACCTCCTCGTGATGAGCTCCTTCCTCGACTCTGTCGCCGATACCTCGCGCTCCCGGATCGAGCGCCCGGTAAAGTGGATGAAGACATCCTCCAGGCTCGGCTTCCTCAGGAGGACCGAGTTCACATGGATCCCGTGATCATGGGCGATGGAGACGAGCTCGGGCACCCTCCGCTCCCCGGCCTCAACGGTGACGGTGATCTCCCCGTTCTGTTCCTTCGCGCCCTTCACCCAGGGGATACCCCCGAGAAGGGGGATGAAGCCGCCCCCTGTCCCGTCCAGCTCCAGGGTGATGACATCGCCCCCCAGGACGTCTTTCAAGCCGGACGGGGTGCCCATGGCAACGATCTTCCCCCGGTCGATGATAGCCACTCGTTTCGCGAGGTAGTCCGCCTCCTCCATGTAATGGGTGGTGAGGATGATGGTGACCCCCTCCTCGCGGTTCATGCGCCGGATATACTCCCATATCCTCCGCCGGGTCTGGGCATCGAGCCCGAGTGTCGGCTCGTCAAGAAAGAGGACCGACGGGTGATGGATGAGCCCCCTTGCGATCTCCAGCCTGCGCTTCATCCCCCCCGAGTAGTTCTGGACGAGGACATCGGCCCTCTCGGTGAGCTCCACGAGCTCGAGCACCTCTGCGATCCTCTGTTCCCTCTCGGCCCGGGAGAGGCCGTACATCATGGCATGGAAGTCCAGGTTCTCCCTGCCTGTGAGGTCCTTGTCGAGCGCTGGTTCCTGGAAGACGATCCCGATATGCCGGCGGACCGCGTCCTTCTCCCGCGAGACATCGAACCCTGCCACCCAGGCCTTGCCGGACGTAGGGGGGAGGAGCGTGATGAGCATGTTGATGATGGTCGTCTTCCCCGCGCCGTTCGGCCCGAGGAGGGCGAAGAGCTCCCCCCGCTCCACGGTGAAGGAGATGGCATCCACCGCGGTCAGGGTCTCAAACCGCCTGGTGAGGTTCTCAACGGTGATGGCTGCGTCCATTCTCCCCACTCCCTGCATGGATTTTCACCCCCTGACACATTAAACGTGTCCCGGGAAGGGTCGGTCAGAAAGTATCCCGGAGGAGCCGTGCAGGGTCGATGAGATGGGCCGGCTTTTTCGGGGAGAACCAGTTCCCGCCCAGATAATCGGGATCCGGTCCGGGAATCGAGGTAAAAACCTCGAGGTGGAGCATACTCATCCTGGCCTGTTCCTTGAGCGCCCGTATATACGCCGGAGATCCTGCACCGATCAGAGAGAGGTTCAGCACCTCGCCGACATGGCCGAGGATTACACCACCGCTGACCTTTGCGCCTGCCTCAACGGTCAGATCCCTGAGTTCTGCATACCGGCAGAAGATCCCGGAGACGTGGGCGATGGTGACCTGGCATGTCCGGTTCCAGTAGGGAACAAGGTCCTGCGAGGTGAAGATCCCGGTGGAGAGGACCTTGCCGTCCTCGATAGACACGACTTCTGTCCCCGCCGGCGCATAAAGATCCATACCCGCATGGCGGCGGTCACCCCTGTCCTCCCAGAAGGATCCTGCGCCTCCTTCTGCCGGGAAGGTGTGTTCGGTACCGGGGAGGGGCCAGTATCTCTTCCGTTCGGGCTCTCGCTTCTCTCCTTGATCCGGGGTTACAGGCCAGGTTGCGGGAGAAGATGTGTCTCTCGGACGGGGTGACATGGACAGGTACCTTCTCAACCACAGGTGGTAAAAAGAGTTGTTCCTCCGGTGTCCTGTGAGGAATTGAGGGGATAAGGTCAGGATGTTGCAGTGACCGGGATCCGGAGCTGGTATGTGGCCGGGCCCCGCCTGGGAATGAACCGGGTCCGCTCCCCGGGTACCTCTGCCACCATGGCATAGCGGCTCTCGCCGGAGAGGACCGAGCGGAGCGCCCGGAGGGAGATTGTGTACCTCTCGGTGGCGAAGAGCTCGATGTTCACCGCCTTACCGGACCGTGAGACCTCTGCAACCCCTTCCACCCCGTCCAGGTAATACCGCCAGTTCCTCCGGAGCCTCTCCACCCGTGCCTGGGCCTCCCCGCCCAGGAGTTCCTCCATCTCTCTCGTCCGGACCCCGAACCGCATGCCCCTGATGTTCAGGGAGAGGACCTCCTCCTCTTTCCCCTCCCCGTCAAGGACCTTCAACCTGTCCATCAGGATGTAGCCGACGTTCTCCATCTCGATCTCCTCTCTATCACTCGGGTTGCCCGGAAGAGTATATAAAGGCTCGATGGGCGCGGGGTGAAAGTGAAGGCCGGCGGGCAGGGATGGGGTGAGAGAGAATCGTCAGATGAGGGCCTGGATACCTGCCACGATGATCTTCACCGCGATGGCGGCGACGAGCATCCCGAGGACCTTCCCCATGACATCGGTGACCGTCTCCCCGAGGAGCCGCTGGATCAGGGTTGCATACCTGAGCACGAGCCACGTGGCAGCGAGGGAGATGGCCGAGGCCACGGCAACGAGGGGGATGCCGAACTCTTTGGAGAAGATGAGGACAGTGGTGATGGTCCCCGGTCCGCAGAGGAGGGGGGTCCCGATGATGACTGAAGCGGACGTCTCGGTCTTTCTCGCCGTACCGATGGTGATCCCGAGGGTCTCCTGCATCCCGAGGAGGAAGAGGAAGATCCCCCCGGCCACCTGGAACGTGGCGATGGTGATCCCGAGAGTCTCAAAGATCACAAAGTTCCCGAAGAGGAAGAGGTACATGAGGACCCCGGCGACCCCGATAGCGATCCCCGCCTCGCGGCTCACATCCTTGGTACTCTTCCCCTTCGTCATGGAAACGAAGATGGGCACCGAGAGGAGCGGATCGAGGATGATGAAGAGGGCGAGAGTGGTATAGAGGATCTCCCCGAGCACCGCATCCATACAGGGTGGTTCTCCCGGAAGGGGATAAAGATGGGGCTGAGGCTGATCCGCAGAGGCGGACGCGGGGCGCCTCCTCTCATTCGATATCCTTATCATTTTTCAGGGTGCACCGGTAGTCACGCGCCGATAGTGTAGTGGTTATCACTAGGCGTTGCCAACGCCTAAACCCGGGTTCGAACCCCGGTCGGCGCATAGGCCTCACCTCTCTAGGTCGTTTCTCCACGGTTTCTGGCGATTTCACAGAAACCTGTTAAAGTACCATGTCCGAAATGTCGCAATAAGGTAAAGATGGATATCCGGAACGCACGATGAGTAGTATATGTGTGGCAGGTTCACGATCACTATCGCTCTCGGCTGGCGGGATTGGTTTCATGTTCAAGAGGACTCTCCACCGATTCCATCCAGATACACTGTCGCACCTTCGCAGGCTGTCCCGGTAATCGTCCGTGAGAGCTCCAGCAAACTTGTGATGATGCAGTGGGGGCTTGTCCCATGCCTGAAAATAAAGCATGGGAGGCACCACCCTACAGTGAAGCAGCAGATTTGATGGGGAGGGGAAGGGATATTGGGTTTACCCTTTCCCCTCCTCATTTCTCAACCTGGCGCGCACCGCACCATGCGCAGTACGCTGCGGATGCCGGGACGAGGTTATTACAGGCCGGGCATTGCTTGATATCGACACCGGATGGCCCGATCTTCCCGCACTTCGGGCATTTCTTCTCTTCGAGGTCCATCTGGGTGCCGCAGTGCATGCAGAAACGCTTCTCAGGCTCCAGGAAGGTGATCTTCACCTCACCCTTCAGGGGAGTGGATACAGCCGTAATGGTGACGGCGCCGGCTCTCTTCTCTGAGGTGATGGCAGCATTCGCACCCGGAGCCTTTGCAGGAATTACGCAGGGGCTGGTGATGGTTCCCGCTGTTGAGGTGAGCTCCACCGTCCGATCCTTCAGGAATGTGAGGTAATTTCCGGAGGGACCTTTTACCCTGATGGAAATTTGGGCCACCGACTTCCCGTCGCCGGGGATCTCGGGAGGCTTTACAGTGAGTTCGAAGACTGCATCGGCGCATACGAATTCAACGGTGCATTCAGCCCTTTTCCCGTTAGATTCCCCGGTTACCGTAACCGATCCGCACTCCAGGGATGACGTGATCCTGGCATCTGCATGGGACTGCCCTTTGAGCACGGTCACATTCTGGATCGTACCCGAAGTGGCCCGGAGCTTCACGTCGGTGTCCTTTCCCATTTTCTTCTCCTGTTTGAATGCGTTGATAAACTGGACCCGGAGAGGGATGACGGAAGCCCCGTTCGCGGGGACGGTCGCCTGCTTCGGAATGATTTGCAGCTTTGAAGTCCACCAGAGCAGGATCAGGATAGCAGCAACGACGATGATCACAATGCCTGCACCGAGAAGCAGGGTGAAGTTGATGGGGGGCTGGACATCGACGCTCTTGATGAGCGAATTCGTGAGACCGGCATTATCAATGACAGTCAGGTTCACCCGGTATGTTCCAGGGTTCAGGTACTGGTGGGAGATCTTCATTCCGGCGACACCGAGAGAATTGTCGCCGAAATCCCATAGGTACGTGGTGATATTTCCACCCGTTTTACCTGACTCCAAGGCATCAAAGGACATGGTGAAGGGAGGCGAACTGCTCAGGTAACTGGCGGTGAAGGATGCAACGGGGGATGAGATCATACCAACGAAGATGGCCTTGGTGAGGGAGTTGGTGAGCCCCCCGTTATCGGTGAGCGTCAGGGTGACGAGGTATGTACCATCCTTGGTGAAGGTATGGGAGGTGATGATATCAGATGCCGTGGGGCTGCCATCGCCGAAGTTCCATCGGTACACGGAGATGAATCCATCGGGATCTGCAGATCCTGAAGCATCGAATTTCACCTGGAGAGGAGGCGGGCCGGCACTTGGAGTGGCGGTGAAGACTGGTTCTGGAGGATACTGCTCGGCAACCTTGATGGTCTTTGTGAGGGAATTGATATTCCCGTCGTTGTCCTTCACGATGAGGGTTACCTGGTACGTCCCGGGTCTCGTAAATTTATACGACGAGACGCTGGGGCCGGGGCGAAGGCCGTTTCCAAAGTCCCAGCTGTAGGTAACGATGTTGCCATCGGGATCCCGGGATGCTTTTCCATCGAAGGTGACAGTAAGGGGCACTTTCCCCGGGGTTGAAGAGTAGGAGGCAATGGGGGGGATGCCCTCGGAGGGAGTTTCTCCCGAGGGGGTGCCGCCATTGACCGTGACAATTTTTTTCGTGGTATTGGTGAGTCCGTCACTGCTTGTCACCGTGAGTTTCACCGGGCATTCAAAGGGTGAGGGCTCCTGAGGGGGAAAGGTGTAGGTTACCTGAGTACCGGGAAGATCCATGATCCCGCAGAAATTCCATGACGCGCTCGTGATGGAACCGCCATCGGGAACATAGGAACCTGAGATGAAGTCAACCGTTTGTCCGGCTTTCACATAAGGGGGCGGGTTGAAATCTGCAATGGGCGGCCTCGGCATGAGGGTGAAGGCAACATCATCCACGTAGAGGAGCCCCCAGCCGGGTTTTATGAACTGGATCCGGGCAAAAGCGCTGCTGAGGGGTGCAGTGAGTGGTTCATAACTGAATACCTTGTACTCGGTTGAAAAATAGCTATTGTCAAAGGTATTCTTATTCCAGACAGAGAGACTCCCCTTGGTCTCGTCCAGCCAGAGTACAGAGACCTGAGTGTACGAGGAAGGGCCTGGATATTTCTGCCAGGAGCTGAATCTGTAGGATGCCCTAGGAAGCACCTTGACATCCTGGAATACCCTAGCTGTGTTATTGAAACCACCAAGGATAAGGGCAAACGAGCCTGAATGGACATCATTTCCCTCGGCTCTCTGAATTGCTCCATCAGCTACTGTCCATTGGTCCGGGCTTTCCTGCGTCCAGTTTTCAAAGCCCGGATTTTTCACCAGGTTCTCCGCGGCCAGAACGGGCGATGACAAAAGAATCAGGAGTAAAAGGATACCTGCACCGCTTGCAGAGCACAGGGTTCGAAGGGACATCATCGTGAACTACCTCACACCAGGCCCTCCAATTATAGGTTCGATACCGGAGAGCCCTCATACGGTTCCAGATCTTCGGGGTATGGATGGAAATCCTGAGCATCCGGAAAACGGAAGTCCCGTTACCGGAAGGAGTTTCGAGATTGGTCTGTGAAAGGAATCCACCTTTTACTCGGTGTGGAACACTGGACTGGCCATCCACTACCCTTCATCCTTTGCATCGTTTTTGGGGCATATAATCCTATTTATAACAACCTATCACTTTTTCCATCTCTTTGCACCTCCCTTTCCTGAACGGGTTGATCACGGTTCGGTCGGCTCGACCACATCCTGGTCGCGTTCCCAGCCCTCATTCTCCAGCTTGATGTGTTCGATGGCAACTGCATCTGCATTGGCATCCATATCCGGCAATGCCAGGAGTAACTTTCAATCCATCGAGCGGACCCACGCAAAATGATGGCACCTTCACTACCCAGTTCAGTTCAACGAACCCCGGGCTCTATGGCATAACCGCATCCGTTAGTATCGGTTGTGGCTATGGTTCATTGAGCGAATCCGAGACAGTCTACGTGAATAACCCCGACCCCACTGCCAGCTTTACGGTGAGCCCCGGGCAGACCCAGAACGTGATAGTATCCGCCCCTCCCACCACAACGACCACAACCACTACGACAGCCAGCACAGAGGCAACCCCCCCCAACCACCACCCAGAGACCGTCCACAACATCGCCAACCCCGACTGCCCCCCCGCTGAGCCACCCCCCCGGCCACGACCCAAACTATCCCTGCAGCCACAAGAGCCATTAAACACGTGGTCTCCCAGCAAACAAAATCCGGAGAAACACCTCTCGATTCTGTGATCCTCGCCGGATGTTCTCTGGTGTTCATCAGTCTCTGGTGTAAGAAAATTCGGTAAGATCTTTTTTTTCAGCGAAAGAACCCGATTATATATAATCAGATAAGAAAATAAAGATTTTACAAAGTTCTTTTCAGTCTTCTTGCAGTGGTGGGTTGTAAGTTTCCTGTTCAATATGAGAACAAATCTGTTATAGTTGGGGATCGCATAGTACCGGAAAACCGGGTTCCGGTGAATGCATGGACGAGGATACGACCTTCCTGAAATTCCGGGATCTCGTGGAACAGACCGGCCTTCCTGAAACAGATGTGAAGAGGATTCTCCGGACATTCGGCGAGTTCTTCACCTCTACCAGGCAGGGAAGGATCCGCCTCTACCCGCCTGAGACGGCAGGCCAGCTGAAGCAGATCGCCGAGCTCGAGGCCATGGGAACGGCCATCCCCACGATTAAGGGGATTCTCCGGGGAGTGCCGGCTGAAGCGAGCGGGGAGGGGGATCCTGCAGCCGGCATGGCGGGCAGCTCCATCGCGTATGCGGGGGAGAGCCTCACCCTGGGAGTCCTCTCGGATATGAAGAGCCTCCAGGAGAAGGTGGGGGATCTCGGGGAGCAGGTGGCCTCCCTCAACGAGAAGATCGCCGAGCACGAGCAGCGGCTGATCGGCCACCAGCAGCAGCTCCGGCTCCTCCGGCGGGACCTGG
>CAZKEV010000037.1:0-21032 GCA_964551875.1 uncultured Methanomicrobiales archaeon | reverse complement strand
GACAGGGTCCAGGCGGGCGTCATCTGGGTGAACCGGCACCTGACGGTCCCGCCCGAGATCCCCTTCGGTGGCGTCAAGGAGAGCGGCACCGGGCGCGAGAACGGGGTCCAGGCCCTCTCGCAGTGGACTCATGCAAAGAGCCTCTTCCTGGGATGGTAGCGGGGGGGTTATGGGAGGGCGGGAAACCTCCCCCCGCCCGGTTCATCCGCCGCTCACTCCTTCCTGTATCGGTTCCTCGAGATCTCTTCAAGGTCAAAGAGGGCGTCCGCCTCCTTTTCCGAGAGGATCCCCTTCTCGACAGCGAGATCCCGGATGGGGCGTTTCTTCTCCATCGCCTCTTCCGCGATTCTCGCGGCCCTTAGGTATCCTATCCGTGAGGTGAGGAGGGTGGCAAGCGCAGGGTTCATCCCGGCATATGACATGAGGCGGAGATCGTTTGCCTGGATGCCGTCTATGCAGCGGGCTGTGAAGGCAGGGAGGTACCGGTTGAGCATCCCCAGGGAGTCGAGGATGGTATGGGTCATCAGCGGGGTCATCACGTTCAGTTCGAGCTGCCCTGCCTGTACTGCAAGGGAGAGGGCGGCATCGTTCCCGATGATCTGGAAGGCGACCATGTCCAGGCACTCGGCCATCACCGGGTTGACCTTTCCCGGCATGATGGAGGATCCCGGCTGCACGGCAGGGAGGACAATCTCGTCGAGCCCCGAGGTCGGCCCTGACCCCATGAGCCTGAGATCGTTTGCGATCCTGATCAGCTCCAGCGCGAGTTCCCTGAGCGCACCCGAGAATGACGCCATCTGGGACCTGCTCTGCAATGCCTCGAGGCTGTCCAGGGCGGAGAAGAGAGGGAGACCCGTGAGACGGGAGAGGTGTTGTATCACCGCATCCCGGTACCCCTGCGGGGAGTTGGCCCCTGTCCCTGTGGCTGTCCCCCCTATCGGGAGCTCAAGCAGACCATTCCTTCGTTCGCGGATCCTCATGGTGGCCCTCGAGATAGCGGAGCCGTATGCCTTGAACTCGTCGCCGAGGGTGACAGGAAGGGCATCCATCAGGTGTGTCCGGCCCGTCTTCGGGAGGGACCTGAACTCATCCCCTTTCCTCTCCAGGGCGAAAGCGAGCTCGCGGAGGCGCACGAGCAGGCTGTCAGCCTCCCAGATGATGGCCAGGTGGGAAGCCGTCGGGAAGGTATCATTGGAGGACTGCGAGAGGTTCGCGTGATCATTCGGGCCCAGGAACTCGTACTCCCCCCTCCGCCTGCCCAGGATCTCGAGGGCACGGTTTGCGAGGACCTCGTTCATGTTCATGTTGAACGAGGTGCCCGCACCTGCCTGGAAGATGTCCACAGGGAACTGGTCAGCAAGCCCGCCTGCAGCCACCTCGGCTGCTGCGGCAACTATTGCCTCTCCCCTGGGCCGGTCCAGGGCCCCCAGCTCCATGTTGGCGAGGGCAGCTGCCTCCTTGACGAGGGCATAGGCCCTGATGAGCTCTTTCGGCTCGCGCCTCCCGGTGACGGGAAAGTTCTCTACCGCTCTCATGGTCTGGATCCCGTAATAGACCTCGTCCGGCACGTCCAGCATTCCGAGCGAATCTCTCTCCTGCCTCATCTTCCTGCCCCCCTGCCCTCTGCGGACCGGCTCGCGGCCTTGATCTCCTGCCGGGCGCGGCCGATAGCGACATTGGGCGGCACTCCCTTCGGGCAGACGCGCCGGCAGTTGGTGTGGAACTCGCATCCCCACCACCCGTCCGGCGTGTCTGCACGGCGGAGCCGTGGTGCGCCCCCTGCCTCCCGGGGATCGATGTGAAACCGGTAGAGGGTGGCAAGGGCTGCCGGCCCGAGGTAATGCGGATTCCGGGCATTGACCGGGCAGGCCCCGAAACAGGCCCCGCAGAGGATACAGTTTGTGTAGGGGACCAGTTCCTTCACCGCCGCAGGGCTCATGGGCCTCTCCTTCTCCGGCTCGGGGCCGGCAGGCGAGAAGACCGGTTCGATAAAACGATAGTACTCGAAGAACAGGGACATGTCCACGATGAGATCCCGGATCACCGGGAGGTGCGGAAGCGGCTCGATGAGCACCTCCTTCCCGGCATCCCAGGGTACGGTTACCTCGAGGGCCGGGTAAGGCGCAAGCTGGGCCGGGGCCTTCCCTTCCAGGAGGGCCTGCAGCTGGGTCCTGCATGCGAGCCTCGGGACCTTGTTGATGAGCATCGCGCAGGTGCCGCAGACTGCCCCCCGGCAGGAGTACCGGAACGCCAGGGTGTCGTCGTGCTCCTGGGCCCTGAACAGGCCTGCAAGGACTGTCATCCCCGGTACAGGATCGATCTCGAAGCTATCGTATCTCGGCCCCGGCATCCCGGGCCTGAACCTGAACACCTTCAACTCCATCAGTAACCTCGCTCCTCCACCCTGAACATCCCGAGGGTGACCGGCTTGTATGCGAGGGTAACCTCACCCTTCTCCAGGGTCGCCACGGTATGCGCAAGGAACCTTCTATCATCCCGGTGGGGATGATCTCTCCGGGTATGGGACCCCCTGCTCTCCTCGCGGTTGAGGGCCCCGAGCGCCACCACCTCGGCAAGCTGGAGCATACCCTCGAGCTCCAGGTACCGTACCAGAGCCTGGTTCACGGCGGAATCCCTGTTCGTCAGGGAAACGTGCAGGGAACGTTCCTGCAGGCTCTTCATCTTCCGGAGCCCTTCCTGCATCTTCTTGCCCTCCCGGAAGATCCCGAAGTGCAGGAACATGGTCTCCTCCAGCTCGTGGAGGAGAGCGAAGGGGGACTCTCCGCTGGACCGGGCAAGGATATCCCTGATCCTCTCATCGGTCTCATGCACTGCCAGTTCGACAGGTCCCCTTGCTGGCTCTGCCCGTGAGGGGATATCCCTGATCATGGAGTCCGCCACGAGCCGCCCGAATACCACGGTCTCGAGGAGAGAATTCCCCCCGAGGCGGTTCGCACCATGGACGCTGATGCAGGCGCACTCCCCTGCGGCGTAGAGCCCCGGAAGGCCGCTCATGCCTCCGATATTCACGTCGATCCCTCCCATGGAATAGTGCTGGCCCGGCTGCACGGGGATCGGGTCATGCACCGGATCCACGCCTGCGAAGTCCATCGCGATCTGTCGTATCCCGGGCAGCCGCTCGATGATGCGCCCGGAGCCGAGGTGCCGGAGGTCCAGGTGGACGTACCCCCCGTCGAAACCGTTCCCCCGGGCGATCTCATCCTCGATTGCCCGGGCAACCACGTCCCTCGGGGCAAGTTCCAGGGCGTTGGAGGCATACCTCGCCATGAACCGCTCGCCTGCCCGGTTGACCAGGATCCCGCCCTCTCCCCGGGCTGCCTCGGATATCAGGATATTGGTATTATAGAGGGTCGTGGGGTGAAACTGGACAAACTCCATGTCCTTGAGGGGGGCTCCTGCGCGGAGAGCGAGCGCCAACCCGTCGCCGGTATTGATCAGCGCGTTCGTGGACCGGCGGAAGATCCTCCCGAACCCCCCGGTCGCGAGGAGGGTTGCCCGGGAAGCGAACCCGTGGATGGCCCCTGTCATGATCTCAAGGGCGGTGCACCCTATGCAGCGCCCGACATCCCTGACGAGGGAGGTGACAAAGAACTCCTCGAAGACGGGTATCTTCCGGCCGAGGACCTGCTGGTACAGGGTGTGGAGCACGTTGTGACCGGTCCGGTCCTCGGCATAGCACGTCCTCGGGAACCCCGCCCCTCCGAAGGGCCGCTGGGCAATCCTCCCGTCCTCCAGCCTCGACCAGACCGTCCCCATATGCTCCAGCTCAAGGACGGTTGCCGGTGCTTCCCTGCACATGAGGGCAACCGCATCCTGGTCTGCAAGGTAGTCGGATCCCTTTACCGTGTCATGAGCATGGCTCTCCCAGCTGTCCGCGGCCCCCCCTTCACCCCTGACATTGCCGAGGGCTGCGTTCATCCCGCCCTGCGCGGCAACCGAATGGGACCGGAGCGGATGCACCTTCGAGATCACCGCCACCTTCATGCCGGCCCGCGAGATCTGCAGGGCTGCCCGGAGGCCGGTCAGGCCTCCGCCGATGATGACCGCGTCCCATGCGCTGATTGCACCACCCATGATACCCGTTTCCCCTTCTGGACTGGTATATCTGCCATCCTCTTAAAGTACCTCCGGGGTTGGGGGGACCAGGAGGGTTTCTCCCCCCTGGTGCAATACCCTTTTATTCAAATACGGCAGGAACCTTTCCAGATCACGCGGAGGTCGAAAGGTTGGCAGAAGGTGAAGTATCGGTTCTCATCGGCGGGAAGGCCGGCGAGGGGATCAGCAGCGCCGGCCAGATCATCGCCCATCTCCTCGGGCAGCTCGGGTACCGTGTCCACATGTACTTCGATTACCCCTCCCTGATCAAGGGCGGCCACAACTTTGCCATCATCCGCGGGGCACAGGGTAAGATCGGAGCGGTGCGGAGCCGGGTGGATCTCATCCTCGCCCTCGACCAGGAGACCCTGAGGGTCCACGAACCAAGGCTCAATGACCACGGGGTTGTTGTGTACAATACCGATGCCGCGAGATACCCTTCCGGGATCGGGATCCCCATCAGGTCCATTCTCGCCGCAGAGCAGGCCCCTGCCGTGATGGGAAATTCTGCCATCCTGGGCGCGTTCGTGAGGGCAGCCGGGATAGAATGGCCTCTCGCAGAGAAGGTGTTCACGAAGTCCTTCCGGAAAGGGACGGGCCAGAACCTCCGCATCGCGAGGAGGGCGTACGATGCCTCGGAGGAGAGGCTCCGTGTCACGGCTCGGGGGGGGCCCGGCATCCCGGCCTTCACGGGAAACGAGGCCATGGGGATCGGCCTCATCGAGGCCGGCCTCGGGGTCTACCTCTCGTACCCGATGTCGCCGACCTTGAACCTCCTCCACTTCCTCGCCGCTCATGCCGATGAGGTTGGGATCCGCGCGATCCAGCCCGAGAGCGAGATCGCGGTCATCCTCGCGGCCCTCGGGTGCGCCTATGCAGGGACCCGGGCTGCCGTGGGGACTTCAGGCGGCGGGTTCTCGCTGATGGTCGAGGCCCTGGGCCTCGCCGGGATGGCGGAGCTTCCTATCGTGATCGTCCTCGGGCAGCGGGCCGGCCCGAGCACTGGCCTCGCGACCTACACCGCACAGGCAGACCTCGGGTTCGCGATCCATGCAGGCCATGGGGAGTTCCCGAGACTTGTCCTTGCGCCGGGGGATGCCGAAGAGGGGAGGATCTGGATCCGGGCTGCCATGGATCTCGCCTGGAAGTACCAGCTTCCGGCCCTCTTCCTGCCCGACAGGATCATCTGTGAAGGGATGTACAGCCTGGACCCTGCGGAGACGATGGATCACATGGCAGATCCGGTGATGGCCGGATCTGACGATCATCCATACCTGAGGTACGCCCTGACCGATTCCGGCATATCGCCGCTGCGTTTCCCGCCGGTAAAGGGGGAGGTGATCCGGGTGAACAGCCATGCTCATGACACCGACGGGATAACCACCGAGGAACCGGGGGTCACCCGGGACATGGCCGAGAAGCGGAAGAGGAAGCTGCTCGGGCTGGCGAAGGAGATCGAGGGGATGCGTCCGGTGAATGTCGCCGGGGACCCGGACGCGACGACAGCGCTCCTCTGCTGGGGTTCGAACAAGGGGATCTGCGGGGAACTGGGCGAGGCCCTGGGCCTCCGGGTCATCCAGCCTGTTGCCATCTGGCCGTTCCCTGAGAAGAGCTTTGCAGAGGCCATGAACGGGGTTGAGCGGTTCTTCGGTGTCGAGACGAACGAGACCGGCCAGCTCGCCCGGCTCGTCCGCGAGTTCGGGTACAGGGCGGAAGGCATGGTGCTGAAGTATGACGGGCGGCCCTTCATGCTCGATGAGCTGGAGCAGGATCTCAGGAGGGTGATGATATGAAGGGGATCGATCTCATCAGCCATGCGAAGAACACGTGGTGCCCGGGATGCGGGAACTTCGCGGTCCAGCATACGGTAAAAGATCTCCTCGCACAGATGGACGGTGAGGGTCTCCCCCTCGAGAAGGTCGTCCTCGTGGCGGGCATTGGCCAGCACGGGAAGATCTTCGACTTCATGAACCTGAACGGATTCTACTCCCTCCATGGCCGGACGATCCCGGTCGCGACCGGGATCCGGCTCGCGAACCCTGACCTCAAGGTGATCTGCGTAACCGGTGACGGCGACTCCTACGCAGAAGGGCTTGACCACCTCATCTTCGCGGCAAAGAGAAACCTGGACATCACCGTCCTCGTGCACGACAACCGGGTGTACGGCCTGACGACCGGGCAGTTCACTCCCACATCCCCGTACGGGTACCGCGGGCATTCCAGCCCGAAGGGCGAAAAGGAGGTGCCCCTGAATCCCATGGAGCTGATGCTTGCTTCGGGCGCAAGTTTCATCGGGAGGGGGTATACCGGCCGGCGTGATGAGCTCAAACGACTGATCCGGGAGGCCCTTCTGCACCGGGGCTTCTCCTTCGTTGATATCCTCCAGATCTGTGCAACGTACAACGACCTGACCGGTTACTACAATGAACGGGTCTATACCTGGTCCGAGAAGGACGTGAGCGATCGCCAGGCTGCCTATGGGAAGGCGCGGGAATGGGATTATTCCACTGATGCGATGATCGGGCTCGGAGTGATGTACCGTCACACCGCCCCCACGTTTGAGGACGCCTATCCGGTACCCTCGGAGATGACACCTGGGGAAAGGGACGGATGGGTAGCACGGATCATGAGCGAGCGGTCCTGAACAGAATCCGGCTACCATCTCATAACCGTCGTGATGAAAACCCGGGTCCAGAGGCAGAGGGGGTCAAGCAGGCCACGATCCTGGAGGCCGAGGGGAAAGCGGAGGCTATCAGGCTCGTGAACGAGGCGGCGGAGCAGTACTTCACCGGATCAGCCATCACTCTCCAGCAGCTCGAAGTCGCAGAGAACTCCCTCGCGAACAATACGAAGATCATCGTCCCGGCGGGGCAGAGCGTGGTGAACATGATCGGCGGGCTCCTCGGTATCGAGAGCGGAAAGCAGCCCGATCAGGGCGGTTCAAATCCGGTAAAGTCCCTCTGGATGCCGCCGGCGCAGTAGTACCGGGATGATCGCAGGAGAAAAGAGCCGGATGGTCTCTCGTATCCCCCCATCGCGCGTGACCCGGTGCAGAAACCGGAGTCTCTTTCAATTTCTCTCCATCCGATAATCACGCGCTTCCCGGGAGAGGAAATACCCGAGCACCACCCGGATGAGGACGACCGCCCCGAGGGTGAGGATCTCCTGCTGGCCGGGGGCGATGAGGGTATTGATGATGTCCGCCGCGATGAAGAACTCGAGGCCAAAGATGATCTTGCCCGTGAACTGGACCCTGATATCGTCGTAGCTCTTCTGCTGCGAGAGGATCTCGCGCCCCAGGATCTCGATAATGGCCCGGATCCCGCCATAGATGATGAGGAGCGCCCCGGCTCCCCCGAAGAAGAAGGCTACCCCGTGGACAATCTCCGGAAACATCCTGAGAAGAGAGGTGATACACTCGCAGGTGTTGAATGTTTCTTTTTTTACCGATTGCCACAATGTTTAAGAGCAGGCGGCGGGATTGCCTAACTATCGATGTAGGTGATCCTGGGAGAACCGCGACTCTTCCTGCCTTTCTGCTTGCCCTGATGGCGATACTCTTCGCCGCCGGATGCACCAGCAGCAGACCGTACCGCCGCAGCAGACAACGCCGCCAACCACGACCCCACCGACCATAACTGTACCGACAACCCCCATGCCGGTCTACGGCTGAGGCGGGGGCTGCTGACCCCCCGTTTTTCACCACGAATGAAGAGATGCTCGAAGGAAAGATCTCCTCATGCCACTCATCAGGAGGTTGGGAAGCTATGAAGTCAACCATCATATATCTGGGATTCGCCTGCCTGGTCTTCATGATCATTGCCGCAGGTTGTACAGCAGGGCAACAACCTCAGGATACCGTCACCCCCGTGGTTACTCCGGCCCCCGTTGCGGGGTCTGCCGTGAATATCACCGCGGCGGGGGTGTCCTACCCATCTTTCCTGGCTGTGCCGCCCGCCGCAGGGAAACACCCTGCCATCGTCCTCATCCACTCCTTCAACGGGCTCGAACAGGGGTACCGAGACATGGTGCAGCAGATGGCTGCCGACGGGTTCGTTGTCATCGCCCCCGAGTGGCAGACGTACGTGAGACAGCCCCCGGATAGCGACGTGGCGGCCATCATCCGGGGCTCCCTTGCCTACCTCTCCTCACGATCTGAGGTTGACATGAACCGTGTCGGCCTCACCGGGTTCTGTGCCGGCGGCCGGTACACGATGCTCTTCCTGCCGCAGATGAAGGAGTTCAGGTCCGGGGTGGCCTGGTACGGGTTCCCGTACAATGGCGCCACGAATGACACCATCCCGGCGACGCATATCGCCGAGCTCCAGGTGCCGATGCTCATGATCCATGGGTCGAGGGATGTGCCGAGCCCGATCAGGAACCTCTACAACTATTCCACAGATCTCGACTCGGCAGGCAAGTACTTCGAGCTCAAGGTCTACCAGGGGAAGCCCCACGGGTTCATGGTCGTGAACGGGTCCCTCTCGCGGGATGACGCTTCCATGAATGCCTACCAGGAGATGAACACGTTCTTCCGGCGGACCCTAAAATAAGGGTATAGTACTAATTCAGCCACCAAAAAATCGCCAGTACTGTACTTTCTGAAAGGGTGGATTTCACGACTTATGACGCTCCTGGGGGCTACGCCTTCGGCTTGCCCCCGCCGCTGTGGCGTCCCCCCCGCATTGCGATAGGGCCACTTCATACCCTTCGAACCTGAGGGTCTTCTCGGAGTAATAACCACACTTTTTTCGATGAATATTTAGTCATGGTAATTTTAGGTTTTTTCCGTCTGAATTTGATGAAGGGTTGGTGGTAAAAATGATACTATACCCAAAATAATTCCCTTTTCCGGGGGCCCTGATGGAAATGAGGGAGAGGATGCGTGGGATTTCCGTGGCCTGAAGGATACGCGTGGTTTGAACGCATCGGGAGAGCATTAAAAATAAGAAGGACAGGGCACCATTAATCGAACTCGTCCTGGTGTTCCTCGGCCCAGAAAATGAAATCCTCCTCATTCTCCGATTCCACGTCGATCCTGATGTGATGCCCGGAAACCTGTATATTGACGGGTACGTGCATTCCCCTTAGTTCTGACTGGATCTTCTTTCTCAACACATTGAGTGCCATTTCTAAGTCCTCGAAACTTGACATACATTACACCTGTGCTTGTGACCCGGATCCCTTACCGGAATCCGGGGGAGAAGGATCCGCACCCCCTTCGAGCTTCTCAGCCCCGCGTGACCAGAGACCAAAAGCTTCGAGAGCCGGAGGATCGCGGTATCCACGCAGGGTGCAGACCCTTTCACCACACGATCCGGTTGCCGGGGCCTGTTATGAGCTTTCCGGTCCTTTGCTACCTCCAGGAGGACCACCAGGCCGCCGGGGCACCCGAGGACGGCCGGGCAGGGCACCGGTCGATGGAAGTGAGAGCCCCGTCATGTGCCACATGATGAGTTTTTCTCTATTTGAGGCCTCACTTCACGATTTTAGTACAGGCCTGCATGCCTTTTTCGCTGACATAGGGGAGAAATACCTGTCCTGTTGTACGCATTAATCGCGCTCTCCGGGATGGATCTTGCCAATGTAGCTCTGGATAAGGCCGGCGACGTAAGGAGCGGCCAGCGGCAGAATCACCGAGAGAATCTCCATCATCAGGTCCGGGCGGCTCCCGGCCTTTTTCACGTCGGCGTGCGGCTGGACACCATCTTCTTTGACAACGGCGCGTGGTGTCAAAAGGCCGATAAGCTTGTAAGCGATTATCCCGGCCACGGTCGCCGTGGCCGCTGCTGCAAACGGGTGCTCGCTGATCGCCTGGCCTGCGGACCGGAGAGCCCGGGATGGTGCCTGAACAACAGACTGTTTCAGCCGGCCATAGGATAAAGCGATCAAGTCTTCGGTGATGAGGAGGTCTTCTTCAGTAACACGCCTACGATTTTCCACTTTTTATCATCTCCCTGGTCATCGGGGTCTTCAGAACGATTTTGTTCGATACGAGCACGTACGCGAAAATAACGCCGATTGCACAGATGATGGCTGCGGTGATCAGGAGGGCGGCCCAGAGCGGTACCATCGTTGCGATAAAGAGGGTCATGCCCATCACCAGGGCCAGTGTGCCGGCTGCCAGTAATGTAACAATTACCGACAGGAACAGGATCTGCCTGATCAGAAAGTCAAAGGGTTCGAATACATAGTGCTGCAGAAACAAATCTGTCTTCTGTTGCAGGTAGAGATCGATGTACTTGGTTGTCCTCGCGAACTCCGATTCCATCGATGGTTCTTCATTACCGGCAGCCGTGTCCATACGATCCCTCTTCAGTCGCGGGCTTTCAAGATTAACATACCGATGAGGACACCCACGCCGGCGGCGATCAGGACCGAGGGAATGGGGTGATGGGCAATGATGGTCTCGACAGGCTCCACCCTTGTATGGTAATCTGCATCAATTTTCTCGTACTCGGCGCCAACTGCGGCTTTGAACCGGTGTAGCCGGCCCTCGACATCATGGAGGATGTGCCTGACGTCCTCGCCTTTTGCTGATACGTCAGCACTCCGCAGCTTGCGGGCAGCCTCCTCGAGCGCTTCGGCTGTCTGGAGCTTCAGATGTTCAGCGCCGGCAACCCCTTCATGTACCATCCGGTCTGCAGTCTCATTCGACATGGTTATGCACCCGCCCCCCCTGGTTCTTGAGATTTTGCTTCATCGTCGTTCAACTCCTTTCATCGTTTCCCTGATATGGTGGAGGAATCACCCTCATTGATGAGTGCATCGTTACCTCCATATCAGAGCAAGCTAGTATGCACCGCAGAATTATTTAGCGGTATGCGACTCACTGGTTTCATGCACCAATGCTCAAGCAGTACGGTTCTTATAGGCGACTGTGGAGGAGGGTTATTCAACCGTAACCCATTCGTATCATCACCTGCTTCCTGTGTCTGGTGCCCCAGTAAGAATCCAGCTCTGTGTGCCACATGACTTCCGGATTTTCTCAATGTCCCGGATATGAACCCGGTACCATGACCTGTCCTCACAATCATTTTTGGGAAGTCTGGCACGCCGGGTCACAAATCTCTTCCGCGAGTATTTTATACCCGGTCACCGCGAGTGCGATGAGCACCGGGCCAAGAATGAATCCCGCAATACCCATGAACGGGACACCGGCAAAGATGCCGATCATCATCATGACCGGGTGAATTGCCACCCTTTTTCCCATCATCACGGGCCGGTAATAGAAATCAATCCATCCGGAGAGGAGGGGATACCCCACAAACAGGGTAATGACGGCACCCTTGATCTCGCCAACGCTTATGAAGTAGAGTGTCAGGAGGAGGATGATAATCTGGGCACCGATAAGCGGGATCAGCATGGCAAGACCGATCATGGTTGCGAACAGGAGTACGCTGCCATAGCCCAGAAAGAAGAAGAACGGGATTGCGAGGAGAAATGAAATAAGGGCTGCTGAAATCTGGACGATGATAAGGGCATAGATGGTGTCTGCGGAAATGACTGACATCTTTTCCACGGCACAAAAAAGTTTGGGGGAAAGGGTGCGTGTCAGCTTGTTCCAGACTTGTTCCCCGTAATAAAGCAGCATCGATAACGAGAGGAAGAATATGATGATCGAGAGAAGTGCCTGCATGATGTTACTCGTCAGTGACAGGAGCGATTGCAGCAGTAACTGGACAAGCGTCTGGGGCATATGGGAGAGCTGTGCTTCCGTGAACGATGGCAGGAAGGCAGAGATGCCGGTATTTTTAAAGCCGTTTACCAATGATGCAGCCATGGTCCCGATCAGATCGATATTGCCATACAGGATGCTCGCCGCCACAGACATTGCGAGCATGATGCCGAGGAGGACCCAGAGGGTAATGAATGTGGCAGATACTGATGGTTTTACCGTACGTGAAAGCCGTTTATGAAGGGGTAACAGTGCAATTGCAAGGGTGGCTGACCAGACGACTGTGGTCAT
The DNA here is from genome assembly GCA_964551875.1 of uncultured Methanomicrobiales archaeon. GTDB lineage: Archaea > Halobacteriota > Methanomicrobia > Methanomicrobiales > JACTUA01 > JACTUA01. Next base: position 8,947 of record CAZKEV010000037.1, on the reverse strand, counting down.
GAGCGGCCAGAATACCAGGATGGCGATGATGAAAATCGCACAGAGAAGGAACCCCAGTTTCTGATCTTCGCTTATCAGGAGAAAATCCATAGATGTCAATCAAGCGCAGAATATAAAAAAACTCTGTGCAGGATAATGAAGATCTTCCGGCCATCTCCAGGGGTATTTTTTCGGAGCGGATCTCATGAAAGGCCGGAGCGTCATAAGATGACCCGGCGGTGGGTCTCTTCTCCCAGGTCGGATGCGCAATGCCCTTTTGAGGAGAGCCCCGGCGAAGAGGCAAACGGAACCTGTACATCCGTTATTTTTTCTCCTCGCGCAGAATTGGGATGCGAGAAGTGAAAGGCGATTCAAGAAAAAATGACATGGGCGCCCCTCATTATCCTATCCCTGATGGGATTCTCTCCCCTGTTGGGATTTTCGTCAGAGCGGTTATGTTTCTCCTGTCGATGTAAGCAACCCCCCCTCTATCGTGATTGTGACCTCTTTCAACGGGATCTTCTTTCCCGATCGTTGCAGGGCTTCATCGACCACGTATTGCACACCGCTGCAGCACGGCACTTCCATGTGAGCGACGGTGATCGAATGGATCGCATGATGGGAGAATATATCGGCCAGTTTGGAAATGTACCCGTCGATATCAGTGTTAAGTTTCGGGCAGAAGATGATTACGATCTTATCACGCAGAAAATCCTCGTGAAAGCCCGCGTAGGCAAACGGGACGCAGTCCGCCGAGATGAGAAGATCGGCGTTCTCAAAGTACGGGGCTGCGGGGTTCAGGAGCTTCAGTTGAACAGGCCACTGGCGGAGTTCTGATTCTGTTCCTGCAGATCTCCTTTGATCGCCGGAAGGACGTTCCCGGGTGATGCTTCTTGCAGCGGCTCCCGGGCAACCCGCAAAGGGATGCTGGCCGTGGTGTGCAGGACCCGGGTGGCACTCCGCCACCTGTTGCCCGGGAACGGGGATGTTGTTCTCATTCAGGTATTCGATCGCCTGGTTGTACAGCCCCCTTTCCCCGTGGGAGGCAAGGTGCTCAAGGTGCGCCCTGATGACCGGTCCCCCCTGGCGTACGATGTTCTCCATCACGGTCTTCTCGTTGTATGGCTCTGCTTCCCGCTCGATGACCGAGATCGCCCCCTCCGGGCAGGTCCCGATGCATGCGCCGAGCCCGTCGCAAAAGAGGTCGCTCACGAGGCGTGCCTTCCCGTCCAAGAGCTGGAGCGCCCCTTCCGGGCAGTCAGGTATGCACTGCCCGCATCCGGTGCACTTCTCCTCGTCGATATGGATGATCTTCCGTTTCACGATGTGTCCCCCGTTCGATGATGTGAGATCGAGGCTACAACATCTGGACTGTTTCACTATATAGACTGTCCAGGAAGGGGCCCTGATGCCTTTCCGGGTTCCTGCTCCGTACACTCATGAACGAGGCTGACCTTTCATGGATTGCGGGGGCGCACCGCATCGATCGCATATCGGATACGATAAACAGGGCCAACGCATGCTGAAGGAACGTGAACATGGTTGATCACATCACCGGCGAAAACAATTCCGTGGCGGAGATAGCCGCCCACTGTGATCATCTCAGTGCCGCACGCACGCATGGAGAACTCGGGGCCCAGATCGCGCTTCTGGTGCTTTCTCATTCGCCCCGCAACGTCAACCGGCTGGTATGGAACTTTTCCCGGCAGATTGCCGATGTGGAGCCGGGATACCGGGCGCGTGTCACCGAAAAGATCTCGGAGCACCTCCTCGGTACGTACCAGAGGATCCGGCTGATGCTCCAGCAGGGGACTCTCTCCCACATGCATGAGCCCGTCGACGTCTCTGCATCCCGGTTCTGGGAGATGGTTGCCAGGGAATGCCGGACACCCTCCCCTGAGCAGGACCTCCGGCTCAGGTTCCTGAAGTACCTGCTTGCCGCCTTCCCGATGTTCGTGCTCGGGGTGTCGGCCCATGCCAGGGGGACGCCGTTTCCCGGTGGCGACACCGTGGAATATATCCGGGGGGTGTACTACTGCCCAGTCAGAGACAAGGCGAACGACGTCGGGGGTGCGCTCTGCCCGTTCTGCCCTGCGGTCCAGACACCTGCGATCGGGTATCTCAACCCCCCGGTGAACCCCAGCGATCACCGGAAACAGGAGTTTATCAGGAATTGTTACGATTTTCACAACTTCAACGGGTGAACTCCCGAAAGCGATCTCCCTGCGATCTTTACCCTTTCCTCGAGCGGTCAGAGGTGGGCAGATAGGTGCCGTTCATATCCATCATGGTTGGGGAGGGATACATCAGAAAAAGGAATATCATCCAGACGAGATCAAGAGCAAGGGGAGAGATCGGGCATTCGGGTCTGTGACGTCTGCGGGAAGGAGGCTATCGGGATGCAGATCATGGGCTGCTGTACTTCAACGGTCTGCGAGGAGCATGCGGAACCCATGTTACGCGGGCTGAAACCGGGCGAGCTGAAGGAATGGGGCATCTGTTGCTTTCTCCGGTTCGGGGAGACAATGGTGAAAAACAGACTGGATGGCCAGCTGGGAGCGGGAGAATGAGACGCTTCACGGGAAGCCCAAGCAGGGGATGGATTGAGGGTATTATTCAAGTTAGAGGCTATATTGACCGATTTTGGAGACTGACATGATAACTGACATGGTTACTGAAATGACTCTAACAAGATCTTTCCACCTAAAACACGTCGTGAGAGAGAAGATTTGAGAAAAGCATCGATAATGCGACGTGAATGCTAGTGCTCCCGTGCTCGAAACTCCCGCTGTTTCGATAGTACATCCAACATAAATTTGATATTCATCATTGCCATATTCACATTCCCAATTACTATGTTATCGTTTCATAATCTATTTGAACAATCAACCGCGACTTATCGTCAACTGTTCATGCGGTTGATCAACCGACAACGTATCAGAACCGTTCAACCAAAACTTTATTTCTCCTACATCCCATGTCAGCCTGTGATAGTCCATGGACAAGAAAACCCTCACGACAAACCAGGGAGTTCCTGTTGCCGATGATCAGAATTCCCTCACGGCAGGACAGCGCGGGCCGGTCCTCCTGCAGGATGTAAACCTGATCGAGAAACTGGCGCATTTCGACCGGGAGCGAATCCCCGAACGCGTGGTTCACGCAAAAGGTGCCGGTGCCCACGGGTATTTCCAGGTATACAAGAGCATGGCGGAGTATACCAGGGCAAAATTCCTCCAGGACCCGAAGAAAAAGACCCCCGTATTCGTCCGGTTCTCAACCGTTGTCGGTGCCCGGGGATCTGCGGACTCGGCCCGCGACCCCCGGGGATTTGCGGTGAAATTCTACACGGAAGACGGAAATTATGATCTCGTAGGCAACAACCTCCCGGTCTTCTTCATCCGCGACGCCATCAAGTTCCCCGACATGGTGCATTCCTTCAAACCCGCTCCGGATACCAATATCCCCACCAGTTCGTCTGCCAACAGCCGGTTCTGGGACTTCATCTCCTTAACGCCGGAATCAACCCACATGATCACGTGGCTCTTCTCGGATCGCGGCACCGTGAAAAGCTACCGGAAAATGGAAGGGTTCGGCGTCAACACCTTTATCTGGGTGAACGCGAAGGGGAAGGGAGTCTACGTCAAGTACCATTGGAAACCCGCAGCAGGTATCGAGACGATCGACCGCCACGAGTCCACCCGCCTTGCAGGTGAGGACCCGGATGTCGCCACTCGTGACCTGTACGACTGGATTGCGTCCGGCAAGACCGTCGAGTACGAACTCAATGTCCAGCTGATGGAATTTGCGGACGAACTGAAACTGGACTTTGACCCGCTCGATGCCACGAAGACCTGGCCGGAGGATAAGTATCCCCTTATAAAGGTTGGAAAGATGGTCCTCGACCGGAACCCGCAGAATTATTTTGCTGAGGTGGAACAGGCGGCATTCAGCCCCGGAGCCCTTGTCTTCGGTATCGAACCTTCCGCTGACAAGCTCCTGCAGGGACGGGTATTCTCGTACGCGGACACCCAGCGCCACCGGCTCGGGCCGAATTATCTCCAGATCCCGGTGAACCAGCCGAAGGTACCGGTCAACAACAACCAGCGGGACGGATTTATGCAGTCCGGTGTTGGGCATAGCGGGACCGTCAATTTCGGGCCAAACTCCCTCGGTGGCGGTGAGCCGCAGCAGTCCGGTGATCCAACGTTCGAAGGCCGGCCGTTCGTAGGAGGACAAGTCCGCCAGAAGATCGCGCTGACCAACGACTTCCAGCAGGCCGGGGGACGCTACCGCTCACTCTCCAAAACGGATCAGGACCATCTCGTGGACAACATTATCGACCCGCTCAGTCATGCAAAACCGGAAATCCAGAAGCGGATGGTGGAGAACCTTAAAAAGGCGGATGCAGATCTCGGGAAACGTGTGGAAAAAGGACTGAATCTTTGAACGGCGCACCAGCTGCGCCACGTATCATCTCGTGGAACATCACGCTCAGGTGCCCCCTGAAGTGTGCCCACTGTTACGTGGACGCCGGCGAACAGGAAGCAAGCGGAGTGCTATCCACGCAGGAGGCATTCGCGGTCATCGACCAGATCAGGGAGACCGGAACGCCCGTTGTCGTGCTGAGCGGGGGCGAACCCCTCCTCCGCGAGGACATCTACGCCATCGCACGGTACGGCACGGCGCAGGGTCTCCGAATGGTCATGGGCACCAGTGGGTACCTCATCGATCATGACACTGCGGTGAAACTCAGGGAAGCGGGAATCCGGGCTGTGGCCATAAGCCTGGATTCGAAAGACCCGGCAGTCCACGACCCGTTCCGTGGCCTTGAGGGGGTGTGGGAGAAAGCCGTGCAGGCCATCCGGCACTGCCGCGATGAGGGGATAACCGTCCAGATCAACATGTCGGTGATGCGATCCGACCTCGGCGAGATCGAAGGCGTAATCGAAACCGGCACTGCGCTGGGAGTCCGCGATTACCAGCTCTTCTTCCCGTTGCCTTCGGGGAGGGCCCGGGAGATGGAACCTCTCAGCCCGGAGAAATACGAGGACCTGATCCGGGACGTTCTCATCAGGTACCGGAGCAGTGATGTGAACATCCGCCCGACCTGTGCCCCGCAGTTCCGGCGGATCGCTGAAGGTCTCGGGATTACCAATCCTGCCTGGGGCCGGGGCTGCATTGCAGGGATCAGCTACTGCCGGATCTTCGCAAACGGCGATGTGACACCCTGCCCATACCTGCCGGTGAGCGCTGGAAACGTCCGCACCACGCCGTTTCAGGATATCTGGTACCATTCCCCGCTCTTTGCCGCTCTTCGCGATACCGGGCGCCTCACGGGAAAATGCGGACGATGCAGTTTCAAGCCAATCTGTGGGGGCTGCAGGGCCCGGGCGTACCGCAGGAACGATGCGGTCTCCCCCCGGGGGTGTGACGGGCTTGAACAGCCGGAAGCGCCTCACGGGGAGATCTGCGGCGAAGACCCGTGGTGCCCTTACCAACCCGGGGAGGTGACAGTATGAGCGGATCCGCCCTGCCGGACCAGACCGATCTGGCCCTGCTGGATGCTCTGCAGGACGATCTTCCCCTCGTTCCCCGGCCATGGGGAGCGATTGCTGGCCGGTTGAAAATACCGGAATCTGAACTCATCTGTCGGCTGAAGCGGTGGCATAATGCGGGCATCATACGGGGAATCTCCCCTGTTCTTGAATCCCGCCCAATGGGACTGCGTGCCTCCACGCTGGTGGCCATGCACGTACCCGGAGAGAGGATGGACGAGATTGCGGCCATCATCAGCAGCTATCCGGAGGTGTCTCATAATTTCCAGCGGGACCATCACTACTCCCTCTGGTTTACGCTGTCGGCCCGGGATGAAGAATGTATCCGGCACGTGCTCGATGGGATTTTACAGGAGACTGGCATCCCGTCAACAGATGTGCTCGATCTGCCCACGGTGAAAAAGATAAAAATCGATGTGCGGTTTTCATTCATGCCCGCCCGGAGACAGGAGAATTCCTTTGGATCACCTTGATCTTGCGCTGCTCCGCGAACTGGAGAACGGACTGCCGTACATTGAGGAACCCTTTGAGGAGATAGGGAAGCGGCTGAACCTCACCGGGAACGAGGTTGTGGAACGGATACGGTTGCTTGAATCAGCGGGAGTGATCCGGAAATTCCGGGCGCGTATTGACCAGCGTAAGGTGGGCATTTCCGCAAATGCACTCGTAGCATGGAACCTGAATGGCACAGGAAACAACGATACAGGTTCCCTGCTCGCCGCATTCCCCTGTGTTACTCATTGCTACGAACGTCTGCCAGTGCCGGGCAGGTGGGAATATACCCTCTATACAGTGCACCACGGATACAGCAGGACGACAGTTCTCGATGAGATTAAAAATATCGCAGAGCATACCGGTATCGCGGATTATACCGTCCTCTTCAGCACCCGCGAGTTCAAGCGCGTACCGAATGTGAGGGTACGGGAGAACGGTGGGGGTCTCCCGTGAACCGAATCACCCAGTGCCTGCATGGGCGGGGAACGGTGAGTAGCGTGCTGCGGCAACGTCACAAAGCCCCCTCGGAAGTATCCAGCAGATACCTTGCCTTCTCCACGACTTACAAGCCGGTGGTCTTCTGGAACCTTACGGATCAGTGCAACCTGAGTTGCACCCACTGCTACAGCCGGTCCGGCCCTGACTCCCGGACTGATGGTGAGCTCTCGACGGTTGAAGCGCTCGGCCTTATAGACGATCTCGCCGCAATGGGTATTCCCCTTATCCTCTTCTCCGGAGGGGAGCCCCTGCTACGGGCAGATATATGGGACCTGGCACGCCATGCAGCGGGTAAGGGTATAAGGACAGCACTCAGTACGAACGGCACCCTCATCACACCCGAGGTTGCCCGCAGGATCAAAGAGTGCGGGATCGCGTATGTCGGTATCTCGCTTGACGGTGCTACAGAAGAGACCCATGATCGGTTCAGGAATTCCCCGGATGCATTCAGAAGAACGGTTGCAGCCTTCGCCAGTTGCCGCGAGGCAGGGCTCCGGTGCGGGGTCCGGGTCACCCTGAACCGCGGGAATTTCAACGAGCTTGAAGCACTGGTCGAACATGCAGTGGCGCTGGGGGCATCCCGCTTCTGCCTGTACTGGCTCGTCCCCAGCGGGAGGGGGATCGGATCCTATGAACAGCTGCAGCTGGGGAGCCGGGAAGTGACCGAAGCCCTCGGTCTCCTGTACCGGAAGGCAAAGGAAATTCCTGCCGACACGATGGAGTTTCTTACGGTCGATGCGCCTCAGGACTGCATCCACCTGCTCGCATCGATGGAACAGGAGAACTCCCCGGACCTCGCCGATGCCCGCGGGCTCCTTGCCTCATTGCATGGCGGGTGCAGTGCGGGTACGCGTGTGGCGAACATCGATCCGCGGGGAAACGTCTATCCCTGCCAGTTCGCCCGCTTGCCAGAATTTCTTGTGGGGAACATCAGGGACCGGCCATTCAGCAAGCTCTGGTCGGACAGTGCCAGTCCGGTGCTTGCCCGGTTCCGCGATAAACAGGCCAGGTTAGGCGGCAGGTGTTCCGACTGCAGGTACCGGGAGCTATGCGGGGGAGGCTGCCGGGTCCGGGCGTATGCCGCATCCGGCGACTTCCTCGCCGAAGATCCGTTCTGTTACGTTCCTTATCTGAATCCCGTCATCCGCGGTTAAGGTATCCGGAAAAAAGGCAGATTCACGTAGTATCTCAAGGATTGGGATAAGAAGCCCAAGCGGGGGCTGGATTGAGGTTATTATTCAAATTAGAGGCTATAATGAACGATTTTTGAGACTGCCATGATAACTGACATGGTTACTGAAATGGTTCCTGTAAGGTTTCTAAAATGATGACCTGGGATTGCGGCGCGAATCCTCGACATCTCCGACGTCCAGATTTTTATGAAGACCATTATATAAAAGAACGATTTTTCAATGTATTCTTTCCGCCGCGCATCGCCGCACCGTCTAAATATCGTCGAAAGGAGCAGGAACAACCCAACCTGACCGTACCCCTATATACTCCCCATCCTCATGACACCTGATCTCCTGGTCCGCTGCCCTGCCTGCGGGTCGGCCCTCACCTCGCCTCGGGCGAATTCGGAGATATGGGAATGCCGGTATTGTTATGCTGTGTTTCCGGTTGAATCCCATTTGTTTCCCGAGCTCACTGTCGATGAATCCCACCCGCGAAAGAAGAGGGTGAGCCGGGGGGCGGGATCCTGATGAAGATTATTTGATTCGCCCGCTAGCCCAACCAGCAATAATAAATAGCGCAATGGCCATTACAAGGCTGTAAATAACTCTAATGGACCAGTTAAGTTCAGAAGAAGACGTAACTTCCCACACGTACAGTGCCACAGTAAATGCAATGATATATTTTGTTAAGAAAATCAGGATCCTCGTTAGTCTGGTGATTTCATTATCGTTTCCGGGTTCTTTTTCTTTTTCTCCCATAAAATAGGGGGATGTGGTATTACTACTTAAAAGATTCGCGGAGAGGGATTTGAACTTACGAGACAATATGAAGTTTTATCATTTATAGAGAGGATTCCAAAGTTAGGGAACGGTATGTCCGCTGACCCTGCCTGCGGATCAGTCCCCACCTCGCCCAAGAGGATCCGGAGATATGGGAATGCCGGTACTGCTATGCGATTTTTCCGGTCGAATCTCACTTCCTAGTGCGGGGCCTCGCATTCAAGATAAGAGGCACCGGACACCGAAGGGAAAAAGAGTTGATTTAAACTTTTATCCACTTCACCGCGAGATCAACATCCTCTTCCTTGATGGTCTTCCTTCCGGCGTGCTGGGCGAGGCGGTTCGCCTCCTTCGTCAAATTTGCGATATAAACCTCGGTCTTAGCGAGGAGGGCAGCAGCTGCATCGCTGCCGACCCGCTCGGCCCCGTTCTTCTTGGCAATGCGAATCACTGCTGCAATTGGTA
>CAZKEV010000036.1:0-21167 GCA_964551875.1 uncultured Methanomicrobiales archaeon | reverse complement strand
CCCTCGCTCGCATGCCGTTCGATGGTGCTCCCGAAAACGACCTTCGGCCGTACCTCCCCGATACTCTTCCTCGTCCTGTAAACGTCGGTGCCGTACACAACCTTCGGGTTGAGCCCGAGATCTCTCAGTTCCCCCTCGAGGAGTTCGCGGGCCGGGCGATGGGAGGAGTACAGGGCCACTAGCTCCGGCGTCATCTCCATATCCTCGGTGACAAACCGGACGAGGGGAATCCCGACCGTTGCATCGGCAACAATTGCCGCGGGGGTCCGGAAAAAGAACCGCGCCATGGGCCATTTGCGCCGGCATGTGGTCGTCACCATCCTCTCCCCGTCCGCGACCATCTCCTCTGCTTCTTTTTGCACGTCGAACCGCTCACCAAGCCTCGTCAACCACCGTTCTGTGTTGGTCATACCTATCGGGAGGGGTATCCCTTTGCAGGCCTGCTCGATCCCCCACCTGGTTGAGAGATAATCCGCCGCTTTCTGCCCGGCATCGTGGCTCAACAGGAGGGATGCCTCGGCAGAGGATACGTTCTCGATCTCGGCAAGGGGAGTCTTATGCGTGAGGGTCGCAACCACCTGAACCCCCATGCGGGAAAGGGTCTGTTTTACCCATTCCAGGTCTGCCATCCACGTCGGGTTGGCATTGGCATGGGGGGCGATGAGGCAGACCGAGCCTGGAATCTTATCGCTCTCTCCCTTCACGATACGCCTGATCATGACATCGAGGGCGATATCGATCCCGTCATACTGCGACCCCCTGAACCCGGCGCATTCGATGGGAACGAGCCTGAACTTCACCTCAGGTTGCAGGGTCTCGCAGACCGCGACGATGTCATCGCCCACGATCTCGGGGCCACACGCGCTGAGCACGAACAGGACAGTGATGGGGAGATTCTGCGCTTCACGGATCGTCCTGGCAAGGAGATCCTCGCCGCCGTGCACGATCTCGTCCACGCACAGCTTGGTGCAGAGCGTCATCGTCTCCATGTAGTCGCACTCCTGCCAGGCAAAGGCGTTGTTCACGAGATACTCGCATCCCTGGGGAGAATGGGCGAGCAGGGCGGAGCCGGAGACCCCGAGGGCGGTCTGGGCGGCCCCGTTGAAGGCACACCGGAGGTAGGGATCGGTACACTTCTCCAGGTTCCCGTAATCCGCCCCGGCCGGCGCGTCACTTTGTACGGGTTCCATAGAGCATCCCCCTGAGCAGCCGGGAACGCGGAAGGTCCTTCTTCTCCAGAGCCTGCCTGACCAGCGCAGCAATATTCCTGATCCCCCGGAACCCGTACTGGGGCTGGAACGCCGGATTCATGAGCGTCAGGTTCACCACCGGGCAGGGAGGATACCGGGCAGAGTTCCCGAAGAAGATGACATCCCTGTACTCCCGGACGATCGCCTCAAGCTCATCCTCCGTCTCTTTCGATGAGCGGAAGGACCCCAGGCGGAAGAGCCCCCTGGTCAGGATGATCTCGGGGTTGACACCGGTCTCGAGGAGGAACTTGATGCTGGGCATTCTCTCCTTGATGGTATACGGGTGGATGTTGATCACGATGGGATGGGCACCGAACTCCTCTGCCATCCGGGCCAGGGAGAGGGCCCGGATCGGTCCGGGAAACTCCGTGATCTCGATTATCGCGGTCTTCCCCTCGAGAGCCTGTTTCAGGTAGGCAAGGTCCGGAAGCACTTCCCGGGTCTCCCGCTCGATCACCTCCAGCGCCTCTTTCTCCATGCCGAGAGGTGATGCAACCCCCAGGAGCCATTCCTTTGTTGCTTCAAGCCCGTAGGGCTGCCCTGTCTTGCTGTACGGGATACCGAACCGCTCCTCCATCATGTCGCCCAGCTTCTGCCCCCAGTCGTAGCACCACGATGCGTTCAGCTCGACCTCCCGGGCCCGTCTTATCTCCTCAACCGTGCAGCCCCCCGCGATCACGGCGTTTATCCTGATCCCCACCTCCCCCAGGAGCCGCTCGATCTCGTCCATGTCCATCTCGAACTCGGTGGTGGTGGGGCCCCAGCGTGCCCCGAGGATGTTGACTGTCCCTCTCCTCTTCTCCTTCGGGGGTTCCATCAGCTCCATGATGAGCCTGAAGGCGTCCTCGTAGCCGCTGCGGAAATCACCGCCGAACCCCTCGCTCCTGAGTGCGAGCACCCTGCACCCGACCAGTTTCTCTGCCTCGCGGGCGATGCTCTCGACATCGTCCCCGATGATCCCTGAACAGCAGCAGGAGAGGATGACGATGAGGTCTGGGTTGTACTTTATGTATGCCTCCTTCACCGCTTCCAGGAGCTTCCCCTCGCCCCCGTAGATGACATGGCTCTCATCGAGGGCGGTGCAGGCGGTGGGTTCGAGGGGTACGCCCCGGATCTCGCAGCACTCCCTTGTTCTCACGAAATCGGACATGTACAAGGGGCACCCGGTGGGACCATGCACCAGGGGGACGACGTGGCGGATACCGCTGATGACGTAGTAGGCGGTGAAGAACTTGCACATGGGAGCGTGGGAGGCCTGGAGCCTGGGGATCATCTCCCCGGTCTCGACCTTCTCCAGCAACTGCTGCAGGTTCCCGTGAAAAACGATGAAATCCTTCTCCATGATCTGCTCGATCTTCCATTCGTGCAGGGAATATATACGGCTATCCCGGTTCGGGGAAGGGAATCATGCACCCGAAATCGGCATGCGAGGGATTCCCCGGTCCGCTGCCCAGCCTGCGGGTCGGCCCTCACCTCGCCCCGGGAGGTTCCGGAGATATGGGAAGGCCGGTATTGTTATGCTGTATTTCCGGTTGCTCGTCTAATAAGGAAATATTTATTGTCTCACCTTAATCATGAGACGGTTAAAGAGAGGGTGCAGTTATGATGAAAAAATTGAAACTCGGAGGAGTTCTTTCACTTCTGGTAATAGGATTCTTACTGATGAGCGGATGCACAAGTTCGAAATCTTCTGAGATAACTACACCGGCACCTATCGTAACTACACCAGCACCTGTCGTAAATGATCCGATTGTTGGGATCTGGCAGAATGAGGCAGTTGGTTACACATTAACTTTCATAAAAAATGGGAATTATTCTGTCTCTAAAAATGATGGAAGTTTTTCAAGTTTGGGAAATTGGGAGAAAATTCGTGAAAATGAATATTTCGTTGCACTCACGAATGGAAACACCTCCCGCTTTGTATATAATCCCAAAACAGATACAATCTCATTAGCAGAAGTTCCCGGGGCCGCCTTCTATCGCCCGGGAACAGAACCCGGGCAGTCTTCATCATTAACCCCGTCCTGGACCGAAGCCCCAGCAACATCTATAACAACATCGCCCCCCATGTCTACCCCCAGCCTGGGATTTTCTAGAACAAATCCCGCACCAATAGGGACAACCATAACAGCCAAAGGGACCAGTCCTTCAAATGGCGAATATACGTGTCGCATTAAACTGGTTGAAGTTATTAAGGGTGACCAAGCCTGGAAATTGATTGTAAACGAGAATAATTATAATACCCCCCCGGGCTCTGGGCAAGAATACATTTTAGCTAAATTTCATTTTGATTATCTTACAAGTACAAAACCCGATTCAACGTACTGGATATGGTATTATGACTTTGATGCAATTTCAGAACAGGGAAAAGAATACCCCTCTGCATCCGTAATAATACCTGGACCCATTCTTAATGCCCATTTATATCCTGGTGCATCTACAGAGGGTTGGGCGTCTTTTCTTGTTGATATTGATGATCACCCACTTGTAGCTTATAATAGAGATTATGCCGGGAGAGGAGGTATTTGGTTTAAGCTCTATTAATTTCACCAATAATTTTTATAAATAAGAAACCGAGCCTTGCTCCCGATCATTCCAGAAGTTATAGCAAACCACCCCCACCACCCGACCCGCGCCTTGCTATAAGAGCTATCAGAGTCAAAAGGGTTGCATTTTTGCAGATAACTATAACCCGAAATCGGCATGCGAGGGGGAGGATTCGAACCCCCGAACCCCTGCGGGAATGGACCCTAAATCCATCGCCTTTGGCCAAGCTTGGCAACCCCCGCTCTCATTTAATTAAATCTCGATATCTGTATGGGTATCTTACTTCGTTAATAATTATTCGACGAGTTAAACTTTAAAATAGCATTCTTAAGAAACGAATAATCATTCAAAAATAGAAAATAGTATTTTAATTGAAAAAGACCACAAACAAAGGATCACAAAAATAACTTAGTGGATATGGATTGGACTATTTTACAGGAACAAAAAATATTTATAAAATAGCATTCTTAAATAACGAATGATCATTCATAATTAGAAAATGGTATTTTATGAAATCCGAAAGTGGGCTAGAGCAACGGGTGGCGAATTATTTCAGCGATAAGGGCTGGAATATTATTCAAAGTCTGAAAGTAAGAGGAAGGAAACCCGATATTATCGCTTTAAAAGACGATAAGATAGCCTTAATTGAGGTCAAGAGCTATGGCGGTAATATCAAACGGGATATTGAGCAAGCATGACATTTTTTGGGGTGCTGGTAATTTTTCTTATTTAGTAATTCCTAAAGAAGATGCTTCAATAGAAATGAGAAATACGTGTGAAAACTTAGGCATAGGACTGATTCTAATAGATGACGAGATGGAGGAGGCTGTAGAAGCAGTCCAAAGCAATTCACTTCCATCGGTCAGGAAAAAGATACTAGGAATCTCTCTAAAAAAACAAGAATCGAAGCTTGTTGTCTTGAGTTCACTTGAGAAGTTGTTCAAATCTAGGAGCCAAATTTTAATTTTAAAATTATTATTCCTAAATTCAACTAAAGAATTTCATTTAAACGATATTGCCAGAAAAACAGGATTGGCTCCCTCAACTGCTATAAATGAAGTATATAATCTTCTTGAATTGAATTTAGTAACAAAGCGGATACAAGGTAATCTTACACTTTATGGGATCAATAAAAAAAGTATGATTTTTGATGAGCTCAAACGAATTTTTTTAAAATATGAGCTCTTTGATGAAATTATTGCTCAAGAACTACCAGCAGACAAAATTAATTATGCTTTAATTTACGGATCATTTGCCAAAAGCACCGAAAATGAATTAAGCGATATAGATCTGCTTGTGGTGGGCAACTTAGACGAGAATACTCTACTCGCTGCGATAAGAACTATCGAGGGAAAGATCGGTAGAGAATTGAATTTCATTCTATGGAATAATGATGAGTTTGTGAAGAAGAGCGAGGAAGGAATATCTTTTTTAAAGGAAATCGTAAATAACCCTATTATAATGATAATTGGTGATAAAAATGAATTTACAGGAATTATTACAAAGGGGAATGATTGAAAGAGTTCAATCTTCCAAGGAAGAAGTTGAAGAAATTTTAAATGTGGCGAGGTGAGACCTAGCTGAGTCTAAAAAGCATTTATACATCTCTCAGGGGATTGGGCATTTAATATCGCTTATAGTGCTATGTTACAGGCGGCAAGAGCCTTAATGCTCATGAGAGGTTTTCGATCGAAAGGGGCAGGTTCACATTTTTCTGTGATTGAATTTATTAAAAGTGAATATGGAACACAAATACCCGCCCCATCATTAGATGCATTTGATAAGGGTAGGAGGAAGAGAAATCGAGCTACCTACGAACACACTGGTACGATAACAGCGAGTGAGGCGCAAAATATGGTAATAAGGGCAGACGAATTTGTTGAAGCAATTGGAAAAATAATACAACCTCCAATTCCATGAAATTCAATCCGGTTTTTATTTACTATGCGAGGGACCGGATTCGAACCGGTGAACCCCTGCGGGAATGGACCCTAAATCCATCGCCTTTGGCCAGGCTTGGCAACCCTCGCAGTACATAGTCTGAGGCGTGCGGGCGATAAAGCCCTTCCTGAAGGGGGATTTCCGATAGAATCACTCCGTGGTCGCGGTTCCCTCGGCTCTCCCTTCCTTCCTGAGCCGGTACCACGACACGGCCAGGGCAACTGTGAGGGGGCCCAGGAGGAAGCCCGAGATGCCGAGGAGGAGGATGCCGCCGATGAAGCTCGCGAACATGAGGATGGGGGAGAGGAGTGTCTGCCTCCCCATGAGGATGGGCCGGATGGTGACCTCGGGGAGGAGGGCCACCCCGATATAGCCGATCAGAAGAACGAGGAGGAAGCCCCGCAGGTCGCCGATGGCCATGGCGTAGAAGAGGAAGACCACCATGGGGATAGAAGCCCCGAGGACGGGCACGAGCTCGCAGAAGGCGGTGACGAGGGAGAGGTAGAGGACATGGCCATAGCCAAGGATCCAGAAGAAGGGGATGGACACGCCGAAAGTGATGGCCACGATGAGGAGGTGGACCACGATGACCGCATAGAGGGTATCCACGGCAACGGCGGCAAGGTTCGGGTAGATGGCCGTCCATGCAGGCGGGATCCTCGGAAGCATTGCCCGGATGAACTCTTCACCTTTCCACAGGGCGAGGGCAAGGGAGAGGAGGAGGATGGAGACCCTCGGGGTGAGGAGTACCGATGCAAGGGAGAGCCCGTACCAGAAGCTGGCAATGGTATGGATGGAACCTTCGATCCAGGTGATGGCTGCACGGATCGCCTCCTCAGGGATACCCATGAGGGTGAACTGGGGCGAGAGGGTCTCGAGCCCGCCTGCGATCTTACCCAGGATCTCCTCATTCGTGGCGAGGTTCTCCTGCATCGCCTGTATGGTCACGAGGATGCCCGCGGCGAGGAGAAGGAGCAGGGCAAGGGTGATAACGATGGCAGAGAGCCACCCGGGCATCCGCCTCTCCAGCCGGTTCTGGAGGGGGGCAGCAACCACAGCCACCGCGAGCCCGAAGGGGATCATATCCAGCCATTGCCAGAAAGTGGCAAGCAGGGCTGCTGCTGCGACGAGAAGCATCACCACGAGGATCTTCTTTCTTCCCTTGGCCTTCATAGCTCTCTAGGAGAGTTCATCTCCTGAGTATAAAGCATCCGGTGAATTCCGGCCCTCCTGCCAGGAAATTGGAAGGTCCGGGGAGTCTGGATACCAGGGCGTTGTAGTCTTCCCGGGGCTGGTCTTCTGGGATTCTTTTATAAGCACAGGCCAGGATACCCTTGATAACAATGCTTCGGCACAGCTGCGGTTATGAGGCTAACTTCCACTGCAAGAACTGCAGGCTTCCCCTCACGCACGATGGGCGGATCGGCCTTTACTGCCCGAAGTGCGGGAGGAGGATCACCACCATCTGTCCCGGCTGCGGAAGGCCGTGGTGATCAGGTCTGGTTGAGGAGCCACTGGGCGTACTTCGTCCGTAGCATGCGGAGCTCGGAAGCGGAGAGATCCTTCCTGCCCTCTCTCTCGAGGAACCGCTGGAGCTGGTTTACCACCTCTTCTGCATCGGTGTAGTCCTTCACCTCGAGGTACGCGGGGGCGTTCCTCACCTCGATCACCTCCCCGCATACATGGCAGAGCTTGTGCCGCTGGAAGCGGTCCACATAGGTGAAGGTGCTGCAGCCCGGGCAGCGGATCACGATATACACACATGGGAGATCCATGTATCGGGTGATATACTTTCCTGTGGGCGAGGAATTCAGCCGGATTGAGCGAAATGGGCTGGAAAATTCCAAAAAGAGCTTGAAAGAAGGGGGGGCTTCTCTAGTACAGGGTATTCAGAATAAAGATCGCAACACCGATGGCTGCCGCAACGATGGCCACCACGTAGGGGTTTATCTGGATGGCGCGGCGGTCTGTGCTCTCGTAGTAATTCACGAGGCCCGCAGATGAGATCAGCCTGCCACCTGCCTTTTTTGCCATAGAGAGCTATTACCCGGACTAGGATAAATAGGTATCAGGAATGGAGACCGACTTCGAGGTGGCCGGGCATGCCCTCCTCGGCAGGGATCTTGAGATCCGAGCGGTCCGGATCACCGTGGAGGAAGGGAAGATCCGCGAGATCGCCGAGATCTCCACCGCACCCCCCGTCTGGATCTGCCCCGCCCTCTTCAATGCCCACACCCATATCGGGGATACCGTTGGGATGGAGGCTCCGGTATCGGGGCCTCTCGAGGATCTGGTGACCCCCCCGGACGGCCTGAAGCACCGCATCCTCCGAACTACCCCCCGTGCGGTCCTTGTTGAGGCCATGCGCGCAAGCATCGGGGTGATGGCGAGGGCGGGGACGATAGGGTTCGCGGATTTCCGTGAAGGAGGCGAGGAGGGAGTCCGCGACCTCCGCGAAGCGGCGCGAGGCCTCCCGTGCCGGCCGGTCATCTTCGGGAGGGAGGGGGGTGAAATGATTGCCGAGGGGATCGGCATCTCCAGCCTCCGTGACTGCCCGGATACCGAGAAGGCTGTTGCCGCCGCAAAGAAGAACGGAAAGCTCGTAGCCTTCCATGCAGGGGAGAGGGACTCCCTGGACATCAACGGAGCCCTCATGTATGACCCGGATCTCCTGATCCATTGCACCTATGCCGATGATGCGCAACTCAGGGAGATCGCTGACCGCGGGATCCCCGTGGCCGTCTGCCCCCGTTCCAACTGGATCCTTGGGGTCTCTTCATCGCGGGCCCACCCGCCCCTTGAACGGATGGTCGCCGTCGGGTGCACGGTGCTCCTCGGGACCGACAATGCCATGTTTGTCCAGCCCGACCTGTGGGGGGAGATGGCGTTTGCAAGCACCGTCTACCGTGTCGACCCGAGGGAGATCCTCTCCTCTGCCATCGGGGGTTCCGCATGCTTCCTCTCCCCTGCATTCATCGAGGAGGGCTCGCCGGCCCGCTTCCTCCTCCTTGACCCGGCGGGGTCGAACCTCTCCTTCAGCCGGGATCCGGTCGCATCGCTCGCAAAAAGAGCGGGCCCCTCGGATATCAGGGAAAAATATTTATTTTAATCACGAGTATACGTAAAGCAGCCATTTTGTGAGTGCCTACCATGTTCCAATCGATCCTAGCAGCCATAGATGGGTCAAAGAAGAGCGAGGCTGCCCTTGACATCGCCATCGGGGAGGCGAAGGTTCACGGGGCCGCGCTCCATGCCGTCTACGTCATCGAGACGGGGCTCTTCTCGTCCATCCCCATGGACAACACCTGGGAGGTGATCTATGGGCTCCTGGAGAACCAGGGGAAGGAAGCCCACCTTGCAGCCGCGAGGAGGGCCCAGAGCCAGGGCGTCGGGATCACCACCCACCTGAAGCAGGGCCATGCGGGGAGTGAGATCCTCAAGCTCGCCCGCGACCTGGGCGTCGATCTCATCGTGCTCGGCTCCCACGGCAAGAGCAACCTGGACCGGATCCTCCTGGGGAGCGTCTCCTCGTTCGTCGTGGGCCACAGCCCGGTATCCACCATGGTGGTGAGGTCATGACGGGAATGCAGGTCCGGAACTTCATGACCCCAGATGTGGTCTCTGTCGAGATCCCGGGGAACCGTGACGATGTCCTGAAGATCCTGAAGCGCACGGGGATCAGCGGCGTGCCTGTCCTCAAGGAGGGGAATCTCGTCGGGATCATCACGAGGAAGGACATGCTCAGGAAGGCAGAGGAGACCCAGCTCGGGCTCCTCATGACCCGGAACCCCGCGACCATCGGGCCCGATGCGTCCCTCGCTGATGCGGCCGGCCTGATCATCGACCGCAAGGTTCGGAGGCTCCCCGTGGTCGAGGACAAGGTCCTCGTCGGGATCCTCTCGGTTGCAGACCTCATCACCGCGATCGCCCAGCTGAAGCACAAGCGGGAGATCAAGGACCATTTCACGAGCACCACGTTCGCCCTCTGGGAGGAGACCCCCCTCAACCTCGTCGGACGGGTAATGGAGATCTCGGGGGTGGACGCCATCCCGATCCTGGACAACGAGGGGGTCCTCTCGGGGATCATCTCGGAGAGGGACCTGATCAAGAACTCCTCGATCGAGGACTCGGTCGAGACGAGCGACTTCTCCAACGGGACCGACGATGACGAGTGGACCTGGGAGAGCATCCGGGACCTCCACACCCTCTCGTTCGGGGTCTCGAAGGTGAAGCTCCCTGCCCGGCCCGTGAAGACCGCCATGGTGACGAACGTGGTCTCCGTCCCCCTGAACTCCGAGGTCGGCGAGTGCGCCCTCAAGATGAAGCGGGCAAGGGTCGACCAGCTCCCTGTCGTGAACAGCGACAAGCAGCTCGTGGGGATGCTCTATGATCGCGAGATCATCAGAGTGCTCGGTGATGGGGGACAAACATAATATTTAAGTGAGAGCAGCACGTTGTATTGGTTGACACGCTGCTATTACTACGGGCGTTTTTTTAAAAAGGAGGTATCTTTGTGCAGGATTTATCTCAGGAAACCATGAAGGGGACGACCACGATAGGGCTCGTCTTCAGGGACGGGGTGATCCTCGCCACCGAGCGGAGGGCGACGATGGGCTACCTTGTCGCGAGCAAGAAGGCGAAGAAGGTCTACCGGATCGCGGACCGGATCGGGGTGACGACGGCTGGGGGCGTGGGCGATGCCCAGCAGCTCGCCCGCATCATGACCGTCGAGTGCAGCCTGTACCAGATCCGGCGGGGAAGGCCCATATCGGTCGAGGCGTCCTCGACCCTCCTCTCGAATTACCTGAACCAGAACCGGTTCTATCCCTACTATGTCCAGCTCCTCGTCGGAGGGGTTGACGCATCAGGGCCGAGCGTCTACTCGGTGGATGCGATGGGGGGTGCGACCCGGGAGGAGGAGATCGTGGCAACGGGGTCTGGTTCCCCAATGGCCTACGGCGTGCTTGAGGATCGCTACCGCCCCGAATTGGGGGAGCAGGAGGCGGTGGACCTTGCCGTGAGGGCTCTCCGGGCCGCCATGCGCCGGGACATCGCCTCGGGCGAGGACATCAACGTCGTGGTTATTACAAAGGAGAAGTACGAGGAGTTCAAGGTGGAGAACGGCCAGAAACACCCCATTTCTGCCTCTGCATAACTCTTTTTTCCCGAGGGACGGTTTTTCATGACCATTGAGGATCGATTGAAGGATCTGAAAGAGAAGATCGATAAGATTGTACCCGCCGGTATCTCGGTCTCCCAGGTGGAGTTCGAGGGGCCGGAGCTCGTCATCTACACCGAGGACCCGAAGAAGTTCGCGGACCAGGCGGACCTCATCAAGATCCTTGCCCGGGACCTGCGAAAGAGGATCGTGGTACGCCCCACCATCCTCGAGGACCCGGATCGGGCGGCCGGGAAGATCAAGGAGGTCGTCCCCGAGACCGCCGGGATCACCGATGTCTTCTTTGACGCCGACACCGGCGAGGTGCTCATTGAGGCCGAGAAGCCCGGCGTCGTCATCGGGAAGAACGGGGCAACCCTCCGCGAGATCACGAAGTCGATCGGCTGGACCCCCAAGGTCGTGCGCACCCCGCCCATCGAGTCCACCACCATCAAGCAGATCCGCCAGTACCTCCGCTCGGTGAAGGAGGAGAGAAAGACATTTCTACGGGCCATCGGCAGGAGGATCCACCGAGAGGCCACGTCGAAGGACGAGTGGGTGAGGGTCACCACCCTGGGATGCTGCCGGGAGGTGGGAAGGGCTGCCTTCCTCATCTCCACACCCGAGAGCAAGGTCCTCCTCGACTGCGGCGAGAAGCCGAGCAATGCGAACGGCACCCCGTACCTGTATGTCCCGGAGATCCACCCCCTGTCGGGTCTCGATGCCGTGGTCCTCACCCACGCCCACCTGGACCACTGCGCACTCGTCCCGCTCCTCTTCAAGTACGGGTTCGACGGTCCGGTCTACTGCACCCCCCCGACGAGGGACCTCTCGGCCATGCTCCAGCTCGACTACCTGGAGGTCCTCCAGAAGGAGGCGAACCGCACCCCTTACACCTCGACGGACGTGAAGAACTTTGTCCGGCACTCCATCACCCTCAACTACGGCGCGGTGACTGACATCGCCCCCGATATCAAACTCACCTTCCACAATGCAGGGCACATCCTCGGCTCCGCCATCGCCCACTTCCATGTCGGGGACGGCCTCTACAATATCGCGTTCACCGGCGATTTCAACTACAGCAAGAGCCGCCTCTTCTCCCCTGCGGCGAACCAGTTCCCGCGGCTCGAGACGGTCTTCATGGAGTCCACGTACGGCGGTTCAAACGATATCCAGCCACCCAGGAAGGAGGCGGAGATCCGGCTCTACGAGGTCGTGAACACCATCCTCTCCCGGGGCGGGAAGGTCCTCATCCCGGCCTTCGCCGTGGGAAGGTCCCAGGAGGTCATGCTCGCCCTCGAGGAGGGGATGCGCTTTGCAAAGATCCCGAGGGTGAACGTCTACCTGGACGGGATGATCCGGGAGGCGACGGCCATCCACACGACGTATCCCGAGTACCTGAACGCCGAACTCAGGAACCAGATCTTCCATGACGGGATGAACCCGTTCCTCGCCCCCTGCTTCGTCCAGGTGGACTCGCAGGAGCGCCGCGAGCAGGTCATGGGGGGCGACCCCTGCGTCATCATCACGACGAGCGGGATGCTCAACGGCGGGCCGGTCATGGAGTACCTGAAGGGTCTCGCCCCCGATGCCCGGAATGCCCTGGTCTTCGTCGGATACCAGGCCGAGGGGACAATCGGCCGGAGGATCCAGAAGGGGTGGAGGGAGGTCCCGCTCGGCGGGAGGGAGACGATCGCCATCAACATGGAGATCGACACGGTAGACGGGTTCTCGGGGCACTCCGACCGGCGGGAGCTCATGAACTACATCGCCCACCTCCAGCCGAGGCCCGAGAAGATCTTCACGATCCACGGGGACGAGAACAAGACCATCGATCTCGCCGTCTCCCTGCACAAGAGGTTCCATATCGAGACCCATTCCCCGCTGAACCTCGAGACCTACCGCATGATCTGAGATGAGGGAGCGCCTCCCCATCTACCTCGGCATCTTCGGGGTGATGGCTCTCTCGAATGCCATCGTCCCGGTCCTCCCGGCCTTTGCCGAGGGCCCGGCGTTCCAGTCCTCCATCTACTCGGCCTACTTCCTTGGAGCCTTCCTCACTGTGCTCCCGGCCGGCCTCCTCTCGGACCGGATCGGGAGGATGCCGGTCATCAGGGCCGGCCTCCTCTGTACGGTGGCAAGCGGCCTCCTGATCCTGGCGCTTCGGGATCCCTTCCTCGTGCTTGCAGCCCGGGGCGCGGAGGGGATCGGGGCCGGCCTCCTCGTTGCCGCGGCCATGTCCTGGGTGAACACCCGGCCGGACCACGAGAGGATCTCCGGCGAGTTTATGGCATCCCTGAACCTGGGCCTCGTCACCGGGCTCCTCGGTTCCGGGTGGATCGCAGAACTCCTGGGGGGCGAAAGGGGCGGGATCCTTGCCTTCACCATCCTCTCAACCCTGCCGACCCTCCTCCTCTTCTATGCCAGGGAGTCAACCCCTCGGCCCGCACAGGAAGGAGACAGCAGGGGCCTCTCTCCCCAGCATCTCTGGCTCTACCTCTCAGCGGTCATCCTGGTGGGGGTCACCGGGGCCGTCACCGCGATCTACCCCGAGTTCACCGGCGAATCGCCGTCATCCCTGGGGATGAGCATTGCAACGATGCACCTCGCCACGGTTGTCGCGGTTCTTGTGGCCTCCCGGCTCCGGCTCCTGCCGATACCCACCATCCGGGTCTCGGCCATCCTCCTCACCGCTGCCGTCCTCGCCCTCGCGTTCTCGCCAGCCGGGTTTGCGCTCATCGGGGGTATCGTCGGTTTTGTCATGATCGCCCAGATGGCTTACCTGGCCGGGACCGGGCTCCCCCAGGGGGCGGTCATGGGTTCGTACAACGCATCCTCGTACGCCGGGATGACTCTCCTCCCCTTCATGGCAGGGATCACCGCCGAGAGGGCGGGATTCCTCCCTGCCTTCGGGGTCATCGCTGCCCTCACCCTCTCCATGGCAGTGACCATCGGCCGGTGCGGGTGCGACCAGCCATCCCGGGAAAGCAAATCCTCCGGATAAGAAGGAGTGGCCACCAGGCAGGCCTCACGGCACAAAACCAAGGGGGATCTTCACCCCGAAGCCCGAAGGTACCGAGGAGGTCACGTTCACCATGGTCCCTGCCAGGAAGGAGGGGGGTTCCTGCTCTCTTACTCCGCTCCCCGCCGGCCCTTCATCTCTTTTCCGGACCGGAAGTTCTTCCCCGGCGACGACCGTGATTGCCGCCTTCCGGCTCCGATTGCTTCGATCCTTGCTGACCTGTCCACGAAGAGGTTGAAAGCATCGTGGGCCGGGTTGGAACGGACAAGAATATTCTCCATGAGGAATATCCCGCCGTACCGTCCATCCACAAGAGCCCTGCCCGTCGATGCATGGTAAGAGGGGATCACCGCAAAGACGGGTTTCTGGGGCGTCCCGTCGCAGACCTTGTAGACGTGGTTCCCGCGCCCCCCGAGGTCCCCGGACATCTTTGCCACCACGACGTTCACCCGCCGTTTCAGGTGCCCCTGGAGCTTCGAGAGCCGGAGGGCTTTCATGCCCCTTGGGATCCTGTACGTCTCACGGGTACGATGGTCCTTCCGGAGAATGGCATACGAGAACTTAAGGTCGGTATTCCGGTACCGGTACCCATCCTCTGAGGCAGCGAGCCGGTTCATGAGCCGGGTGGGGGAGATTGCCGGACCCTCCCAAAAGGTCCAGCACCGTTCCGGCCTGCAGGCCGTGGACCAGAGGTGGGTGCAGGGCGCATAGAGGGTCATCCCTCGCCCCGTGAGCTCCGTGGCAAGTTTCCGGAGGGAAACGGAGTTCTCCAGATCGGCGGGTTCCATGATGACAACGGTGCCATCCCCTGCGAGGGTTTCGGAGATCTTCTCAACGAGCGCAGCTTTCGTCTCCACAGGGACCTTCCGGAGTTCGTTGAGGACACTCCCGAAGACGATGAGATCCATCTCCCGGGGCAGACCCTCGGGATCCACGGACATGAGATCCTCCTGGATGGGCTCATCGATCCGGACCGAGGATGTTTGGGATGCGAAGGCAGGAACGATGGAACGGAAGGCGTCCAGGTTCTCTGTCTCTCGCTCGAGGGCCGTGATCCTCACCTCTCCCGGAGACAGTCGGCTCCAGGTATCGATGATGGCAAGGGGCACGGTGCCCGGCCCTGAACCGATGTCGAGGACCCGCATCCTGTCCCTGAGGAGGCCGTCAGCTGCCATCTCATGGAGGATGTGCTCGAACTGGACGAGGACAACCGGGGCCTGGTACGCGAGGTAAGCAAGGACCCGGTAACCTGCCCCATAGGATATAGGCTTTCCACCGGCCTGATCCCAGTACTCCCCCTTCTGGGCACGGATGGCGGCCCGGATCCGGTCGAGAACCACCGGATCGTTCCAGTTCTTTCCGGTCTTTTTTGCGATGTAGGACTCGATAAGCTCCTGGAGCCGGTCCGGGATGGACGGGTGCAGGAGAAACTCTTCCCCGACCCTTCCTGCATCAGGGCGGAGGATGAAGGGGTGCGCAGGGGGAAGGCGGGAGATGAGAAGGTCATCTCCCCTGTCCTCTCCACGAAGACCGAGGGTGTCCAGATGCGGTTCCAGGGTGCGGCGGAGATCTCCTGCCTTCAGGCCTGTCTTCAGGTTCTTCCCGAGCCGGATCTTCAATTCTGAGGCGAGGAAGCTGGGCTTCTCCCGTGCCATGGAGCTCATTATGCGAAGAATCTCCCTGCGGCTCATCCCGGTAGGGTGATACCACCATTGAAATAAAACCCTCCCCCCTCACCGATATAGTGCAGCGTGAGGACCCGGGGAAGGTTTATCAGAGGATGGGAAGAGAGGAATGTTTGGGTGTGTTTCCATGCCTCTCCCCTGCGAGCTTACACCCAGCCCTATCAAGGTTCGGAAGATCAAACTAGTCCTCGGGAGCCAGTGCGAGCTCTGCAACAGGGAGTGCCCCGTTGAATCCCTCGAGATCCATGCCATCTCCGAGGATCAACTCCGGGTCCAGGAGACACCGAATCTCGAGCGGGAGATCCTCGTTCTCTGCAGCTCCTGCCACCGTGATGTCCACGAAGCCTGCCTCACCGTGGCCGAGCAGAAGGAGCTCCTCCGCTACCGGCCAGCAAGTAAGAGGAGAGAGATCCGGCGGATCCTCAACTATACTCCGAAACCCTACGTCCCCCCGGACTCGAATATCCCCGAGATCTATGAAGAGGCGAACCGGGTCAATACATACATCTTCGGGGTATGAGACGCGGTGCCCGGCACAAGTTTCTTATACCAAATTCCCAGATATCCTCCTCAGGTGATGATCCATGTGCGGCGGGAGTGGACCCATGAACCTGACCCTTGATGAAGTAACCTGGGAGAAGTACCGGTGCGACGGCTGCGGGAGGACCTTCCTCTCCATGGGGAAGAGACCCCGGTGCCCGGGGTGCAAATCCGACGAGGTCACCAGGGTGTAAATATTTGGGGGACATTGCTTCGCCCGGTCAGGATTCCTTCAGCCTGTCCTCCAGTCCGGCGGTTGACTTCCCGTTCCGGTCTGTCAACCGGTCCTCTTCTGATGAATATTCTTAAGATAAAGCTTTTGCATATTGAAAAAATGATTTTCAGGATTCCTCATGAATTCCCGATGACCTTACGGTGTATTTTCCCCTGATATATCAATATATCTCTCTCTTCTAGTTAACCTTTTTTACTATATAATTAAAAAATGTGTCGCCTCCAATAAATTAAAATAGTTAACCGTATGAGATACTCTACAGGGTCCGGATCAGCAGTGGTCCCTCGGCGGAATTGGATCCGGCCCTGACCTTTCGGGGTAGATGCCGTGGTCGCGATGCATGGTTGCCTGTCCCAATATAGAAGGCTCTCAGTGGAAAGTCCCCAACCCCCGGGATTTGCACGGCTGCATTCTTCGGTGATGGAACCCGTAGGCACTTATCTTTTCAGGGCTCCAGTTCCCCCACTCCCCTATCACAGGGGATAGAACCGGTACGGTACACAGGGCAGAATTCCATGCATCGGGGATCTCCCCGATTTTCGGTTCGACATACCTGCTCTCCCCGAGACTCTTCGGCTGGTCCTGCCGCATGGCCTGGTTCTTCCCGGAAAGGCAGGTGTCCCCTGGTAAGTGTGCCGGCATTTTTTCAGGGATCTGGGCAGGGAACCTGGGTTCGAAAACCATAATATATATATAAATGTTGTTAAATCGATTAAGTTTGATTTTACAAGTATGATTGGTTATTTAAAGGATTTAAAAGAGATAAACCAAAAACAGTTATCAAAACATTTAATATACTCTATGGTCAAACTATTTATATAAAAAGTGAGATTTGATTCGAGGCGAATACTTGTGAGACCTCACAGAAAAAGCTTTGGATACGGGTTCACCCTTCTCGTGATCCTTGCCGTCCTCGGCATCGCCATGCCGGCAATGGCTTGTGATGCCGGCTGGTATGACAAGGGCTGGGGCCACCGGAAGGCCATAACCATCGACAAGACGAAAGTAGTGACTGACCAGAAGGACTTCCCGGTCCTGATTAACCTTGGCTCCGACCCGGACCTCGCCTCCCGCGCGCAGAGCACGGGGAACGACCTCGTTTTCACGCTTGCCGACGGGACCACAAAGGTGCCCGTCAAGGTGGAGAGCTTTACGAGCAGCAACGGGGCTCTCGTGGCATGGGTGAAAGTACCTGTCATCTCATCCAGCGCAAACACCAAGCTCTACATGTACTACGGGAACCACACGGCTTCGAAACAGCAGGACGCGTCAGGTACCTGGACAGACCAGTACAAGGGCAACTGGCGAAAGAGGGATATCGTCTCCTGGGTCCAGACGGAGTTTAACAACCATAACAGCCCCTCGACTTTCTACTCCACGGGAGCTGATGAGGTCCAGTCTGAGGCGGTTACACCCACGACCACGCCGATACCCACCCTTACGCCCGACCCCACACCGGCCCCTGCCACGGACTCCGCACCAACCCAGACCCAGATCTGGAACGATTGCGGCTGGAGCTACCGGAGGGCCATCACCATCGACAGGACAAAGGTGGTGGCAGACCAGACGGACTTCCCGGTCCTCATCAACATTCCATCAGATCCGGGCCTTGCCGGGCATGCCCAGACTGCGGGGAATGACATCCTCTTTACCCTCTCAGACGAGATCACCAAGGTCCCGCACAAGATAGAGAGCTATACAAGCACCACGGGAGCCCTCGTGGCCTGGGTGAAGCTGCCTGCACTGTCATCCAGCGTGAACACCGTGCTCTACATGTACTATGGCAATCCTCAAGCACCGGCCCAGCAGGATACAATGAATACCTGGTCCTACCGGTACAAGGGCACGTGGAACCGGAAAGCAATCTCTTCCTGGATCCAGACCAAGTACAACAACCAGATGAACCCCTCAACATTCTACACCCTTGGGGCCGAGGCCTACCAGCCCCAGTCATGTTCACCCACCCCGGTACCTACACCCGCACCCACGCCGGCTCCCGAGCCGGCAACTGCCTCAGTAGAACCCGCGCAAACCACGATACCCGTGGATCCCACCCCAACACCGACCCTGGTAGATCCCACCCCGGTACCAACCATCGTTGAGCCGACTCCAACACCAACCCCGGCCTTCACCTGCACGGGGGATTCGTACCCCCTGGTCACTCCGGACAGTGAGACCGCCGGATGCGTCGCCATCACCAATGACTGGACGATAGATACGACGACAGATGAGACGACAGAAGAGACGACAAATACTATCATGAACACACTGTTTGTCAGCTACACCATGGCGGACACGTTCTGCCTGAAGAGTGCGGACGTTGCTTTCGCATTCAATCCGGCCAGTGTACCGCCTCAGTACACACAGCCCTTCGATGCCTCGGCCGGCACGAAATCGTACACCTTCAATATCCCGCTTGGGGATACCGGCGATGTCGCATATCTCTACATCACTGCCCACGGAATGGTGCAGAAAGTTAACGGGGAGGCCACCTCAGCCAGCATGGATGTGGTGGTCCCCGAGAACCCCATCTACTATATCATCCAGGGCTGACCCTGGGGCCATCACTCCCTTATTTTTAAAGATGGTCCATAAATTAATGAGATTTTCACTGCATATCTGGAGGGCCCGTTCTCACATGGCATTTCAATGTACATTATCACCTTATTTTATCAATCGGAGCATCTACTCCCTTTTCGTTCCATTCTTATAGACTGCAAGGGAATAGAGATTCATAACCCGGGCTCTTCATCCCATGGGAATAAACTAATATCTTTGGAATAATCTAAAATAGCCTTTATTACATTAGAAAACTACTTTAACATATTTTTCTCGATACTTAAAGATATAAAATAGAAATCAATCAAATATGATTATAACAACATTTAATACTCATAAGCGAAAATAGATTGAACTAATTAAAACTTGTCCAGGTGAAAAATTATGAGACCCCATGGAAAGAGGTTTGCATATGGATTTATCCTCATGATAGTCCTGGCTATGCTCGTCATCACCGTACCTGTGGGTGCATTAACGACTCCGGGCTGGTACGACTGCGCCTGGAACTACCGCCAGAACATCACCATTGACAGGACAAAGGTCGCCGGGTCCCCTACTAACTTCCCTGTCCTCATCAGTCTCGCATCGGACCCGGATCTCGCGTCCCGCGCGAGGGCCGACGGGTACGACATCCTTTTCACCTCTTCGGACGGGACCACCAAGCTCTCCCATCAGATCGAGTCCTATACGAGCAGCAACGGAGCCCTCGTCGCATGGGTAAAGGTGCCGAGTCTCTCCACCTACTCGAACACCGTCCTTTATATGTACTATGGCAACCCGGGCGCTGTGAACCAGCAGAACGGGGCAAACGTCTGGTCAAACAGCTACAGGGGCGTCTGGCACCTCGATGAAGGTGGAACCGGACCCAGGTCAGATTCCACGGGCAGCGGTAACAATCTGAATACAAGGAATTATAATGGAAACGAGGGGACCACGGGGCAGATTGGCGGCGCGGATTCCCTGAACGGGATCAATAAATATCTCGAATCCGCCAATAATATCGGCATTACGGGGGATGCTGCCCGTACCGTCACCTTCTGGGCAAGGCTTGCCAACACGAATAGGTGTGGCCTGGTCGGGTGGGGGGCGAATGCGTATCACAGCGAATTCGAGGCAGCGGTTCGGGCGAACAACTATTTCCTGTGGGGCTATGGGGCAGGGAATGACTGGGCCTATATCGCGACTCCCCTGACTGGCAGCTGGAATTACTATACTATCACCTACGATGGGACAACGGCCCGGTGGTACATGAACGGCGCCCAGATCGGTTCCGGATATGCCCACGACTACAACACAGCAGACAGCCATGTGTTTGTCGGCTATGAATTTGATTCGGGGCAGTCATCCATCACGTACATGAATGGAATGATAGACGAAGTCCACGTTGTGAGCGCCTCCCGGAGCGCCAGGTGGATCCAGACCGAATACAACAACCAGAACAGCCCCTCCACCTTCTCCTCCCTGCAGGCCGAAGAGAAGGTCGGAGACCATTCGACGTGCAGAATCCCGACCCCGCCGGTTGCCGGCTTCACCGCTGACGTCACCACCGGGAAGGCCCCGCTCACCGTGACCTTCACCGACCAGTCCATCAACACCCCCACCTCCTGGTCCTGGGACTTCGGGGACGGTGGATCAAGCAGCCTGCAGAACCCGACCCATACCTACTCAGCCGGGACCTACACCGTGACGCTCACCGCCTCCAACGGGGATGGATCAAATAAAATGGTGAAATCGAACTACATCACCGTAAACCCGAAGACCCAGCCGGTTGCCGGCTTCACCGCTGACGTCACCACCGGGAAGGCACCGCTTACCGTGACCTTCACCGACCAGTCCACCAACACACCCACCTCCTGGTCCTGGGAGTTCGGGGATGGATCCACGAGCACCGAGCAGAATCCCTCCCACATCTATTCGGCCGGAACCTACACCGTGACGCTCACCGCCTCCAACGGGGATGGATCAAGTAAAATGGTGAAATCGAACTACATCACCGTAAACCCGAAGACCCAGCCGGTTGCCGGCTTCACCGCTGACGTCACCACCGGGAAGGCACCGCTTACCGTGACCTTCACCGACCAGTCCACCAACACACCCACCTCCTGGTCCTGGGAGTTCGGGGACGGTGGATCAAGCAGCCTGCAGAGTCCCGTCCACGTGTACACCGCTGCCGGAACCTACACCGTGACGCTCACCGCCTCCAACGGGGATGGATCAAATAAAATGGTGA
>CAZKEV010000035.1:0-22194 GCA_964551875.1 uncultured Methanomicrobiales archaeon | reverse complement strand
GGCGCTTTGCCCTCGAGAACAAGGAGATCATGTCCGACCAGTTCCGCAGGCTCGGGGTCTGGCTGGACTTCGACGACCCCTACCTCACCGTGACCCCGGGGTACATCGAGGCGGCGTGGTGGACCCTCGCCCGGGCCGAGGAGCGGAAGATGCTCGAGAGGGGCCACCGGGTGGTGAACTGGTGCCCCAGGTGCGAGACTGCCATCGCCGATTCTGAGGTAGAGTACTGGGAGACGAAGGATCCCTCCATCTTCGTGAAGTTCCCGGTGAGAGGCAGGGCGGGCGAGTACCTGGTCATCTGGACGACCACCCCGTGGACCCTCCCCGCGAACGTCGCCGCGGCGGTCCAGGCGGGCGCCATCTATGCGAAGGTCAGGGCAGAGAAGGACGGGCGGGCCGAGATCCTCTGGATGGCCGAAGACCTGGTGGAGCAGGTCCTCAGGAAGGGCCGCTACCAGGACTTCGCGGTCCTGGAGAAGGTCCTGGGCCGGGAACTCATCGGCCTCGAGTACGATTCCCCTCTCGCCGATAGGGTGCCGTTCCAGAGGGAGTATACCCATAAGGTCACCGAGGCGGACTTCGTCACCCTGGAGAACACGGGGATTGTTCATATCGCCCCGGGCCATGGGTGGGACGACTACCTCCTGGGGATGAAGGAGGGGCTCCCGGTCTTCTGCCCGGTGGACGGCACCGGCCGGTTCACCGCCGAAGGAGGGGCCTATGCCGGGGTCTTTGTCAAGGAGGCAGACGGGATGGTCCTCGAGGACCTCGGGGAGGCCCTCATGGCGAAAGGGGAGGTTGTCCACCGATACGGCCACTGCTGGCGGTGCAAGACCCCCATTATCTTCCGTGCCACCTCGCAGTGGTTCCTCAAGGTGTCGGAGATCAGGGAGCAGATGCTCGACGAGTGCGCCGCGGTCACCTGGTACCCCGAATGGGCGGGATCGGCCCGTTTCTACGACTGGCTGAAGGAGGCCCGGGACTGGTGCATCTCCCGGCAGCGCTACTGGGGGATCCCCATCCCCATCTGGGAGTGCCGGAGCTGCAGGTCCCACCGGGTCATCGGTACCATCGCCGAGCTTGAAGCCCTCTCAGGGGTGAATGTCCCTGATCCCCACCGCCCGTATGTCGATTCCATCACCATCCCGTGCAGCTGCGGCGGGACAATGCGCCGGGTCGAGGACATCTTCGATGTCTGGTTCGACTCGGCGGTGGCCTCATGGGCGACCCTCGGTTTCCCTGGCGAGAGGGAGGCCTTCGAGAAGTACTGGCCCGCGGACTTCATCACCGAGGGGCAGGACCAGACGAGGGGCTGGTTCTACTCCCAGCTCGGGGCCTCGGTCATCGCCTTCTCCCGCTCCCCCTACAAGAGCGTGCTCATGCACGGCTTCGCCCTCGATGCCGAGGGGAGGAAGATGTCAAAGAGCCTGGGGAACGTCGTTGCCCCCGACGAAGTCGTGGAGAAGCTCGGCGTGGACGTGCTCAGGTTCTACATCCTCTCGGCAAACGCCCCGTGGGACGACCTGAAGTTCAACTGGGAGGGGGTGAAGACGGTGAACCGGGCGGTCAACATCCTCTGGAACGTCTACCGCTTCCCCCTCCCTTACATGATCCTGGACAGTTACACACCGTCGGAGGACAGCCACAGGCGGTTCGATCCCTCCCGTCTTCTCAGGAACCTGGATACGATGCGCCATGAGGACCGCTGGATCCTCTCACGGATCGCGACCCTGACCGCCGAGGTGGACGCTGCGATGGGGGTCTGCGAGATCCACAGGGCTACGAGGGCGATCTCCGAGTTCATCCTCGAGGACCTCTCGAGGTGGTACGTCCAGCTCGTCCGGCCCCGGATGTGGCTGGAAGGGGAGTCCCCGGAGAAGCAGCAGGCCTATGACACCATCTACTTCACCATCCGAAGGCTCATCCAGCTCCTCTCGCCCTTTACCCCGCACCTCTCCGAGGAGATCTACCGGAACCTGCGTCTTCCGGGTGAACCTGAGAGCGTGCACATGCTCGACTGGCCCGGGGCGGAGCCGGCCTTCACTGACCGGGATCTCGAGGCCGCCATGTCGGTGGTCCGGTCCTTCGACGACGCGGTGGCGAATGCCCGGCAGGCTGCAAAACGGAAGCTCCGCTGGCCTGTTGCGGAGTGCGTCGTGGAGACAGAATCGCCGGATGTTGCCAGGGCTCTCCGGGACCTCGGGGCTATCGCCCGGAACAGGGCGAATGCGAAGAGGGTGATTGTGGTGGAGGGATCCTGGGACTTGATGGGGATCCGGGCCGAGCCGGTCATGAAGGCCATCGGCCCGGCTTTTGGCAGGGACGCCCCGAAGGTGAAGGGGCTCATCGAGGCAGCAGACGGAAGGTCGCTCCGTGAATGTCTCGAACGGGAGGGAAAATTCATCTTCACCGGCGGGGGGCGGTCCTACGAGGTCACGTCCGGCCAGGTGACCTTCGCCCGGGTCATCCCCGACGGATTCACGTCTGCACCCATGGAGGGGGGCACCGTTTACGTCGACAGCAGGCTCACCCCGGAGCTTGAAGGGGAGGGCTATGCACGGGAGGTGATCCGGAGGCTCCAGGAGATGCGGAGGCAGCTCAACCTGGCTGTCGAGGAGTTTATCGTCGCTGAAGTGCTCATCGGGGACACGAGGATTGCGTCTCTCGTGGGGTCCAGGTGGGCGGACAGGATACAGGGTGAGGTGAGGGCACGATCCCTCTCAATCCGCCTGCCCGGGGAAGCGGGGCCTGCGGGAAAGGGCGAGCTGGCGAGCAGCTGGGAGATAGAGGGAATCGAAGTCAGGACCGCTGTCTCACGGGCTGCCTAGGATCCCTTCAAGAAATGCCCGCCCTTCAGGGCTCGAGAAGACGGGGAGGTCCCTCTCGATCGTGACGATCCTCCGGACCGTCTCGACCGGCTCCCCGGCACAGGGATCGTAGCCGGCCCTCTCCTCTGTCTTCCGGTAGACGAGGATTCCCCGCCTCTGCCAGGCCGGGGTCTTTGCCAGGTTCACCCCCCGGGAGAACATGAACTCGTGGAGATCCTCGCTCCTCATCCCCGAGAGCCGGCGGGCCACCTCGCCCGGCCGTATGCCCTCCCTGAGGAGGGCTTCCTGGCAGTAGGCGTTCAGGTGGTTCCGCCAGGCCTCCTGCTGCCTCCCGCAGAGATACTCGGAGGCATAGCTCCGGGAGGCCACGATCACCCTCGCGTCGAAGGCGAGGGGCTGGTCCGCGGAGAGGGCGAGGGTGAGGCTGCTCGCGGCGAAGGATGCCAGGACCGAGTCGATCTTCTCGACCCGGCCCCTGAAGGGGAGGTCAGGGAAGTAGAGGCTG
Organism: uncultured Methanomicrobiales archaeon; assembly: GCA_964551875.1. GTDB lineage: Archaea > Halobacteriota > Methanomicrobia > Methanomicrobiales > JACTUA01 > JACTUA01. The sequence goes on along the minus strand of CAZKEV010000035.1, from coordinate 18,861 downwards.
ATCTCGTCGGAGAAGGTGAAGGCGAAGAGGGGAGAGAGCCCGCTCTCCGAGAGAAGCTCGTCGCAGACCCTGCCCATGGCCCGGGAGAATCCCTCGTCGAAAGGCCGCGAAAGGCGCAGCCTCTTCGCCAGCCTGTGAAAGGACCGTCCATCGAGCCTGACAAAGATAGGGGGGACGATGGCGAGGTTCCCGAAGATCTCTCTCTCTTCCATAAAAAACAGATATAGGTGAGGTGGTCCCCTTAAAGTGGGGGAACCGTGGCAGCTTCCGGCGATACCTTATTCTTGCCTGAAGGACTGGGCGAGGTGGCGGATGACGATAATATCGCCGATAGCCTTGATGATCCTGAAGGGGACCTTGACACCCTTGAACCCCTTGACGTCCACCAGCTCGGGGTTGAGGTTCCCGATGGCAAGGGAGTCGAGCTTCTTGTTGTCTACATCGATCACGACATCCTCAACATCCCCCACGTAAATTGCCTTATCGGTGTACACAGAGAGCCCGAATAGTTCGGTTATTTGCGTTATCATCGGTATCAGAGGAAGATAGCTACTTAAACATTAAAAAGATACTTGTCTCGCATGGTCGGTTCCATCAGGATCGGGAGGATCTTCGGGATTCCGGTGCTCCTCCACTGGTCCTTTCTCCTCGCCATCCCCCTCTTTGCCTGGATCATCGGGACCGATATCGCCATATCGAGCGGTTTCGTCTTTGATATCTTCGGGGTATCGGACCCTGCCTACATGAGCCTGATCGTCCAGGGCTGGAACCCGTACATCCTCGGGGTCATCGTCTCCCTCGCCCTCTTCGTCTGCGTCCTTGTCCACGAGCTCGCCCATTGTGTCGTCGCACTCCGGAGAGGCATCACGATCAACAGCATCACCCTCCTCATCCTCGGCGGGGTCTCCTCGATCGAGAAGGAGCTCCCCGATCCCCGCGACGAGCTCCCCATGGCCCTCGCCGGCCCCCTGATGAGTTTCCTCCTCGGTCTCTTGGCATGGGCCGTTGTCGTCGCGGTGGCACCTGGCATCCAGAGCCATGCGGTGGCCGGGGTCGTTATCTTCCTCTTCGGGTACCTCGCCCTCCTCAACCTGATCCTCTTCGTCTTCAACCTCCTCCCCGCCTTTCCCATGGACGGGGGGAGGGTGCTCAGGGCATGGCTCGCCCAGCGGATCCCCCTCGCCCGGGCGACGAAGATCGCCGCAGACATCGGGAAGATCTTCGCCTTCTTCTTCGTCATCTTCGGTTTCTTCACCCTTAACTTCGTCCTCATCATCATCGGCATATTCATCTACCTGGGGGCAGACCAGGAGTTCTTCGCCGTCCGGTCCACGGTCCTCCTCAAGGACGTGGCGGTGAGGGACGTGATGTCCACGAACCTCGTCACGGTCAGCCCCGACCTGCCCGTGCCCGAGGTTATCCGGCTCATGTACTCCACCAAACACCTTGGTTTTCCCGTCGTTGAGGGGGGCGTGCTTGTTGGCATGGTCACCCTGGAAGATGTCCACCGCACCTCTGAGATCGACAGGGATGCCAAGAGGGTCAGGGACATCATGGCAAGGAACCTGATCACCCTCGCCCCGACCGCCATGCTCTCCGATGCCTTCCGGCTCATGTCAAAGCACAATGTCGGCCGCATCCCGATCGTCTCGGAGAACACCCTCCTCGGCATCGTCACCCGCACCGATATCCTCAAGGTGATGGAGCTTCGGGAGGCCTAGAAGGAGAGGGCCCCGTCAAGGGGGTTCTCCCCCGCGCTCTCCCTGAATGCTGCCAGGTCTGCGAAGGGACGGGCAGCAGCGATCCACCCTGCTCTCTTCTTCCCGATCCCCGGGAGCCAGGCCAGCGCCTGGACGGGGAGCCTGTTCACCCCGATCGGGTAGGGGAGGGCGGTGAGGGATCGCATCCCCCAGTCCACGACGATGGTATCGAGCATGCTCCTTACCGGAAGCTGGAGGGGGATCCCCACGAGGACGGGATAGGATCCCATCTGGCGCCCGAATGAGATTCGGCCCGTCACCTCCACGATGACCTGGCGGAGGATGGTCCCGAGGGGAAAGATCCTCGCGATCATGGGATGGTCGAAGTCCTTCCTGACCTTCTCCTTGAACCTGCGGAAGAGCCGGTCATGCTTCCCCAGGGTATTGTCCTCATATGCCCGGGTGCCGGGGAATGCCATGAGCCTCCGGATGTTCACCCGGCGGACGAGGAGACCTTCGGAGAGAATGCCCGCAAGGAACCCTTCGTTCAGGGAGAAGGTCTCTTCGGTCTCGCGGGCGAGGCCGAGGACAAAGTTCAGGCCTGGCAGGAGCTCCGGTATCCCTTCCCTCCGCATCCCCCCCACCTCGTTCACCACCCGGATGGCCTGCATCACCTGGTCAGGGGTCGCCTTCAGGTTGTTCGCCTTCACCACCGCGGGGTCAGCGGTCTCCATCCCGAACGCTGCCACGTCACCCGGGGTATGCCCCTCAACAATGGCACGGAGGGCCTCGCGGCTTGCCTCCTGGTGCTGAGCGATGGTCCCGGGGTTCACGTTGTCGATGTGGAGGGTGAGGAGGTCCGGGGCAGCCCGCCGGATCCCAGTGAAGAGATCGCGGAGCAACCCGGGATCCGGCGTCGGGAACTCGCCTCCCGTTACCCCGTACGTGAGGAGATCCGGCTGCCTCCCCAGGCGGAAGTGGCGGGCGCCGTTCGCTGAGAGGGCGGCTACCTCTGACACGATCTCCTCCACCGTCCGGAAACGGGGCGGGCCGTAGAAGGGCTCGGTGCAGAAGGAGCACCCGCCCGAGACCGACCGGCTGCAGCCCGTCGCGGTCTCGAGCTCGCACATGAGGTGGGGGAAGGACGGGTGCCCGCGGATCACGGGCGCCCCGGCAACCAGCCACTCCCCCATCTGGCGGTAGTCACCATCACTCCTCGGCTCTCCGCCGGAGAGGAACGAGTCCAGGGCACCGGCCGGAGATCCCTCCAGGAGGACCGAGAAACCGGGGATCTCCCTCTGCACAGCCCTCGTGCCGCCGCGGGGGGAGAAACCGAAGAGGATCGGCCCGCCGAGAAAGGTCTCAGGGTGCCGGAGCGTGGACCCGATCTGCTCGATCTCACCGAGGGTGGCAGGTGTTCCTGCAAGGTACTTCCCCGGCACAGTGACTCCTGCCACCATCACAACCATACCGGCCTTGTCGAGTGAGAGGAGGAGAGAAGGATCCTGCCTCAGCTGGTCGATGGTGTGATAGGTAACCCGGTACCCGCGGCTCAGGAGGACCCCGGCGAGGGAACGGACCTGGGGTGCGATGTACGGCGGGACCCCCAGGCAGGCGGGCTCATCGATATACCCGTCCAGGATGACCGCGTCAGAGGTCATGGCCTGCGAGCCTGAGGAGCTCCCGGGCGAAGAGGAGTTTTCCCCTCTTCACCGGGCCCACGGTGGGATCGTCCAGGTCGAAGCCCGCGATCACAACCTCTGATGCGCCAAGGGCGTCTGCGAGGAAGACGGCCCTGTCCCCGTCCGAGAACCCGCCGAAGTTGTGGATGCCGTCGAACGGCCGGCTCTGGGTGGTCCCGACGAGGGGCCCGGCGAAACGGGGAACCCAGCGGCGGAGGAGGTCCATGTTGTCCCCGTGGGCGTGGACGACGATGACCGTGCCCGCCTCGTTCATGCCGATGAAGGCATCCGTGGCACCGTCGAGGTCCGTGACGATGACGCCGGGGCGGATCCCCCGGGCGTACAGCCGGTTGGCAGCTCCATCCGCGGCGATGATGGTGCCCCTGATCCGGTCCAGTTCTTCCATCAGGTTAGGGCCGTTCCCGCAGACCGTGACGGGCTTTCCCCGGATACGCCCCTCCAGGAGGAGGAGGTCGTCCCGGGTGAGGAGGGATGAGAGGAGGACCGCAGCCTCCTCGTCCCTTGCCCGGTCAAAGGAGAAGTGGGCGAGGATCCGGAGGTAGTAGGGCTCCCAGTCCTCAAACCCCGCAAAAATGAGCCCATTTTTCCGAGATTTCATGGATTTATACCATCAAATCTCGAAAATCTCATGGGACTCTTCCTTCTCGAGGCCCACGACCCGCATGAACTTGCGCATGACGGGTTCGAGCACCAGGGCGAGGAGGTCGTCCTTGGTCTTCACGAGGGAGAAGTAGGTGAGGGGGATGGTTGCCGCCGCCATGTTGGGATGCCCTCCGGCCTCCCCGATATCCCCGAAGGCCTCGGCGAGGACGTTCCCGATGTGCAGGCGGATATCCTTGTTCCGTGCAGAGATGTAGATGGCGCTGTCCCCTATGCCGATGGCGAGGGCCGTGTTCACCCCTTCCAGGTTGATCAGGAGGTCGGCCGCCTGGGGCAGGGCATCCCGGTTCCTGACGTACCCCACATTGGAGAAGAGGTACCCGCTCCGGATCTTCCGGTTCCGGATGGCAGCCCCCAGGACATCGAGAGTCTCCTGGGAGATGGCCGGGGAGGTGATCTTCTCCAGGAGCTCAAGATCGGTGAAGGGGAGGAGGAAGGCGGCATAGATGAAGTCGGCCGGGGTTACGTTCCGACGGAAATAACGGGTGTCCGCCTGGATGCCGTAGAGAAGGGCGGTCGCCACCTTCTTGTTCACCACGATCCCGAGCTCCTTGAGGTACTGGGCCATCATGGAGGCGGTGGCCCCGATCCCCGAGCGGATGTCCACGAAGTCCCCCTTCACCTCCGGGATCTCGCCGTTCGTGTGGTGGTCGATGACGATGTTCACCTGGGTCTTCTTCGAGAGGTCGTTGTTCATCCCCGGGGCCAGGGAGTCCACGAGGGCCAGGTAGTCGCACTCCTTCAGGACCTGGGGGGTGATCCGCTCCATGTTGATATCGAGCAGGTTCACGAAGGCACGGTTCTCCTGGTGGCCGATGTTCCCGCCGTAGAGGATCCGGCAGGTGAGGTTCTTCGGGTTCGCCTCGGAAGCGATGGTAACGAGGGCCATGGCGCTCGAGATGGAGTCGGGGTCGGGGTTCGTGTGGGTGACGATCCCGAGGGTTCCCTCCCAGCCGGCGATGAGCTCATAGAGCCTCCGTGCCAGCCGGGACGAGTGGAGCCTCTTTAAGTGGGCCTCGACCTCCTGCGCCACCACCTCCTGGGGGTAGATGACGAGGTCCCCTCCCGCCTCCTGGAGCATCCCGATGGAGACCGGGTCCGTGGCCCTCGCGATGACATGCGCCTTCGGGTATGCAGACCTGATGGTGCGGACGGCGGTGAGGTTGGCATCCTTGTCATTGGAGAGGACAAAGGCGACATCGGGCTGGGGGAGCCCGGAGATGAGACCGGGGCTCGTGAGATCCCGAACAATGGCATTGAACTTCTGGACCCGCAGGTCCTCGACCCGTTTCTCGTCCCGGTCGATGATGAGGATATCCGGGGTCTCCCTGAGGAGTGCCTCCACCACATTGTAGCCGGTGCTCCCGCACCCGAATATCAGGTATTTGACCTTCTTTTTCGCCCTGTCCACGCCAGTACCGGCCATATGTACAGAGATTCGCACTGCTCCGTAATAAGGGATTCCGAAAATCTGGAGATTCCAGATTCCGTCATCGGGATTCCAAAATCCCTCCGGGATTCCGTAACCCCGATTCCGAAATCCTTATGGGAGACAATCAACCAAATAATACGTTCACTCTCGGGGGCCTGTAGCTTAGTCAGGTTGAGCGATGGACTCTTAATCCATCGGCCAGGGGTTCAAATCCCTTCAGGCCCGTTTTCCGCATCCGCCTCCCTCAGGCCCGTTCTTTTTGCATGCACTTCCTCTTCGTCGTGATAAGCCGCGGAATTCCTTTTTTTCGGACCCCTTCAGGGCTATTCCACCCTCGCCCATGAGAGGAATCCCTGTCCGGCTGTGCATGTTTTCCTTGGGAAAATGGTTTATCCCTCAGGATCCAATACCTATGTAAAATCCATCTGATACGTGATCGCAATGAAATGGTTGATAGAACCTGCCGCTGTCGCCCTCGGCATCATCATCGTCATCGTTGCCATTATCCTGTTCGGTGGCTTTTACCTCCGGGCCACCCAGCCTCAAATCACCCCAACCCCCACTCCGGGACCTGTTACGACGATCGTCCCCATGATACCGACGACACTTCCCCCCACCACTGCCCCTGAGACGACACCGCCCACCCAGACCCCTCCCCCCGCTCCCACGCAGAGAGGGACCTATGCGGAGAGTGCGAAAACCATCCGCGATCCGAATATATATAATGCTCCCGACTTTAGGACAGTGTATAATTTGAAGGGCCGGGCCTTCCCCACCATTTTCCACCAGACCTACGAGGGAAAGTTCCAGTACGAAGCGATAAGTGCCGAGGTTGTCAATCCCCCATTCATAATCGACTACGCAGTAACCCCTGGATCAAGTAGTCCCGTACGGTCATTCTTCATAATCACCATATGGGATAATACCACGCACAAGGTCTTAGCTCAGGATGGCTATTTCCGGACCTACAGTGCAGAGAGCCCCAAAAGACTCTACTTCTCCTTCCCGGGTAAGTTCTATATCGAAATGCACGGCGGCTTTGTCACCGTGGACCTGACCCTCCGGGCCCCCCCCTGATCCCTTTTCCAAGGAAACAAGGGGCAACCCCTTTTTCTCCATCGTTAGAACCCTCTCGTAGACTGTCGGACGCTCCTGGGGGCTTCGCCTTTGGCTCCGCCCCCGCCGCTGCGGCGTCCCCCTGCCAGGATAGGGCCTGTCCCGGGAATTGCCGTTCCATCGGGCCCCGGAAACCTCCGGTCATTAATCCCCGGACACTCCGAGGGGATGGCCGCGCCGGGGGGCGGAGCCCCCCAAGAGCCCCACGACGAGGACAACTACCCAAACAAATCTGGAGCTTCGGGTTTAAAAAGTACTTATCAATCGTCGGACACTGGGGGAGGCCCGTGAGCCTTAGAGGGCACAACCGGGAGATGCGTCACTGACGATCACTAAGTCGTCAGTTCCCGATCTTCACGAGCATCTGCTCGAGGCTCGGGTAATGGGACTCGACCCGCTCGACCCGGCCCCCGGCCCCGGGGAGAGCCAGGGAGAGCTCGTTCATCCCGTCGATATCGAGGCCGTCGGCCGAGTAGTAGATCCCGTCCTTCCGGTAATTCCTGTGGTTTCCCAGGCGGGAGAGATCCCCGATGGAGAAGGTGAGGGTGTAGGTGATGGAACCGAACATCTCACGCAGTTCCCGGATAGACCCGCAGGCAACCTCCTTCCCCCGCCGGAGGATCATGACCCGGTCGCAGACCTCCTCCACCTGGTAGAGGTTATGGGCCGAGAAGACGATGGTCTTCCTCTGTTTCCGGAGGTCCTTCAGAAACTCGATGATGGTCCGGGAGGTCATGGGATCGAGGCCGGACGAGGGTTCGTCATAGATGAGGATGGCAGGGTCATGGAGGAGGGAGCGGGCGATGGCGACCTTCCGCTTCATCCCCTTGGAGAGTTCCCCTATCTTCTTCTGGCCGGCTTCCAGGGAGAGGGTGCCGAGGAGAGCATCGGTCTTCTCCCGGATCGCCTCGCCCGCCATCCCGTAGATCTCGCCGAAGAAGGTGAGATAGGACCTGACCGTCATGGTCTCGTAGAGGTGGGAGTCCTCGGGAAGGTAGCCCAGGATCTTCTTCAGCCCGACCGGGTCCTCCACCACATCGATCCCGTTGATGGAGAGGCCCCCCCGGGTTGGGGGCACGAGGCCGGTCATGATCTTGAGGAGGGTCGTCTTCCCTGCCCCATTGTGGCCGATGACCCCCAGTATCTCGTTGTCCCTGAGCTCGAAGCTGACCCCGTCGAGGGCCACAAAACCGTTGTAGTTCTTGGTGAGTCCGCAGGCTGAGATCATGGCTTATAACATTTTATCTATTGAATTGATAAAATTTATGTTCTGATATAAACGATATTTAAAGGTATATTAGGTAATTATGGGAATATTTTCCGATATCTTCACGATCGCGCGATGGGAAGTGAAAAATTCCTTCTCGACCATGGGGAGGAACGTCCTTCCCCTTGCTGTCATCCTCTTCATCCTCCTCATCATCGCCACGGGGTTCGTGGCGCGGAGCGGGATGCACCTCCAGGACGGGATGTACCTCATCGCTACCGACGACCGTGAACTCGGGAATGTCCTCTCTTCTGACGGGAGGTTCACCGTCTTTTACGGGGACGGGAGTGCCCTCACATCCGAGAGATCCGCCTTTGACCTCATCATCGTGAACAGGACGGTCTCGCAGCCCATGACCGAACGGGGGCGTGCGGCTGCAAAGACCCTCAGCCGGGACTACTCGCAGTACGTGGCATCGGTGTACAACCGCGAACCCGACCTCTTCGCCGCCTATCCCCTCTGGATAGATCTCCAGTACGTGAAGAGTGAGCTCGATTTCCAGGCCACCCAGAGCGGCCAGTACATCTCCGTCCGCCAGCGGTCGACAGAACCCCCTGTACCCCAGGGGCCTGTCGTCCAGGTCACCCCACCCTCCCCGGTCATCCCCTATTCGGCCGAGGAGCTCCGGAAGAACCTGCAGCAGGACACGGGTAAAAATGACCAGATCGCACGATACACGAACCTGTTCACCCAGCAGCCCTCGTACTCGAGCTTCAAGACACCGTCGCAGCTCTCCCCCTCCCTCCCGTTTGACTCCATCATCTTCGTCTTTGTCTTCATCTTCCCCCTCTACTTCACCTCGCAGTTCTTCATGATGTCCATCATGAACGAGCGGATCGAACGGAAGGGTGAGATCCTCCTCTCAAGCCCCCTGCATCCCTTCGTGATCATCGCGGGGAAGATGCTCCCCTACCTCGCGGGGATGCTCATCACCTCCGTCGGGGTGATCCTCTCGGCCCGGGCATCGCTCATCATCCTCCTCCCCCTCCTCCCCGTCATCCTCTTCTTCCTCGCATCTGCCCTCCTCATCGGGATGCTCTCCCGATCCTTCAAGGAGCTCTCCTTCATCTCCATCTTCTTCTCGACCATCGCCACCTCGTACCTCTTCTTCCCTTCCATCTTCGCGAACGTCCATGTCGTCTCGCTCGTCTCGCCCCTCACCCTCATCATCCTCCAGCTGCAGGGCACGGGGTTCTCGGCCATGGACTACCTCTACTCCACCTCGCTCTTCTACCTGACGAGCGGGGTGCTCCTCTACGTCGGCGCGGTGAACTTCAACGCCGAGAGGCTCTTCAACCTCCACCCCTTCCTCCCCAGGCTCCGGGAGTTCATCGGATCAAGCCTCTCGCGGGAGCACCCCTACCGCTCCCTGTTCCTCGCGAACATCTTCCTTATTCCCTTCATCTTCATGCTCCAGATGATGGCCCTCGTCCTCTTCTTCAACCTCCCCATGCCCCTCTCCCTCGTCCTCCTCATCGCCCTTGCCGCGTTTGTCGAGGAACTCGCCAAATCCATCGGGGTATACAGCCTCTTCGCCGGCGAGTTCCCTTCCCTGCCCCTTTCGACCCTTCTCTCTGCCGCGGCGGCCACCGCCGTCGGGTTCCTCCTGGGCGAGAAGCTCTTCCTCCTCGCCATGCTCTCGCAGATCACCGACTCGGTCTTCGGGTCCATCCTCTTCCTCCAGCAGGGTGCTCTCCTCCTCTGGATGCCCCTCCTCCTCCACTTCACGGGGGTGCTCATCGTCTCCCTCGTGATCCGGGCGGGAGGGAGACGGTGGTACTTCCCGGGCGTCCTCGCCGCGACCGCCGTGCACAGCCTCTATAACCTCTACTTCATCCTGGGGGTGGTCCGGTGAACGCGAGGAATATCCGGATCATGGCGAGGAAGGAGCTCTCGGGGATCAACTACGAGAAGACCATCATCTTCGCCATCCTCCTCCAGCTCTTTGTCGCGATGTTCTCCTCCTTCCTCATGGTCGGCCTCACCTCCATGTACGATCCGTCTTCGGTCTCCCAGTACTCGAGGTTCCGGTACAGCATCGCCTATTCCGGCACGAACTCGACCCTCCTCGATCGCCTCACGGCGTCGGACGACTTCACCGTCTACGAGATGGACCTCTCCCCGGCCCTTGAATCCCTCAAGGAGCGGAAGCTCGCTGCCGTTATCTACGTGCCGGGCACCCCAGCTGATTCCCCGGACCCTGTCCAGATCACGCTCTATACCCTGCAGAACGACCTGCAGGCGACGGTTGTGGGGGTGAAGCTGAAGGAGGTGTTCCTCGGGTTCGAGAGCGACCTCCGGACCGCCAGGGCCTCACGGATCACCGGGCAGCCCATCGAGGTGAAGTTCCCCCCTGCGGCGAGGACCGAGGGGTTCTACGAGTTCGTCTTCGGCCTCCTCATCCCCCTCCTCGTCTTCATGCCTGCCATCATCTCGGCCTCCCTCATCATCGACCTCATCACCGAGGAGTACCAGCACGAGACCCTCGAGACCCTTGTCTCCACTCCCATCACCTTCACCGAGATGGTCTGGGGGAAGGTCCTCGCCTGCGAGATCCTGGTCCCGGCACAGGCCGGAGTCTGGCTCATCCTCCTCGCGGTGAACGGGATCCGCATCCAGAACCCGATCCCCATCCTCTTCCTCGTGTCCGTCGCATCCCTCATCCTGATCCTCCTCTCGGCCCTGACCGCACTCCACTATCGCGAGCGGACCGCCGCCCAGTTCATCTACTCCACGGCCCTCGTGGTCGTGATCCTCTTCGTGGTGTCGGTGCCGGAGAACCCCATCAACCTCATCGTCAGGGCATCGGTGGGCAATGCAGGCCTCGAGATCTACGGGGCCATCCTCCTCGTCTCGGCCGTGGCGGCCGCCCTCGGGTACGCCACCCACCTCTATGCAGAGCGGATAGGGAGGCTCGCACAGGGAAGTATGTAAAACCCGTAATAAAACACCCCTCGTTTTCCATGCCCGCTATGCATCTCATCGGGCGAGCGGAGTCCCGCACCTTTGCAGGGCTTTTTCCCTGGAACGTAATCGGTATCGGCACCCCGGTCACCGGAAGATCTGCCAGATGGCGAAGCCGAATTCGAGGGCAATGAGGAGGATGATCACCCACTCGAGCAGGTTTGAGTGCTGGATGCGGACCTCGTCCGAGAGCATCGAGTAGTTCTCCCGGATCACATCCATCTTCCGGCTCACGCTCTCGCTCCACTGGCCGCTCCTGAGTACCCTCAAGGCGGTTGCATAGATCCTGGCATAATAGACATCTTCGGTGACCTTGATCAGGTTGTCGACCTTCTCGATGATCTCGGATATCCCGGCATAGGTCTCCATCTGTTTTGCCATGATCGCATGGTACTGGCGCATCCGGAAAAACTGCGACAGCCGCTCGGCCTGCCCGATATCATCGTACATCTTCTCCATCTGGCGGGTCAGCTCCCGGTCATAATACCGGAGCTCGAGGACCTGGACGTTAGCAAACTCGATCAGGTCGATGAGGTCCGTCGAGGGTTCCGGGTTGCAGAGGAGGGCCGAGTCCCAGGAGAGCACGCAAAGATCGGCCGGGGTGTAGCTGAGCGAATTCTTCAGGATCTCCTCCCGCACCTGGGGGGAGACCTCCGTCCGTTCCCCTATCAACAGGGGTACCGGGTCGATGGAGTCGTCCCTTCTGTCGGTCACGTAGACCGTGTAATCCTCAAAGAAGTCCGGATCGATGGCAAAGTGTTTGATGTGGGGCCTGATGATCTCCGCGAGCGTCTTGAGATACTGCACATAGGAGTCTGAAAGGCCTTCCTGTCCCGTAAAAAGGAACGCAATATCCTCGAGCGCTGCGAAACCGGCGTCCGGGTCTTCGTGCACGAAACAGAAGCTGATCGCCCCGATATCATAGACCCGTGCGACAACTGCGAATTCAAAGGGCCTGCCATCCCGCTCCACCCGGATTGGGTGCATCCGGATGGTGAGGGGCGGATCCTCTATCATGATGGATTTCTGCTTGAGCCGGGTAAAACTTGTCCGGGCAGTAAAGTAATTCTCTCCCAGCTCCCGTTCCAGCCAGTCGAGGTCGATCTCCCTGCCGATATCGTAGATCCGATAAAAACGGGTCGAGATCACAGTCCTTTCCCACCGTCCCGGATGCCCTCGCTCGCTGCCACAATGAACAACCATGGGGAAGGTAAATAACCCTTATGGTGAAGTGTATCCTTTCGGATAGAAGGGGGATATCTGGTACACCGCAGAAGGACTATCGATGCACCCTGTTCATCCGCGGGGCCGGGACCCGGAATAGGTTATGGGGGGGATGTTCAGACTGCCGCCCGCTGGAGAACCACGCGGCCGTTTGATGTGAGCGATAGTTCTATCCCGCTGGCAGACTTTCCAAAATCAAGGTATCTTCGGGCAAGCAACTGGCGAACGCCGGTGCGAACTTTACTCTCACTGGTGGTGGGAAGCATCTGGAGAACAACATGAGTGATGGAACAGCTTGGTTTCCCCGCGACGACCTGCAGTATCTCGATATGGGTAATGTCCGGCACGAATGCCTCGGTTTTCGGCGATATTCCTACCATGGTTCATCCTGGCAATAGAGAACACAGAGCTGGGGAGAGGTGCAGCCACAGAGAGCCATCCAGGAATATCCTTCCCTATCCCTGCCGTCTCCCGACGTGTGGATACAACCCATTCAACGCCCATCGCCGCAAGATCCCCGAAGCGAAGAGCATCTCTTCTTTTTCTGTGAACGAATTACCGGATAGTATTTGTCTTCCAAGGGGAAGTAACCATCCCCAGCTGGAGCAGGGCTTCAAAGGAATTGACTGCTCTCCTGAAGGCATGGAACCGAGGCGTTATCTGATCATGAACAGAGTAAAGGCGATGTCGGCGTACATCCTGGGTAAGAGAGAGACAGGGAGGATCGAAACGCCCCGGGTTTTCGGTACGCACGGTCCTGCCGGCCCCCGTGCCGTTCTGGGCGAAAACCCTGAAATTCTCGTTTTCTTGAGAATGGGACGTAATTAATTACGGAATTTTTCGTAATCACCATTATCCTTATTACACCCGTCTCCCAAACGGGGATGGTGACACCATGAAACTCTATACCGATCCGGTTCTCATCGCAGTGACCCTCCTTCTCACAGCCTGCCTCCTCTGCCCGGGCTGCGTGTCTCCCGCCGGGGAGAAGCCGGAACCCCGAGGGACAGCCACTCCTGCACTCAAAGGAACTGCATGGGATCTCGTCTCGTATCTCGGTGCGAAGGGAACCATGGCCTCCATCCTCCCGACCACCCGCATCACCGCCAGTTTCTCTCCTGACCTGCGGTTGACGGGCTCCGCCGGATGCAACCATTATTTCGCAGGGTATGGCGCAGGTCAAAGTTCGGTAGCGATAGAGGGGATCGGATCCACCCTCATGGCCTGCATGGATCCGGGCGTGATGGAGCAGGAGAGCAGGTACCTCGCCCTCCTGGGATCGGCGGCACAGTTCCGGATCGATGGGGACCAGCTGGTCCTCTCCGACGCTTCCGGCACCCCGATCCTTGTCTTCGCAAAGGCAAAGCCCGAGCTCCAGATGCCGCTCACGGGAACCTCGTGGGTTCTCGAATCGTATTATCATGGCACAGGTGCGGTGATCTCCCTGCTCGCAGGAACACAAATCGACGCTGTCTTCAGCGATGATGGGAAAGTAACCGGATCAGCCGGATGCAACCGGTACTTCGCGAGCTTCAACCGTACCGGGGAATCGCTTCGTTTCGGTCCGAGAGGGTCGACGAAGATGTACTGCGGTGAACCCCGGGGCATTATGGAACAGGAAGAGACCTTTCTTGCACTGCTCGGTTCCGTGGCAGGCTTTGAGATCAGCGGCAGCAGGCTGATACTCAAGGATGCAACGGGATCGACGGTTCTTTCCTTCCGGGCATCCTGAAGAAGGGGCTTATTTTTTCCCCTGCCGTACCCCTGTCGATCAAGGGGGGAACGGGGCCAGAAAATATCCCCCTTGCCTTGCCCGCACCTTCCTTCTCCCCCAGGAGGATCCTTCGGGTGGCAGGCGTTCACCTGTACATGCCCGAATCGGTATCAGGCTCCCCTTCCTCCGGTTCGAGCCCGACGTATTCCTTCTGGATGATCCAGATGACCTGGAGGTTCGCCTTCCACACCTTCCGGATGACAGACATCAGCTTATCCTTGGAGAGGCCGTCCTCGAAGATCGTGTCGGTGAGGGTGAACTTCTCGAGAATATTGTCCGGGTGCACCATCTCAAAATCCACGAAGAAGGTGTTCATGACGAACCGCAGGGCCCAGATGAACTCCGCCCGGTGCCCGGGATTCGATCCCCTCATGGTCTCCTGATGCTCCTCGCTGACACTCGTGGTCGAGATAACCTGGACCATATCCGGTTTTGTGAGCGGCTGCACGATCTCCATGTAGTGATCCCCGGGAAACATGAAGAGAAACCGGAAATGTGAATCGCTGTCCGGGATATCCTCGACGAGCATCTCCTCCTCCACCAGCCAACCCTTGATCTTCTCCCTCATGGTCACCCGGAGTTCCCTTCCCTACCTTCGCCCGTGGACCCTCATATTCCCTTCGTTGCCCTGTGTTCAAGGAGACGACCCTGCATTCGCTACAATAAATACCTTCATCGTGTCAGGCACCCTTAATCTATGCCAACGGAGCTGATTGAATTCCGGGAAATCCAAAGAAGAACAATGATGCTTCTGATCCAAACGCAGTAGATGCCCAGGGCCTTCCGATCGTCCGCGTTCGGTTGCCCAAGAAATGGAATCGCGAGCAGTTCGCCTCTGCCGAACTGATGCTGGGAGCAAACCACATCCGGGTGCGGTGTTACGACGGGATAACCCGGATGGGCAGGATCAAGGGAAAGATCAAGAAGAGGGTCTGGATACGGGAAGGGGATATCCTGATCGTGACCCCCTGGTCCTTCCAGGACGAGAAGTGCGATATCCTGTACCGGTACCTGCCGCCCCAGGTGGAGTGGCTCCGACGGAACCGGTATATCTGAACAGCCTCCCGGATACAAAGCTTCATCCGTCCGGAGAGCCAATAATATAATGCAGTTTTTCATAAGACTGTTTGAGTATAGCCATGTATCGATCAGATTTTGGTGGCCGGAGAAACTTCGGCCCGCGTGAGATGACGAAGGTCGTCTGTTCAGACTGTGGAAAGGAATGCGAAGTCCCCTTCAAGCCAACCGAGGGAAGGCCCGTTTACTGCCAGGAGTGCCTGCCGAAGCACAGGCGCCCCCGGTTCTAATCTCCTCATTTACTATTTTTATTTTCCGTTCCCGTTTCTGTACCCTCCTTTCATATCGGATTACTCGACCCGGTAGCCGTGGCTCTCCAGGACCTTCTGGAGACGTGACTCAATATCGCCTGACCATTCCGGAATCTCCCGAAGAGCCGCTTCCCAGATACCCCGTAAGTCCCGGTTATCAGAATGGAGCGCGAGGGTGCCGGTCACCTTCCCGACGAGGATCCCGCGGGGGTCAAAGATACGCATGACCACGCACCGGTAGAACCTGCACTGGACCGGGCTTGTCCCGTGGATGGTGCAGAGGATGTGTTCCCCTCTGGGGCGGAGGAACCGGCAGGCGGTGGGATGCTCGTCCAGCCAGGCGTGATCCAGGAAGATCTCCCGCTTGTCGTCATCCACCCTTGTACGGAATGGCGTCCCGGTCGAGACCGATTCGCATTCAAATGCAAAAGGGCCGACCTGGCGTTCGATGGCGATATAATCACCGAGATACATGCAGCACGTACCACACATCCTGCAATGGAAGGCCATGCCGGCTCACTCCCTGAACTGGTACGCATCTTTCGGAACAGCGATCTCGAAGAGAGCCCCCTTTCCTTCCTGCCCGATCTCCCGGATCGTCGCACCGGTGATGCTCAGGATCTCACGGACGAGGAAGAGCCCGTAACCGGTCTTCCTCCCATAGCCCGGGGAGAAGATCCTTTCCTTTTCACGTGCAGGGATCCCGATGCCATCGTCCTCGCAGAGGATGGTGAGGCCCGAACCGGTTATCTGTGTCAAGAACCGGATGGAGGTAACCTTCTCCCCGTGGTTGATCGCATTCTCGATGAGGTTTGAGAAGACCCTCTCCAGCAAGGGATCGGCATAGATCCTGACCGGATCCATTTCCATGAGAACCTTTAATTTCCCGTTCACCGCCCCGGAACATGCCCGTGCGATCACGTCCTTCAGGTCCTGCCATACCGGTGAATGGACTCCGATATCCTGATACTGCCTGGTGAACTCGATCTGCCGGCGCATGGTCACCGCAGCTCTCCCTGCCAGATCCACCAGCTGTTTCACCTCGGCCAGGTTGTCACAGCTCCGTGCAAGCTCATGGTAGCCTACGATGGCCATGAGCTGGTTGAGCATGTCATGCCGGGTGACCGAAGAGAGGAGGTTCAGCTTCCTGTTCACGTTTCTTAAGGCCTCCTCCGCCATCTTCCGCTCTGTGATATCTCGGAACACAATGAGATCTGCAAGCCTGCCCTGGTAGATGATGCCCCCTCCATTCAGATCCACGGGGAAGCTGGTCCCGTCCTTTCTCATGAGCCGGGTGTCGTACCGCCCGGGGACCTCTTTTCCGGCCATCCGGCGTTCATAATTCTCCCGAAGGCGTGGAAACTCGGCCGGGTCAACGAAATCCTGGTATGGTCGCCCGACGATCTCCTGGATATCACCTCCCCACATCTCGGCTGTCCTTCGGTTGCAGAATTTCATAACCCCATCCTGGATCACGATGATCCCGTCGTGTGCGCGCTCCACCAGGTTGCGGTACTTCTCTTCGCTCTCCCGGAGGGCATCTTCGATCCGTTTGCGTTCGGTGATGTCCCGCGAGATCCCCATGACGCAGGTGACTGTCCCCTTCGCGTCCTTGAGCGGTATGAGGGTTGTATCCTGCCAGGTATCCCTGTCTCCGAGAGGGATGAGATTCTCAACCCGGACGAGACGTGCATCTGAGAAGACCGTGGCGAGATTTCTCTTCATACCCTCATCTACAGAAGCGGGGAAGAGGAGAGCCCTCGGCCGGCCCACTACCTCCTCGGTCCCTCTTCCAAGGAGTTCCAGGGCGCGTGTGTTCAGGTATACCACGTTGTCGTCGCGATCGATGATGTAGATGAGATCCTGCGACGCCTCGGCGAGGTTCCGGTACCGCTCTTCGCTCTTCCGACGGGCCATTTCAGCACGTTTCTCCTCGGAGATATCTGCGATAACTGCAAGGGCACCGAGGTACCTCCCTGATTCATCGAGGATTGGAGAGGTCTCCAGCCGTGTCGCAACCAGCCTCCCGTCTTTATGCAGGAACTCGAACTCGTGCTGCTCCTGGACCCCCTGCTGCCTGCGCTCGAGATAGCGGGCAGCCTTCTCCCTTCCCCTGTCGTCCATGAAGGTGAAAAGGTGCCTGCCCACCATCTCGCCGGGAGCGTAGCCGAGGATCTCTTCCATGCGGGGATTCACGTAGGTGGTATTGCTCTCTCTATCAATTGCCCAGATACCCTCCCGGGCAAGTTCAACGAGCTGACGGTACTTCCGTTCGCTCTCCTGGAGGGCCTCAACGGCTTGACGGCGGCTGACCGCCTGGTTGATGAGGTTTCTCAGCTCGATGAAATGGACCTTCGGATCGACCCCCTTCTGGAGGTAGAAGTCGGCGCCGCTGTTCAGTGCTTCGATCGCAACCTGTTCCCTCCCTTTCCCTGTGAGGATGATGAAGGGGATGAAGTCCCCCGCTCTTCTCAAATGCTTCAGGAGGCCGATCCCGTCCATCCCGTCCATCTGGTAATCAGAGACGATGGCATCGTAATACGACTCTTTCAGCTTCTTAAGGGCCGCCCTGGATGAGGTGACACCTTCGACCCGGATATCCCCTCCCCTCTCAAGGAACGTCCGGGTGAGGTCCAGGAAATCCTGCTCGTCATCCACATGGAGTACCGAGATCATACTTCGTCCCCCGCCAACCCCGCTCGCGCCGGGTGAAGGAGAAGTCTCTGCGATATCTTAAATAGGTAAGGGAGAGGTTGTCGGGAATTCCCCGACCTCACTGGCCTCAGCGATAGGGATGTTCCCTGAGCGGGAAGGAGAACGGGTGGGGCATCTCATCTTTCGCCGTTCACGATCTTCCCGTCCCGCAGCCGGATGACCCGGTCGAAATACTCCCTGTGCCACTCCTCGTGGGAGACCATCACGATGGTCTGCTGCATCTCCCGGTTGATCTCCTTGAAGAGGTTGAGGACCATCCGGGAGTTCTCGGTATCCAGATTGGCACACGGCTCGTCGGCAAAGAGGATGTCCGGCTTGTTCACGATGGCCCGGGCGACGGCTACCCGCTGCTGCTGGCCCCCGGAGAGTTCGCCCTGAAGGTGGGTGCGCCGGTCACAGAGCCCGATACGGGACAGGATATCGACGGTGGCTGCCTTGTACTGCTGCTCGGTCCGATCTGCCCGGAGCATGGCTGGCAGGGCGACGTTCTCCATCACCGTGAGCTCCGGCACGAGGGCGTAGTCCTGGAAGACATACCCGAGCTTGTAGAGCCGGAACATGGTCTTCTCGTAATCGGTGAGTTTCTCAACCTCTGTCCCGTCGATGAAGATCTTCCCTGATGTCGGAGTGTCGAGGAGCCCGAGCATGTGGAGGAGGGTCGATTTGCCGCTCCCGCTGGGGCCCATGATGCCGACAAACTCCCCCTTCCCGATCTGGATATCGACCCCGTCCAGGGCCTTGACCTCGACGTTCCCCATCCGGTAGATCTTTCGTAATCCCTGCGTCCTGATCATGGCATCAGCCCCTCATGACATCCTGGATATTCTCGCGTGCAACCTTCCACGCGGGGAGGTATCCTGCGATCACGGATGCGATGAACAGGATGAGACCATTCACCGCGAGGTCGGTGAAGGTCACATACGGGGTTGCGGAGAACTCCGGAGTCACCATGGGGTAATAGGTCATATAGAGCACGAG